>SIAQ01000072.1 GCA_009697105.1 Gemmataceae bacterium | reverse complement strand
CATGCAGCACCTTGAGTCGATCACGTTCTTGCTGGCTCATCTCGATCCGGTCTTTCTGTTGCACGCTCATAGCTGTCCTCCTTGCCCAAGGGCGAAAGAGGACATTCCTATTGCGTTATGACCGGACATTTCTATTTTAGTTCAACAGGGAATTCAATCCTGACACGCCCGACAAAAGTACGAGCCGGAAGCGGAAGCGACGGATTTCTCCAGCCCGTCGCTTACGCTTCCGGCTCGTAAAGCGACTTTTGTCGGTTGTTTCATTCCTTCAGCTTCTCCGCGAAATACTTGCGGAGTTTCACGACCTTCGGCGCCACGACGGCCAGGCAGTACGGCTGATACGGATTGCTGCGGAAATAGCCCTGGTGATACTCCTCCGCGCGATGGAATGGTTCCGCGGGCGTGATCTCGGTCACGATCGGGCGTTCCCATATCTTTTGGCCTGTAAGGTCTGCAATGACGGTTTGCGAGGTCTGTCGTTGCTCATCGGAATGATAGAAAATCGCCGAACGGTATTGCGTGCCGGCATCCGCACCTTGGCGATTCAACGTGGTCGGGTCATGGAATGCAAAGAAGCACTCCAGGATTTCGCGAAAGGTGATTACCGTCGGATCGAAGCTGACGCGCACGACCTCGGCATGGCCTGATTCGCCAGTGCAAACTTGCTTATAGGTGGGGTTGGGCGTCGCGCCGCCGGTGTAGCCGGACTCGACTTTCGTCACGCCGCGAAGCTGTTCGAGGACAGCTTCAAGACACCAGAAGCAGCCGCCGCCAAGCGTCGCGATTTCGGTTGTGTGCATTAACGGGACTCCGAAGAAGTGAGGGGGGGTATCGCTGGCAATGATCCGCCCACCGAACCGTAATGGCGAATGAGCTGCGAGAATTCCGGTTTTTCTGGATCAGGCGAGATCGGCATGCCTGAAGCACGTGAAAGAAATCGATATCCGACGAATACCTCGGACTTTGGTCGCTGCGATTGACAAGCACTCCGCCCGCGACGTGGCTGTCGGAGCTCCTCGTCGCAGACAGCTCGGTCATCACTCGTTTCTGCATTTCAGTTAGTGGCATGGGGCCTCACTCTTCCCCGTCTCCGCAAGTTCGGCCGCATCGAACCACCCGCGGCGTCGGCCAAAAATTCGTAAATCCCTTCAACACGGCCGGAATCGCATCTTGGTTGACGACGAGGTCCGGCTTCATGTGCCAAAAGCACATCGCATAATATTCGAGATACAACCGTTGCGCGAGTTCGAGATCGTAGGTTTTTTCCGTTTCCATGATCGTACCTCCTGCAGTCATTTTACACCAGATGAAACTGATTCGACATTGCCAAGCAAAAATGTTTGATGAATTCACCATCGACAACCAGACCATCCGGCTTGTCGATTGCGTTCATCGGCATACGGTATCGGCATCGCGCTCGCTTCCGAACCCCACACCTTCTCGGAACTTTGCCATGCCGAAACGACTTCGCACTCTCCTCGCGGCACTTCTAAGCATCGCCTGCGTCTCGCTTGTGGTCGGCTGGCAGCTGGCCGGCTCGCAGCCGAACCCCGCGAAAACGGAGCCGCTTTTCAAGGTCGCCGCTGGACCCACCTACTGGAAAGGCAATCTGCACACGCATTCGCTGTGGAGCGATGGCAACGACTTCCCCGAAATGATCGCCGACTGGTATAAGAGCCACGGGTATCACTTCCTGACGCTTTCCGATCACAACGTACTTTCCGAAGGCGAACGCTGGATCGATGTCAACGCGAAAACCAATCGCGATGTCGCCGTCAAGAAATACGTCGATCGCTTCGGTTCCGCCTGGGTCGAGCGCCGCATGAAGGACGCGAAGACGGAACAGGTTCGCCTAAAACCGCTGGCCGAATTTCGCAGCATGCTCGAGGAAGCGGGCAAATTTCTGCTCATCCCCGGCGAGGAGATCACGCACAGATATGCCAAGAACCCAGTACACATGAATGCCATAAACCTGCGCGATGTGATCCTTCCCGCTGATGGAAAAAGCGTGTCCGAAACGATCGTCGTCAACCTGCGTGCCGTTCGAGAACAGCAAAAGAAGAAGGGGCTACGTACGATCGCGTTTCTCAATCACCCGAACTTCGTCTGGGGCGTGAAGGCCGAGGACATGCTCACCGAAGAGCTACGTTTCTTCGAGATATTCAACGGTCATCCCATCGTCAAGAACTACGGCGACGCTACTCACGTGAGTTGCGAGAAGATGTGGGACATCGTGCTTGCCTTGCGCCTGGGAAAAGAAAAGCTGCCAATCGTCTACGGCATGGTGACCGATGATGCGCATGAGTACCACAGCTACGGCATCGGCAAGACCAATCCGGGCCGCGGGTGGATCATGGTGCAGACGCCATTTCTTACTGCGGAATCGATGTGCAAGGCGATGGACGCCGGTGATTTCTATGGCTCGACGGGCGTCGTGCTGAAGCATGTCAAGCGATCGGCGAAAGAGCTATCGTTTGCGATTCTTCCGGAGGAGGGTGTGAAATACAAAACGCAGTTCATCGCCACGATGAAGGACACGTCGCTCGCTTCCACGCCGAAGATCGACAAGGACGGCAAGCAACTCGACGTGACGCGCGACTATCACACGGACCTGGGCAAAGTCGTCGCTGAGAGCGATTCGCTGGAACCGAGCTATCGTTTGACGGGCAAGGAATTGTATGTGCGTGCCAAGGTGATCTCAACCAAGCTGCACCCGAACCCGTATCAAAAGGGCGATGTCGAGGTGGCATGGACCCAGCCGGCGACGCCGTGAAATCCCCGATTTCGTTCTACCGCTTGCGGCTTAGCGCTCGCCCGGCGACTTGCGATCGCTAAGCCGCAAGCGGCAAATTCTATCGCCGATCACTTCCCAATCGTGACTTTGAATTCCGCAGTCGCCGGAATCGCGAACAGCCGCACGTGCATGCGGAAATCGCGTGTCAGGCCGAGCTTGCGCGTGAAGGTCGCGGTTTTGCCGTCTTCGCTCAGCGTGGCGTTCAGTTTGTCGCCGCCTGAGCCGGACCAGGTGAAGAGCACGAGCTTGTCCTTCGCGAATTCGATCTGTTTTTGGATCGCTTCGTCAGCTTCGGGAATCGCTTTCTTTAATTCCTCGGCGTTCGTGATGATCGTCGGCATGAATGGGTTTTTCTTCGGCGCGCCGACTTTGCCGCCCTTCATCTCGATCTCACGCAACTTCCCTGGCTCCCCTGCCGACAGCATAATTGGCACGACGAAGAGAACCGCCACGGTCAGACCTTTTACGAATTGCATGAATTTCCTTTCCATGAAATTGGATTTTACTTTCGGGCATCATAGCCCATGATAGAGTGTAGTGTTTCGATTTTCACTATCTAGCTTTCACAATAATCCTATGAGTTGTCTTCCAATGGTTTCATCTCGCAGCCTTTTTTTCATGGCGGCCTCGCTTTGCGTTGTTTTGATGCCGGCATCGAGTAGAGCCAACGAACCAAAGGCGTGTCTCACGCCCGCCCAACTCAAGCGGATGAGTGTCTGCGACCTGGATCGGTTGTTTGAACAAGCATCCGTAAGCCAAATCCCGACAGGTTTCATGAAGGGCCAAGTTTTACTGATGACGGACGCGCGGTTTCCGAGGCTTAAGGCGTCGCTTTCCAGCGCGGCGTGGAAGGGCAAACACTTCGATCCCGCTGGCGATTTCATCAACCAATGGCCTGGCTTCAAGGCGGTCTCCGGGCATGCCGAGATCGGGCTCAGCCAGCACGATGGCAAGCCATGTATTGTCGCCACCTACCCACGCGGCGCAGCGGTATTTGGCAACACACGGGATGAACTGCGCGAAGTGTCGCCGGGCGTGTTCCTTGGCCGGTTGTACGACGTGTGCCCGTGCCCGCGATTCAAGGGGTATTTTGTGATTGCGGTTACGTGCAAGTGATTTTGACAAAAAGGCGATTTACGAGCCGGAAGCGTACGCGACGGACTGCCGAAAACCGTCGCTCACGCTTCCGGCTCGTAAATTGTCACGTGCGTCACCAATCGATCCAGCGTCCCACGTTTTTCTCTTTCGCGATTGCGACGAGATGCGCCGCCGTCGCCACGTCCTCGATCGCTAGACCCAACGACTTGAACAGCGTGATATCACGCGGCGACGTTCGTCCCGGCGTGCGGCCAACGAGAATGTCGCCGAGCTCGTGCACATCAGCCCATTGCAGAATCTTCTGATCGATCGAGGCACGGAAATCGCCTGCTTCGATGTGAGCTTGGTCTTTGTCGTCGACCGCGATGAGACTGGCCCGTTCAACGGTTCGCACATCGATCTCCGCCTTCGACCAGAAATTCGAGCCGATGATATTGAGGTGCGTCCCCTCCGAAAGCCAATCGCCGAGCAGCACCGGGTCGCGGCTGCTCGTTGCCGTGATGACGATGTCCATGTTGCGTGCCGCGTCTTCGGGGCGCTGCGCGAGTTCGACGGGACAGTTGCATAACGGAGTCATTTCCTCGCAGAAGGCTCGACACCCATCGGGATGACGCGAATAGACGCGAATCGCACAGATCGTTCGCACACGGCAAACGGCGAGAAGTTGCGTGCGTGCCTGCTTGCCAGCGCCGAACAACCCGACGGTCGAAGCATCGGGTCGTGCGAGAGCGCGGGTCGCCACGCCGCTGGCCGCTCCGGTGCGAACTTGGCCCAGCCAGTCGGCTTGAATGAGCGCGGCGAGTTCGCCCGTTTTGCCGTCGAAGAGGCCGACGTAAAAATGGGCGCCAGATCGAGTCGTCGTATACGCCTTGTAGCCAAGCGAGTTCGATCCCTTGGCGGCGCCGGACATCGCATGCAGCATGACGTGATCGGTCTGGCTGCGAGCGCGGGGGATATTCTGGGCTTCCCCCAATGTTGCCGCACGTAGTACGCCATCGACCGCGTCGATGGCGGCGTCCATCGTGAGAAGTTGCCGCACGTCATGTTCGTTGAGCAATAGGAATGGCATTACGCCCTCGATTCGTGAGGTCGGCACGGTGATCCCCGCCTTGCGGCTTAGCGCTCGCGCGGGATGATCCGAGCGCTAAGCCGCAAGCGGAATACGACAATCCTTACCACCCGTTCTTCTGAATGCGTAGCCACAAACGGTCGATGGCGAGCCGCAAATCGCCGTTAGCACGGTCACGCTGTTCCATTATGTAGCCGCGTGCCGACAGCCCCATGATGAGCAGATCCTGCTCGGCCATGCGACGCACGATCGGGTCGGCGTCGAGCAGTTTGGTCGCCTGGCAGATCGGCCGCGGGCCGGGGCGGATGGCTGCCTTTTCCGTCGTGCTGGCGAGAACGCCGTCCTTGCCGATGGTTAGCTCGGCTCGCAACTCGCCGTTGCCTCCTTGCATAACGACAGCTCGGCCTATCGCTTTGCCGTCCTTCACGATGAATTCTTTCTCCATGACTTCGAATTTGAACATGCCGTCTTGGCGGAATTCCTGCGATAGCGTCAACCACGCGGCCAGGGCACGCTTGGCGGCGGCGTCATCGGCCATCTTGTCGTGCGTGCGGAAGAATTTCTCCAGCGTCTTCGCGTCTTTCAGATGTTCAATCTTGCCGTCCTTGGTCACGGCGAAAATGTTCGACGATTGCAACCCCTCCGGCATGATCCGCGCGACCGGAAACTGGCGGAACCGCCCGAGTACCATTACATGTGCGGGGAAGGTCTTCTTGACTGCGAGTGCGGACTGCGCGACGACTTCGCCGGCGTCTTTCCCGAACTGCATCGCGTCGATGTGCTTGCGGACAGCGGCGACCGCATCCTTCACATCGGGTGGTTGTGCTGATGCCGGCATCGTGGTGCTGGCGATGACAAAAATCGCCGCTGGCAATCCGAGAATGCTACGCATTTACTGGCTCCTGAATGGATGGGAGTCCGCGCTCGCCAAAGGCGAACGGCTAAACGTTTGAATTTGCTATAATAATCGTTATACGCAACTGATATTTTTCGGGAGCAACAAATATGATTCGACTCGACGCACAAAGACCTGCACACTTTTGCGATGGTGTCACTCGCCGCGATTTTCTCTACGCCGGCGCGATCACGACGCTTGGCCTCACGCTCAACGATTACCTGCAGGCACAACAAACCGGACAGGCGACCCGCGACACGAATTGCATCATGCTATTCCTCGTCGGCGGGCCGAGCCATATCGACACGTGGGACCCGAAGCCGAACGCGCCAGAGGAGATTCGCGGCCCCTTCCGTCCGACGGCGACGAACGTCAACGGCATGCAGATCAGCGAAATTTTCCCGCGCATGGCCCGACATGCCGACAAGTTTTCGCTCATCCGCTCGGTCTATCACACCGCGACGGCGGTGCACGACACCGGCTATCAGATGATGCAGACGGGTCGCCTGTTCGCCGGCGGGATCGAGCATCCGCACATCGGCTGCGTGCTCGGCTACGTCAAAGGTGCGCGTGACGACATGCCGCCGCATGTGCTCGTGCCGCGACCGATCGGCCGCACGGGTGGGAACCTGCCGCACGGCCACACTGCAGGCTACCTGGGCCGGCCACACGATCCGTTTATCCTGAACGCCGATCCCGCCGTGCCGAACTTTCAAGTGCCCGACTTGCTGCCGCCGGCATACATCTCGGCGGTCCGCGCCAACCGCCGGCAACGTATGCGCGACGCCGTCGATGGCGCCATGCAATCGTTTGAGAATAACTCGCAAGCGCGACAACTCGACGGCAACTTTCAGCTCGCCTATCGGCTCATGTCGAGTCCACGGGCACGCGAAGCCTTCAACCTCGATCAGGAACCAGCCGCCGTTCGCGACCGCTATGGCCGTACGCGCTTTGGCCAAAGCTGTCTGCTCGCGCGTCGTCTGATCGAACGCGGCGTGCGCTTCGTCACCGTCAATATGTTCGAGACCGTCTTCGACGAAGTGACCTGGGACATTCACGGCTCGCGTCCGTTTACCAACATCGCGCAGATGTCGCGCGAGGTCGTGCCGAATTTCGACCAGGCGTACTCCGCATTGCTCGAAGACCTGACGAATCGCGGCCTATACTCGAACACAATCGTCACGGCGATGGGCGAGTTTGGCCGCACGCCGAAGATCAACCCGGCTGGCGGTCGCGATCATCATCCCGGCGTGTGGACGATTCTTATGGGTGGCGGGCCAATCCGTGGCGGGCGTGTCATCGGCGAGTCTGACGAACTCGGCTATCGCCCGAAGTCGCGCCCCGTCACCAGCGGCGAAGTCGCGGCGACGCTCTACCGCGGCCTCGGCCTTGATGTGCACCGCGAACTGCCCGGCCCGCAAAACCGCCCCATCCCGCTCGTCGATTTTGGCGTACAGGCGATCCGCGAGTTGTTCTGACCTGCATTCCGCTTGCGGCTTAGCGCTCGCGTGGGGTTTTCCAGGATGTCGTGCGTGGGAAGCAATCTCGCCCGTAACGATGGGCTTTATCGGAGGATCGAAAGATGCCTGCAACAAATATCGCGTTCCCCGAATCTACGGAAACGTTCGATCACGATGACGAACTTTTCGAGGTGATCGGTGGTCTACGAATCGCGAAGGATGTTCCCATTCCCAACTTGGGCTGTGACGATCGCGGAACTCTGTTCGAGATCATCGACGGAAAACGAGAGGAAAAAGCGATGGGATTTCTCGCCAGCATTATCGCCAGCAGCCTGGGCCGATCGTTGGGAATCTATGCGGAGAATCATCAGATCGGGTTAGTGATTCTTGAGGCTATCTACAGATTCTCCGATGCCTCGTCGCGCCGGCCAGACATCTCGCTAATTAGCTACGAACAATTGGCGGCTATACCGAATCTATTATCCGACCCCGCCGAACCCGAGATTGTGCCGAAGCTCGCCATTGAGGTCATTAGCCCGACGAACACGTATACCGGCATCGAAATCAAACTGATCAAGTATTTCACAGCGGGCGTGGAAGCGGTGTGGGTTGTTCACCCGACCATTCAGCGAGTGTACGTTTACCCTTCGCCCATGGCTTGCAAGATATTCGGAATCGATGATATTCTCGACGGCGGCAATGTCGTGCCGGGGTTCGCCTTGCCGTTGCGCGAGCTGTTTACGATTCAATCTGTCACCCCAAAGAACGACACCAAGTAATCGTCCGCAAAGTATTCGAGGATCAACATGGCAACCGCAATGCTAACTCCGCCGGTGCAATTGCGCTCCGAACCGATCGATTTCCCGTTTGAATTGATCGATGGTGTTCTGAAAGAGAAGCAGCCCATGGGCCTGTTCGCTAATATCCTGGCGACATACCTCGCTACGGCCATCAACAATTTCGCATTGCCACGAAAACTCGGCCTGGCGATTAATGAAACCACCTACAAGATCAACGAGGATAATTCACGGCGACCTGATATGTCGTATGTCGAGTTCTCACGGTTGCCTGCGTTGGAGGTCCTAAGTGCCGATCCGCCCCATCTGGAATGTTCACCGAATCTCGTAATCGAAGTGATCAGTCCCTCCAACACGTTTAGCGAAATCGAACGTCGGATTGATGATTTTTTTGCAACCGGAGTTCAGGTTGTATGGGTAATATCACCGCAAAACCGGCGCGTTTATGCATTCTCGTCACGAAACGAGTGCAGGATTCTTACCGAAGGTGAATCGCTTGAAGGCGGCTCCGTACTCCCTGGCGTCTCGCTTCCGCTCACTCAGCTTTTTGGCGTCATTGACCCACTGAACTAAAACTCTCAACCAAGTTGAATTATATGTTGTCTGTTTTTCTTCTGACTTGCACTCTATCCGCGTGCACAGGCCAAACCATTGAAATCCAACCCGCCGTCGTCACGCTCGATGGCCCCGGTGCCACGCAGCGCGTAATCGTTCTGCTCAAACGCGGCACGGACATCGTCGGTGACTCCACCGTCAATGCCGATTTTAGCTCGGCGAATCCCAAGGTCGTCCGCATCGATTCGTCCGGCGTTCTGCACGCTGTTGGCGATGGCGACACCGTCGTCTCCACCGAACGCGATGGTGAATTCGCCTTCGTCAAAGTCAAAGTGCAGAACACGAAAAAGCCGCAGGAAATCAGCTTCGCGAATCATGTGATCCCGGTGCTCACCCGGCTCGGCTGCAACTCCGGCGCATGCCATGGAGCGCTCGCGGGCAAAGGCGGGCTGAAGCTGTCGCTGCGTGGCTATGATCCCGACGCCGACCATTTCGTGCTCACTCGCCAGGCGAACGCCCGGCGCGTCAATCGCCAAGAGCCGGCACGCAGTTTGTTTCTGCTCAAGCCGACGCTCGCTCTTACTCATGGCGGCGGCATGAAGCTCGAGGTCAAATCGCCCGAGTTCAGCGTGCTTGCAAATTGGATTGCGAACGGAGCACCTGGCATCGCCACACAAGACACGAAGCTGACGCGTATCGAGGCGTTTCCGCCGAATGCCGTGTTGGAGCCGAAAGATACGCTGCAAATGATCGTGCGTGCCTGGTACTCCGATGGCCGTAGCGAGGATGTCACACGCCTCGCGAAATATTCAAGTACCGAGGACCTCGTCGCCGGCGTTAATGATCTTGGCGCCGTCAAGGTCACAGGCCACGGCGAGGCGGCGATCGTCGTGCTGTTCGGCAATCAAGTGGCGCTGGTGCGCGTGGCCTCGCCGTTCGCCAACGACATTCACTCTAAGGTGTTCTCGACGTCGCCGCGGAACAATTTCATCGACACGCTCGTCCTCAAAAAGCTCGAAGCGATCAAGCTGCCGCCGTCGCCTCAATGCTCGGGCCACGAATTCATTCGACGGGCGTATCTCGACGCAATAGGCGTTTTGCCTACTCCCGAAGAAGCACGAAAATTTACCGAGGACACGCGTCCGGATCGCCGTGCTCGGCTCATCGACGCGCTTCTCGAACGGCCCGAATTTGTCGATTACTGGAGCTACAAATGGGCTGATCTTCTCCTCGTTTCGAGTCGCAAACTGCCACAGCCCGCAGTGCGCTCGTTTGCCAATTTCGTCAAGCGAAGCGTCGCCGAGAATAAGCCCTGGGATCGATTCGCTCGCGACATCCTGACGGCGCGAGGCAATAGTCTGCGCAACGGCGAAGTGAATTATTTCATGCTGCACAAAGACATCACCGACCTCACCGAATCGACAGCGGTGACGTTCATGGGCATGTCGATCACCTGCTGCCGATGTCATAATCACCCAATGGAGAAGTGGACGCAGGATCAATATTGGAGCCTGGCGAATCTGTTCGCGCAAGTCGCGATCAAGAATGGCGATCGCGCGGGCGAGTTCAGCGTGCAATCGGCGGGCGAAGGCGACATCCTCCATCCTCGCCGGGGAGTTGCGATGGCGCCGACGCCTCTTGATGGAAAGCCGATCGCGCCAGGCAAGGACCGCCGCGAATATTTCGTCGATTGGCTGACGTCGCCGGACAATCCCTACTTCGCCAAGGCTTTCGTCAATCGCGTCTGGCGTAATTTCATGGGCCGTGGACTGGTCGAAGCTGAGGACGATCTCCGCCAAACGAATCCCGCGAGCAATGAAGAACTGCTCGTTGCACTGGCGCGTGACTTCGTTAAGAACAAATACGATACGAAAAAGCTTGTACGAACCATCATGCTATCAGCCGCTTACCAGCGTTCGTCGTCGTCGGTCGCGGGCAACAAGGATGACGACCGCTTCTACTCGCGCTACATCATTCGCCGGCTTCCCGCGGAGGTCGTGCTCGACGCCTACAGCGACATCGCCAAGATTCCCACGGAGTTTAGCAAGGTGGCCGTCGGCTCATCAGGCGGGGCCACAGCGACGCCCGACTATCCGCTCGGCACGCGGGCGCTGCAGCTTCCCGACACGCAGCTTGTTTCGCAGTTTCTCGACGCATTCGGCCGGCCTGAGCGAGGCCAAACCTGCGCCTGCGAACGCGGGCAAGAATCGAGCGTCACCCAGGCGCTGCACCTCAACAACGGCCAGACGCTCAACGACAAGCTGCGCAACAAGAAATCGCGCGTCGAGGAATGGGTCACGGAGAAGGTCAGCGACGACGATGCGATTCGCCGCGTGTACGTGCTGGCACTGTCACGCATTCCGACCGATGCCGAGTTTGCACGCTTTCGCAAATTATTGGCGGAGGCCGCGAACGATCCACAGGTGTCGCGTCGAGAGGCGATTGAGGATCTGTTTTGGTCGGTGCTGACAAGTCGCGAGTTTCTGTTCAATCGATAGCCTCGGTGTTTACGTTTCGGTAATTAAATTCCGGTGTTTACGTTTAGCGCTCGCAAGGCGCCGTGCGAGCGCTAAACGTAAACTGTAGGGTTCAAAGGTGCCGAATGAATCACATCATCTTCTCCACAATGTTTTCATTGGGTTTCGTCTTCCCCGCCGCGGCTCAATCGCCGAGCTACTCGAAGGACATCCGTCCGCTGCTCGCGAAGTACTGCCTGGAGTGCCACAATGCGAAGACGCAGAAAGGCTCGCTCGATTTGGAATCGCACAAGGCGATGATGACAGGCAGCGACACCGGGGCCGTCGTCATCGCGGGCAAACCTGATGAAAGCAAACTCGTGCTGCTGACCGAGCACAAGCAAAAGCCGATCATGCCGCCCGTGAAGGCGAAGTTTCAGCCGACGAAGGCGGAGGTTCAAGTCTTGCGTGCATGGGTGGCGTCGGGCGCGAAGGATGATGCGGCGGTGGTGAAGGTCGAGCTGCCGGAGATCAAGGCGAAGGTGAGGGGATTGCCGCCCGTTTCCGCGTTGGCATACGAATCAAAATCGCGAACGCTCATTTTTGCACGCGGGGCAACTGCTTCAGGCGTAAGGTTCGATGATGCGGTACGTGAAGACAACTTCTTCATTGGATCTCGCGGGAGAATTACATATTTAATGATCCGAGGAAACGAACAAAAACAGGTGGCCGTTGTCGTGTTCACTACGATTCCAGGAGAAGGCGTTTTTGCCACCAGGCTTAACATCTCGGACAAGCCAGGATCGGTGCGACTAGACGATCACAAGGACGATATTCTCGATGCGGCATTCCATTCAACCGGAATTAGTGCGACGGCGAGTTATGACTCCACGGTGGTGCTCTCAAGAAAAAACGAATCCATTGTCCTCAAAGAGCACAGCGACGCCGTCTATGGTCTTGCCTTCAGTCCCGATGGCAAGATGCTTGCGTCCGTTTCCGCCGATCGCGCCATGAAGGTGTTCGATGTCGAGACCGGCAAGTTGCTCTACACGCTCGGCGATGCGACCGATTGGCTTTACACCGTCGCTTGGAGTCCCGATGGCAAACGCCTCGTCTCCGCCGGCGTGGACAAGAGTATTCGCGTATACGAACCAACACCTACGGGTGCGAAGCTGCGGCAATCGGTTTTCGCGCACGAGGGAGCAGTGCAAAAGATGCTGTTCTCCAGCGACTCAAAAACGCTCTACTCCGTCGGCCAGGATCGCGTCATCAAGGCGTGGGATGTCGAGAAAATGGTCGAACGCAAGGTGTATGACAAGCAACCCGAGACCGTCATGTGCATGGCCCTGCGCGAGGACGCCGGACAGATCATCATCGGTCGCTACGATGGCATCGTGCAGATCATCGACATCAAGACGGGCAAGGTGGTGCGCGAGTTTGGCGATGCCAAGAAACCCGCCGTCAAGCCTCGGGATGAGCGCAGCGATTCCCGAGGGTCTGTGATGTTCTACCCCCAGGAACCGCCTCGCTCATCGTGGGGCTTGAAAGAGGGTACGCTCGATCGCGCTGGCGCTGTACACGTGCATCCAATCGTCGTCAAGGACGGCGAATCGGTGGGCTTCAAACTCGTGAGTGATCCGAAAGTGAAGTTCGTGCCAATACTGATTCTTACCGATGCGAAGGGCAAGGTCCTCGCCGAGGGGGAAAGCCACCTGGGCTACAAGTTCGACGCCGCCGGCACGTATTTGATTACGGTGCGCGATCGCGAATTTCGCGGCGGCGGCGACTTAAACTACAAGCTTCATCGTGGCGAAATTCCCGTCATCACAGCAATACATCCGCTCGGCCTAATGCGAGGTACGCAGGACCTCATCCGCATCCACGGCGTGTTTCTTGATCAGCAAAATGTGCCGATGAACGTGCCGAAAGACGCCAAGGTCGGCAGCACAATCGTCGTCCCCATCACCTCGAAATTCGGCACGCCGCTTGGCAAAGCGGAAATCGTCGTCGGTGAATTTTTCGATGCGTTTGATTCGTCAAAACCCATCGCGGTCCCAAGCACGGCGAACGGCGTCATCGCGAAGGATGGCGACGCGCACACCTGGACGTTCGCCGCCAAGAAAGACCAACCGCTCGTCGTCGAAACATTCGCTCGTCGCATCGGGTCCAAGCTTGATTCGGTGATCGAGATTCTCGATAAGGCTGGCAATCCCGTCCCGCGAGCCGTACTGCGTTCGCAGGCGAAGACAAACGTCACGTTTCGCGATCACGATTCGGCTCAAGCGGAAATCCGCATCGAAACATGGAACGAACTGGCGATCAACAATTTCCTTTACGTGGGCAACGAGCTAATGAAGATTCAGGCGATGCCAACGCACCCCGATGCCAACTGCAACTTCTTCGCGACGCAAGGCCAGCGTATCGGCTATCTCGACACGACGCCGACGCATCACGCGAACGGCTTGCCGATGTACAAAGTCAATGTGCATCCGCCGGGCACGAAATTCCCGCCGAACGGCTTCCCGGTGTTTACGCTGAACTATCGCAACGACGACGGCGGCCCTGGCTTTGGCCGCGACTCACGCATCCTCTTCAATCCGCCGGCAGATGGCAAATACAAAGTGCGCATCATTGACGCGCGCGGCATGGGCGGCGTGAACTTCGGCTATCGGCTCATGGTCAGGCCGCCTCAGCCCGGCTTCAACATCCGTTTCGCGCCGGCCACGCCCAAGGTGTCCAACTTCGGCTCCGTGCCGCTCGCCATTACTGCGGAGCGGATCGATGGTTACGATGGCCCGATCCACGTTCGCTTCGCCGATCTCCCGCCGGGCATCACCGCGCCGGCGACGACGATCGAAGCCGGCACCTACAGCACCGCCATCGCACTCACCGCCAAGGTGATCGCGCCTGGTCCGAAGCGCACGGTTTCATCGCGTATCATCGGCGAGGCGATCATCAGTGGCAAGAAGGTCGTGAGTGAGACCGTGATTCCGGGGCCGAATCCTATCGAGCCTGGCGATATTCGTACCTGGACCGACGAAATGGAAGTGACCATACATCCCGGCAAGCAGACTAAACTCACCGTGCATATCGAACGCGCCAAGGGCTTCACGGGCCGCGTGCCGCTCGAAGTGCGCGGCATGCCGCACGGCGTTCGCGTACTCGACATCGGCCTGAACGGCATCCTCGTCAACGAGAGCGAGACACGCCGCACCGTGACGTTTTACGCCGAGCCGTGGGTCGCCATGCAGGACCACCCGATCGTGATCCTGGCAAAGCGCGAAGGCAAGAACACCGAGCACGCTGCGGAATCGGTGCTGATGAAGGTGCGGTAGCAATGCGCGAGAATATGAGGTGCCACGAGAGGCTGGAGAAACAAACGGAGCCGGAAACGTGAGCGATACATCTTCCAACCGTCGCTTCCGGCTCTGAAGCATTCGTAAGCTGCTCACTCCGGCAACAACGCATCCACGGTCACGCTGCAAGCGACTGCGCCGTCGAGCACCAGCGGTACCTCCTGGCCGGGCACGTAGACTTGGCACACTGCGTATGACGGCGAGTCGGTCGGCCCCGATGGCTGCGAATACACCTCGATGCGGCGATCGACGAGATTAACGATCCAATACACGGGGATGTTAGCCCTCGCATAGATGCGCGTCTTGTCACGCTGATCCCGCAACAACGATGAATCGGCGACTTCGATCAACGCGCCGATGTCCGAAGGGGCAGGATGGCGTTTCTCGTAGTTCACAGCTCGGCCATGGACCACGGCATAGTCCGGTTCAGGTTCGCTGTCGGCGAGCGTTACTGCACCTTGTATTCGCAGGTCCCAATCGGCGGGAAGCGGCGAGAGGAGCGGACGCAACATCCGTTGAACGGTACTGTCATGTCGTGGATTTCTCGCCATTTTGAGTACCACATAGTTTTCCAGCAACTCGACCTTGTCATCGGGCGTGAGGATGCCACTCGCCGTCATTCGGTGATAGCGCTCCAACGAAAACTTCGCAAGCGAACTTACGTGTCCATATGTGACAGGTTGTGCGGTTGCGGTTGACATGCAAAATCCTCGATTATTTCATTCGTTTTTACTATACTGGATTCGCCGTTTGCTGTGCAAGACTGATACGCTTGAACCTCACTTGATTACGCCTTCGCCCCAACGCACGATATTGAACGCCCCGCGTGAACCGGTAGGATGAGAGCGGGGCCCGTTCCTATTCCTCGCGGGAGATTCGTCATGGTGCTGCGTGCGTTCTTGATGGCGGTCCTGGCGTTGGCGGTTCCCGCTCTTGCGCGAGCGGATGCGTTTGACAACTACACCAATCCAATTCTCGCCAAAGTGCCTGGCTCCAAGTCGGCGGATAAGATCACCAAGCTCACGCCGGAACTGATGGTGCAGAATAGCCGCGCCCTGCCGGGGATCACCGCCACATTTATCGTCGTCAAGACCAACGACAACCGCTACGCCAGGCTGCTCGTGCAACCCGCACGCCAGAAAATCTCAGAGAAGGACTCCGTTCCGATCGTGCTGATCGAACGCTATGTCACCTTCCGCGAAGGCGAAGAGAAGACGGTGACCGCGTCGGGCCAAAACGTGCGGCTGTTCGGCGATTTTCGCTTCAACCTAGATATTGGGCAGGTCGTGCCCGCAAAGGTCTCGGCTGATTTGCGCGTGGTCATTACGAAGGACGACTATTACCTCGAAACCGTCGACAAGGCCGAGATGTATCTCGTCACCAAGCACCTGGCCGAAGCGAACCCGCCCAAGACGGATAAGCTGGTCGTCGGAGCGCAGTTCGTGCCGCGCTACTTCAACGGTGAGTACAAGCTGTACGACGACGGCCGGCGGTCGGGCACGTTAAAGCTCAAGGTGCTGGAGAACAGTGATGTCGCCGGGTTTTACTACTCGGACAAGGACGGACAGAAATACGACGTGACGGGCAAAGTCAGTAGTACGCCGGCGCATCAGATCAACTTCCGTATCAACTATCCGCGAGCGATCCAGGACTTCACCGGCTACCTCTTCACCGGCGACGGCCGCGTGATTGCCGGCACGTCGCGGTTGCAGAATCACGAAACGGGCTTCTATGCCGTGCGGAGCGAATAATTCGATAGTGATGAATGAATCGGACCCAAAACAATCGTCACAGATGTAAATAGTTCGCAAAAGCGAAGCGATTGGAACGGATTTATTGAAAAAATGAAATAAGAGCCTATTGCTGTCTGCGCCCCGGTATGGTAAAATTCGCTTCACGGATATTCGCGACGTGACATCCCCTCAGGACGAATTCCCCTTTTCATTTCCATGGACGGTTGGCATTTGTAACGGTTTCTATTATTCAGTAGATGTCGCGCGAGCGATGTAGGTGATTATTAGTATTTTCGAGTCGTTCACTCTTTCCCTAGAGGTTGTACCACAATGGCGGCAAAGATTCATGTCGAACGCATGATGCATCGCAACAGCATTGCTGTGGCCGGCGAATCGGCATCGAGCTATGCGCTCATCAAACTGATTCCCTCCGGGCTCGGCGAGGTGTCAAAGCCCATGGGCCTTAATTTGGCGTTGGTCCTCGACGTATCAGGATCGATGTACGAGGAAGACGGCACGAACATCCCACGACTCAAGCGAGTGCAGGATGCGGCCATCGCGGCTATCCAAAAGCTGAAACCTGATGACACGATGACCATCGTTGCGTTCGCGCATAACGCAATGACATTGCTGCCGCCGACGGAAATTTCCGATCGCGCCAAAATCGAAGATGTCATCCGCAAGATCGACATGTTCGACGTCGATCCAGGCGGCACGGCAATGAACGACGGCATTCGGCTCGCGCTGGATGAGGTCGAGAAGTTCGCCGCGCCAGGCCGGCTGTCGCAGATCGTCGTCCTCACCGACGGCGAAACGTCGGGCGAGCAGGACTGCCGAGCGCTTGCAGAGCGCGCCGCCAAGAATCATATCCATCTCACCATGATGGGCGTCGGCCTCGATTGGAAGGCGAATCTACTCAAGGATTTGGCCCGCATCAGCGAAGGCAAATGGTACTACATCGACGTTAATCAGGCGTCGGAAGCCGAGCGCATTTTCATCGAGGAATTCGAAACGCTGGCCGCCGCCGGGTTCATGAATGTCGAGATGCACCTGCGACCGATGAAGGACGTGAAGATCAAGCGCGTTCGCCAGGTCGTGCCCGAAATCAAGGGTATCGCCACAACGGAGCCGGAGGAACGACACCAAATGGCGCCGCTGGGCACGTTGCAGCGTGATCAGTCGTCGCGTTACGTGCTCGACCTGAGCTTGCCGAAACGACCGGATGGCAAGTTCGTGATCGCTCATCTGGAAATTACCTACGACCTGGGCACGGGCACGCGCGAAACGACGGGGCAGATTCCGTTGGAAATGTCGTACACATCGGCTGGCCACGGTTATGTCAATGCCGAGGTCATGAAGCATATTGACGAAGTGCAGATTTTCGAGTTGAACAACGATCTGCAAAAAGCGATCGCCACGGAGAACAAGGAAGAGGTTCAGAAGGTTGCACAGCAGATCGAGGCAAAGGGCCAACTGATGGGCCCACGAGCCGCCAAAAAGACGATGCTCGCCAAGCAGGTGCTGCAAGAGCTGAACACCGGCGGACGCGTGTCGAAGAAGACACAGCTTGCGATGGACGATTCCTCGCGCGTGGCGGATGAAGCGCCGAAAAACTAACAGCGTTATTCGACTGCTCGCCCGGGGCGGGTGGTCGAATTTTTTCCTATCCCAATAAACCAGCAACGACCGATGAAAAAACATCGGTTCCTTCGACGTGGAGGTTACTGTCGTCATGGTGAAATGTCCCTTCTGCAGTTTTAACAATGAGGATGGCGCTCTGTTTTGTGAACAGTGCAAATCCGATGTCAGCAACGTGGCGTCAGAGCCAGTTGAAGCCGCGACGGCCGAAGCGCCGATCATGGCCGCCATTATTGAGGAGCCTGCTGAGGTAATCGCGGTTGCGATTGTCGAAGAGGCGCCGGCTGCCGCCATTGTGGTGGAAGAAGTCGTTGCCATCGCGGTCGTCGAACTGCCTCCCGCAGCCGTCGAAGCGCCTCCGATCCCAGTGGCCCCGCCGCCGGCCCCGGTCCCTGTGGCAGCCGCTCCGGCACCAGTTGCGCCCGCTCCAGCAGGTGCCGCGCCAACGCCGATTCCGCCGGGTTCCACGATCAAGCTCGTCGTTCAGCGAGGCCTCAAGCCCAACGACGAGTACACGCTGTTCGCTGGCGAGAACTTTGTCGGCCGCGCTGACGAAAAGCCTGTTGATGTCGATCTCACGTTCCAGGAACCCGAAGATCGCGTCTGGTGCTCGCGCCAGCACGCCTTGATTATTTGGGACGACGCCACGGGCGTTCTCACGGTCGAAGACCTCAACAGCGCAAACGGCACGTTCGTCAATCGTGAGCGTGTCTACCCCGGCCAGCCGAAGCAGCTGTACGCCGGTTCGACGATCCAGATCGGCACCGTGCATATGCGTGTCAAGGTTTAGGGTAGTGGTGAGTGGATAGCAATACCGTTTACGGCCAAGCGTTCGCATCATCTCATGCGAGCGCTTGGTTCTTTCCCCAATCTGAAATTTCGCCGCAGAATGCCCATGTCAAATCCTCGTATGTGTAATACAAAAACAACGCATCAGCCCCGCACGGATACTTGATGACGCTTCGGCGTCATCGAAAATTCGTGTCCAACTAACATCCGCAACTCCCGGCGAAGGATCACGCCTATGAGCTTGGTCTGTGCGCAGTGCTCACGCGTCAATCCCAATGAAGCTGCCTATTGCTTTTACGACGGTGCCGCGCTCGCGGGCCGGGCCGGCGGACCTATCAACGCTGGGTCGGCGCCGTTCCCCAATCAGTTCGTTTTTCCTAACGGGCAGGCGTGCCGAAACTTCGATCAGCTCGCCGTTGTCTGCCAACAATATTGGCCCCAGGCGATCGATCTGCTCAAACAGGGCTTTCTCGGCTCGTTTTTCGGCGGTCTAGGCCGTGTCGATTTGGCGATGGCGGCCCAGGAAGCCGCCAAATTTCCCGACATAGATCGCGGTTTAGATCAGCTGCTGGGAAAACTCCCGACGCAGGCTGTTCAAGAGCCAAAGCTTCAGGCGGAACCGAGCGAAATCAACGTCGGCGTGCTCAAGATCGGCCAGGACCGCGCCAGCGAACTGCACCTAACCAACCTCGGCATGCGGTTGGTTTACGGCACGGTGACCTCCGACTGCAAATGGCTTACCGTGGGCGACGGCGCGGGACATTCAGAAAAGCTGTTCCAGTTCGGCAGCGATACGCTCATTCCTATTCATGTTCGAGGTCAGCACCTTCGCGCGGGATCGAAGCCGCTCGAGGGCCACCTGATCGTCGATTCAAACGGCGGGACGGTAACGGTAACCGTCAAGGTCGATGTGCCGATTACGCCGTACGCCGGTGGCCTATTCGCCGGCGCGATGACGCCCCGTCAAATCGCCGAAAAAGCCAAGGCAAACCCGAAGGAAACCGCTCCGTCGTTCGAGAGCGGCGACATCGCGAAATGGTACGCCAGCAACGGTTGGGCGTACCCCGTGCAAGGCCCGACCATGTCCGGCATGGGGGCCATTCAACAGTTCTTTGAAGCGCTCGGTGTCGCCAAGGCACCGAAGGTTGATTTTGCCCCGCAGTCGCTTGACCTCCAAGGCGCGGTCGGCAAGACCGTCGAAGCAACCATCGAGATCACCACGGCCGAACGCAAAGTCGTTTACGGCTGGGCCACCAGCAGCGTGGATTGGATCGAAGTCGGCCAAACAAAGCTGTCGGGTAAATCCGCCACCGTGCCGATTACGATTCGCGTACCCTCGCCCTGCCCTCCCAAGCTCGAAACGACGCTGCAACTCGTCGGCAACGGCGGTCAGAAATTGACCGTACCGATCAAAGTCAACGTCATCGGCGGCAAAGCAGGCGTGGCGCTGAAGACGGCCGAAGCGGAAATTCAGATCCTTGAGCCGGACACGGCATCGACATCCAAAAAGCGCTCGTCGGTGGACGCCCCTTCCCCGCTGACGCCGCCGAACATGACCCTGCCGACGCCGGCGACTTCGGGGTCGCCGTTCTCGTTCGATGAACCCGCAACCGGTGCTGGTGACCCGTCGCCTTTCGCCGTGACCGAATCCTCGCCGATGCCGAAATCGCGATCCGATAGCGGGGCCTCGTCGGATATCTCGAAGCCGAAACCGGGCACGCCGTTGATCGTTCGGCTGATGCTATATCTCCTCCCGCTGGCGATGCTGTTTGTCGTCATCCTAGTGTTGCTCATCCACGACTTCTTCGTCGCCGGTAACGCTGGCGGCGGCACGTCCGTTACCGAAGGCGTCATGAAGGAAATCGATCCGCGGCCGCACATCATGATTCGGCATAATGAAGGCACGAAGGACGGTGAGAATGACGATCACATGACCTTTGCCGTTCACAAGATTAATCCGAACGACAAGGATGAGCCGCCGCTTAAGCTGAATTATTACGTTACCGGCGCGGGTAACAGCACAATGCTCGCCATCGATGATCTTCCGCAGATGGTGTTGGGACACACGGCCATCGGGAACTGGATTGAAAAGAAAGCCCAAAAAGCGGGCAAATTTGGGGATGATGGCCGTTCGCGAACTTTTAAGTTCACACGCGGCAATATTGAAGTAATTCAAACGGTAACCCTTGAGCCATCAGACCCCGATCCGAACATTCCGGGCGATAAGAAGCGCCTGCTCAATACGTGCCTGGCGAGGTACAAGATAACAAACAAGGATAAGAAGCCGCATATCGTTGGTATGCGGATTCTCATTGACGGGACCATTGGCGAGAAAGATGACGTGCCGTTTACGATTCCAGGTATCCCTGGTGTTGTAACCACGTTCAAGGATCTCAAGGGCAAAGAAGTTCCCGACTTCGTTGAATGCATGGAAAACGCAGACATTTCAAAACCTGGAACTGTCGTCAGAATTGGACTTAAAATTAGCGACAAATTCGAGGCACCGGATCGTTTTTTGCTCACCCACTACCCAGGAAAAACTATTGGAGAAGCCAAGGGAGGCTACAAAGAATACGACGTGCCGGTGGTGCCGTTCATCGGAAAAAAGCCCACAGGCAAAACTAATTTTGGTGGTGACTCGTGTGCAGTTATGTACTGGAACAAAAAGGAACTCAAGCCCGGCGAGACGCGCGAAATGGGCTTCACCTATGGTCTCGGCTCCGTGACGGTAGGAGGCAGCGGCAAGCTCGCTCTCACCGTGGGCGGGCGTATGTTCACGGGCGGCGAGCTAACCGTCGTCGCGCTGGTGGCCGACGAAAAGGCCACGACCGCGACGCTCGAATTGCCGCCGGGCCTTGAACACATTGACCCGTCGAAGCAGACACAGCTCATTGAAAAGGCATTACGTGAAGGCCGGCCCAGCCCCGTCACCTGGCAGGTACGCGCAACCCGAGACGGCGAGCACCTGTTGAGTGTCACCACCGATTCCGACTTGAAGAATCAACGCAAAGTGAAGATCAACGCCAAGTCGTTGTTCAACTAAATACTTGTTTACGTTTATCGCTCGCTGGATGCCGTGGCGACGACGGATCGCGCGAGCGCTAAACGTAAACAGGCTTTTTTCCAATCCTAAACGATAAGCGGAAGGTGTGCCCTGGCGTTGGAATACGCGATCACGCCGCCGGTGTTCTTTCATTCTGGAGAAGATTCCCATGAGTATAGACCCCACCATCAAACGTCTGGCGCTGGTAGTCGGCGGCGGCCCCGCGCCGGGCATCAACGGGGTAATCAGTGCCGTCACCATCGAAGCATGCAACCGCGGTATCGAAGTATTCGGTATCGAGGATGGCTACAAATGGCTCGCCAACGGCGAGGCACTGAAGGCGATCAACGAGGGCATCGCGAAGCGTGGCGGTGAAGAAAACTTCAAATGGCTCGTTCGCCATGATGATGACCTAAATCCGACGCACATCGTTCGACTGACCAAGGAAGACGTCAAACAGGTGTACTATCGCGGCGGATCGCTGCTCCGCACGTCGCGCACCAATCCGTCGAAGAATCGCGAGCACATGGACAACGTCATCGAACTGTGCAAAAGGATGTGCTTCGATGCCATCGTCAGCATCGGCGGCGACGATACCGCCTACACGGCGAGTCAGGTTTACAAAGCCTACAAGGAGAGCGGCGGCTATATCCGCGTGGCCCATGTGCCGAAAACGATCGATAACGATCTCCCGCTGCCAGGTTCCACGCCGACGTTCGGATTCGAGACGGCTCGGCATTACGGCGCCGCCGTCGCGCGCAACCTCGCCGAAGACGCTCGTACCACGTCGCGCTGGTACCTCGTTGTCAGCATGGGCCGCGCCGCCGGGCATCTCGCTCTGGGCGTAGGCAAGGCGGCAGCGGCGACGCTCACCATCATCCCCGAAGAGTTCGGCCTGGACCTGGAAACCAAGAAGCCGAAAGCGATCAAGATCAAACAGCTGACCGACATCCTCGTCGGCGCGATGATTAAACGCCACGCTCACAATCGTCCGTACGGCGTCATTGTCCTTGCCGAGGGACTTATCGAATCGATCAAAGACGAACTCAAGATCATCCTCGATAACACCGGCGGCAAATACGGAAACTATGAGACCGACGACTTTGGCCACCTCCGGCTTGGCGAGATCGGCGTCGGCAACCTCCTGCGCGACTTGCTCAACGAACGCCTCGTGAAGCCCAAATCCGCCAAGGCCGCCCGGCTACACGAAATGCTCGGCTATGCCATCGAACCGGTTGGTATCAGCACGACACTCGTCAGCAAAGACCTCGGCTACGAGCTTCGCTGTGCCGACCCGATCCCGTTCGACATCGAATACACGCGCGACCTCGGCTACAGCGCGGTCAAATTTCTGCACACGCCCCAAGCCATGGAGTTTGGCGCCATCATCGGCTTCATCGACGGCGGCATGAAGCCGATGAAGTTCGAGGACATGCTCGATCCTCGCACCAAACGCATGCAGACTCGACTCGTAAACATCAAAGGCGAAGGTTTTCAGGTCGCGATGGAGTACATGATCCGGTTGGAGAAAAGCGATTTCGACGACGCCAAGGAACTCAGAAAGCTGGCCGAATACATCAAGAAAACGCCCGAGCAATTTCGCGGGGAGTTCGGGTATTTGGTGGGTGCATAGTTTAGCCGCGACGCGCGAGCGGAGCGCGTGATCGTCCTCTCGCTCCGCTGGCGCGTCGCGGTTAAACGGATTTCAGGAGGCAACCAACGTGTGTTTTTCCGCACAAGCCAGCTTCACGGTAGGTGCAGCGCTCGTGCCTGCGGGTATCTACTGCATTTGGTCGGCCTGGCGGAAAAAACGTGCGTACCTTGGCCTCGCCATCGTGCCGTTAATATTTGGCGTGCAGCAAATCGGCGAAGGTTGCGTTTGGCTTGGGCTTGCCGCAGACAACCAGTTTCAGATACGCCTGGCGTCGCTTTTTTTTCTATTCTTCGCGCTGGCGTTTTGGCCGTTCTGGTTTCCGGTACTGACGACGATCATGGAGCCGATCCCGAGGCAGCGCTGGATATTCGCCTGTGTTAGCGTGCTGGCGACCAGTTGGTTCTGGATTTTATATTGGCCGCTCGTGCTCGATCCCGCACTATTGGAAACGAAAATCGACCACCATTCGATTCGTTACATTTACGATGACCTGAAGATTTACCACTATATCGACAAAACACCGTTGCGGGTTCTCTACCTTTTTTCGGTTGCTCTTCCGCCGATGCTGTCGTCCGAAAGCTGGGCTCGCATACCGGGCCTCGTGCTCGGCGCCTCGGCGGTCCTGGCGGCGGCGATCTATCACTATGCGTTTGTGTCGGTATGGTGTTTTTTCGCCGCAGTATTGGCCGTTTATTTGTGCGTGGTGTTCTATCAACTGCCGCGTCCCGGAACGGTTGAGAAATAGAAGAATTCGCCGTATCGAAGTGCTCGATTCCCTTTCGATTCGTCTGGTCACTCACGATGGAATCGGGTAAAAAATTAACATTGCGGTAACAATATTGAGCCCGCACCCGTTTATCGGCAAAGGAAACGCACATGGACGTAGTTGAAATGCCCAAGTTCTACGACGACGTTGAACTGAAACTCTGGAAAATCTATCGCGAGTTCTTCGATCTCGCCGAAAAGAAACGCCGCTGGAACATTCGTGACGATGTGCCGTGGGACCAGTGCAATCCGAACCTTGATCCCGCCATCACCGATGTTGTGGAGACGTTCTGCTGCGTCGAGTTGTATTTGCCCGATTACGTCGGCAAGGTGCTGCCGGTCGTGCGGCAAAGTAAAGGCCGAACCTGGTTCTACTGCAACTGGGGGTACGAGGAATCGAAGCATTCGTTGGTCCTGAGCGATTGGCTGCTCCGCGGCAAGCACCGCACCGAAGAATACATGGTCGATCTGGAGAAGCAGGTCTTTGAACGCGAATGGAATATGCCCGTCGCCAACCACCTCGGCATGCTCGCCTATGCCATGGTGCAGGAGCATGCGACCTTCATCAACTACCGCAACCTGCGCCAACGCGCGAAGGCGATGGGAGGCGACCCGGCGCTTGAAACGATCCTCGGTCTCATCACCGTTGACGAACGCGCTCATTACAGTTTGTTCAAGGAATTCTTCGACCTGTACCTTGCCGTCGATCGCGACGCCTGTTTGGTCGCGCTCCGGGCTGTCTTGAATCAGTTCCAGATGCCGGCCGTGCATGACCTGCTTGGCGAAAGCAAACGGCGTATCGCGGGCATTCGCAGCCTGGAACTTTTCAACGAGGAAATCTTCTTCCGCGATGTTTACAACTACTTGCTCGATGCTCTCAGTGTGACGCGAGCCGAGATGCGCGGACCGAAACAAAAGAAATCGCTGGCGGGATAATCGAACCAGCGACTTGCATTCGCGCAGGATTCGGCCTAAGATCATTGGATAATCAGCGATTACGATTACGATAACGATCCGCCGGTTTACGTTTAGCGCTCGCTGCATGAGCGCTGAACGCAAACCACCAATTATCGTCGAAGACGTCACTTTCATCCAACGAATATGTAGGGTCGAATCATGGCCGCCATCTCGCTGCGCTGTCCCGATTGTGAGGCGATTCTCAAAGTCGCTACGCGCCCTGCGAAGGGGCGGAAAGTCACGTGTCCCGAGTGTGAGACATTGTTTGTCGCTTCTGACAATGAGTCACCGAAAAGCTCCACCGCGGTAAAAACCAAGCTGGATCGTCCCGTCATCGGCGCCAAGGGCAGAGCGGTGAAGGATGACAACGATGACGAAGAGCGGCCATCGCGTGACCGTAGGTCGCGTGCGGACGATGAGGGCGACACCGATGACGACGACCGTCCTGGCCGAAGCAAGGGAAAACAGAATCGGAACGATGATCGCGCGGGTAAGAAGAAACCAGCGAGCAAGTCCGGGTTAATCGTCGGCCTGTGCGTCGGCGCTGGCGTGCTACTGTTGGGACTTGTACTCGTGGGCGGCGGCGTGTTCTGGTGGCTTGCCAAAGATCGGCAAGGCCCGATCGCCAAAGGTCCGGACATTCCCGCGATCAAGGACGCACCGGTCGGCCCGGACGGCAAACCGAAGCCGCCAATCGCCGGTCCCGTAGAGCTTACCGACGAGCTGAAGACGAAGACCTCGCGCGCCACGATGCTGGTTCGCGTTGATATCGGCAATCAATCGTCCACGGGGAGCGGATTCCTCGTCAAATCAAGCGGCGACACCGCCTACATCATCACCAATTTCCATGTCATCGCCGTGGAGCAAGAGGAACCCGCCCCCCCGAAGTCCAAGGGAAAAGGCGGCCCCAAAGGACCGCCAACCTTCTTGAAAGGGCCCAAGGGCGGAACATTCGGGCCGTTCGCACAACCCAGTCCGCAGCCAAAGGCCAAGCCGAAAGTGTCGGTCGTCATCAACAGTGGAACGGCGGAGGAACAGACTCTCATCGCTTCGGTGGTGGCCATCGACGAGGAAGCCGACTTGGCGGCACTCCGCGTCACCGGCGCGCGAAATCTCCCGCAACCCATCGATGTCAACCTGGAGGCCGCCGTGGCCGAGACGCTTCCCATCTTCACCTTCGGCTTTCCCGTAAAGGATCGGATTCCGGGCAAACCAGGGAATCCAACCATCACTACGGGCAAGGGAACGATCTCGGGACTCCGCCGCGACGTGAACAACGAACTCACCGACATCCATATCAACGGCGAACTCAACCCAGGCAACAGCGGCGGCCCCGTCATCGACGGCAATGGACGACTCGTTGGCATCGCCGTGGCGACGGTTCCAGGCAAACAGATCGGCTTTGTCATTCCCGCCGGCGAATTGAACCAAATGTTCAAAGGCCGCCTTTCCAACGCCATCGTCTTTCAGTTGAAACAGCAGGGAACCCGCCTTGACGCACTTGGCGAGACCTGGGTCCACGACCGCAAAAACAACGTCCGCGTCAGGGACTCCCTTTCGGTCCGGCTGCCCGATATCGCGAAAGGCGATCCGCCCGTTCCCGTCGATCAGTTCATGGTCATGGCTCGCTTATCCGATCCGATGCTCAAGGTCGGCACGGTGAGCGCCTACTTCGCCGTGGCCGAAGATGCGCTGGTCAAGCCGAATGCTCAAGGTTGGGCCAAAATCGCCAACGCGGCCCCGGTGGCGCTCAAAATTCAGGATCAAACCGCGGTCGGCTCGTTCAAGCTTCCGAATGGCGCCTTCGTGGATGACACGTTCGCGTTCCAATTCTCCTACGTCTACGCCGACGCCCAGACGATCTTCACGCAACCGCACCCAGTCCGTTTGACGTTTCCGAAAAACCCCAAGTCGGTGACGCTAAATATCACCGCGATCCCGGATGTGCCAACGCGGCGATTCATCGAGGACACAGCGCCGAAACAGTTTGAAGGCAAATTTAGCGTTGTTAAGAGGGACAACCTTGGATTGACGATCGAGATCGATCCCGTCGCCGATCCCAAGACCATTGCACCCAAGATCAATTTTGGCACGTTGAAGAGCGTGCAAGGGCGGACTTTCGCAATCGAAGGCAAGAAGCTCGATCTGCCGCTGCCGAACCCTGCTGAGGTGGATGCGGCGCTGGCGGATCTCAAAGCCACCGACGGCCGAAGACGAATCACCGCAGCGGACCAGCTGGCGAAGGCGTATGCCCCATTGCCCGAGCGTCGTGCCGAGGTGGCCAAGGCGCTCGAAGTATTGGTCAACGAAAAGGACGGCTGGCTGGGCAAAGCGACACTGCGCGCCCTGTTGGTCTGGGGCGGTCCCGAGAATGTTGCGGGGATCGCGCCAGCTGTTGACAACGCCTTTATCTACGGTGAAGCCTTTGACGTGCTGACACAGTTCAAAACGCCCGAGGCGGCCGAACTCGTCGCGAAATACCTCCGCAGTTCCATCGCCACCCGCAACGCGGCGAATGTGGCCTTGAAGGGGATGGGACCCGTAGCTGAGAAAGCGGTGATTCCGTACGTCGCGAATCCAGACCCTTGGATTGCCACCTTGGCCAGCGACGTACTCAAGGAAATCGGCACGCCCGAGTGTATCCCCGCCTTGACCAAGCTCGCCAACAGCAGCGGTAATTTCGCCAGCGCGACAGCCCGTGAGGCCCTCAAATCGGTGCAAGCCAGGGCCAAGGGCGCCCAATAGCTGCTCCTTAGTACGACAGCGCTACTTGATCTCTATCTTGGTATACAACAAGGAAGTTCGGCAAGGTTGATTCCGAGTCCAATGATTCGCTGATGGCGGGTCACGGTATGGCAACGGCGAGCGGTGGCGTTCTGGTGTTGGTCCTGGAGCAGCTTC
>SIAQ01000071.1 GCA_009697105.1 Gemmataceae bacterium | reverse complement strand
GTCGATAGGTAGATTCCATCGGAAAAATTACCGCTCCGAAGGTAGAAAAGCGGACGCCGCAATAGAAAATGGGGACCGCCGGATCAAAGTTCCTCGCCGCTGATAGGCAGCATTTTCAAAAAGAGGTCTTTTTTCCGACAGAGACGAGCTACACGATACCGACGAGTTCTCGACAGTGCATCGAATGCCATCAGCAAAGCAATCCGTCGATCATCGATCACTGGAAGGGCAGCGGACATGCACGCAAAGGCATCGGCAGCGTCGAATGCCATCAGGCGGGAAAGGAGGACGCCGACGCATTCGAGCATTACGGATCGCTGATCGCGACGGTGGTCACGCCGCTGGACTGCCGGCGCTGCCATCAGAAGGAGACGGACCAATTCCTCGCCAGCCATCATGCTGCGGGAGGGAATATTTTGGCGTCGCTCGACAACTTCCTCGCGGAGACAGTGGAAGGTTCGCGCGTGCCGTTCAGCCCGCACAGCCCGACGCCTGGGCGTGACGATCTCAAGGGCAAAATGGTCAACGGCCTCGCCAGCGCCGCGAGCGGTTGTCAACAATGTCACGGCAGCAAAATGGCATTTCAATCGACCGACGGCAAGAAGATCACCTTCGAGGAACTCAAGCCGGATAAGACCGGAAAGCCGACGAACAAAGACGCCGTGGCACGCATTCTCAAGGACAAGGGTTGGCCGCTTTTCGACGCGTCCACCTAGCCGAACCATGGCATCGGCCGGCTGAATCTTGACGGCTCGCGCGGCTCGTGTTCGGCGTGCCATTCGCGCCACGACTTCTCATCACGCCGCGCGCGCCAGCCCGAAAACTGCGGGCATTGCCACCTTGGACCGGATCATCCGCAGAAGGAAATCTACGAGGAATCACGCCACGGCATCGCCTATCGCGATCTCAAGGATCACATGAATCTCGGCTCGCACAAATGGGTGCTCGGCAAAGACTACCAGCACGCCCCGATCTGCGCGACCTGCCACATGTCTGGGCATAGCCGAAACAACGGCGAGATCACGCACGATGTCGGCGATCGCATCTCGTGGACGAATCGCCCGCCGATCAGCCAGTGGATGGACACCGACGAGCACCACAAAGTCGTCAAGGAAACCGAGCCTGCCAAGCGTGCCGCGCTCATCAAGCATAAAGGCGAGACCCGGCGTGGAAGCATGAAGCAGGTGTGCAGTCATTGCCATACGATGGACTACGTCGATGGTTTCTACAAACAGTACGACGATTTCATTGTGCTTTACAACGAAAAATTCGCCAAGCCGGGCGAGATGATCATGAAGTCTCTGCGTGAAAAAAACCTGCTCACGAAAACGGAATTCGACGAAGAGATCGAGTGGAGCAGGTATTACCTCTGGCATCACGAAGGAAGACGGGCACGCCACGGCGCGTCGATGTTTGCTCCGGATTACGCCCACTGGCACGGCATGTTCGAGGTCGCTGACCGCTTCTACACCAAGATGATCCCGCAGGCTCGCGAGATTGTCGATCATGCGTCGAAGCACGGCAAAAACGACGAGGCCGACGCGGTGCGCAAAGTCATCGACGGCATCCTGTCGCGGGCCGAGCACGGATGGTATGAAAAGGAAAAGCTGAAGAAAGTCGGCCAGCGCGTCAATACCACTCCGAAAGGCTTCGCAGGGATGTTCGGGGGCCCGCCGCAACTGCTGATGCCGCGCTTGCAGGCGATGCGGGAGTAGTGATAATCGTCAAGCCCGCAGGCGACGAAGGAGCCTGCGGGCTTGGAAATTCACATGCACATCATCGACCTCATCACGATCCTCTCGCAACCCAGCGCATATCCGCATGCGACGGGGCCGATTGAGGTCCATCAAACGCACATCTCCGCTGTCTTCCTGGCCGGGCCGTTCGCGTACAAGATCAAGAAGCCGATCGACCTTGGCTTTCTCGATTTCACGTCACTCCAAAAACGACGATTCTATTGCGACGAGGAAGTGCGGCTGAACCGCCGCTCGGCACCGAACGTCTACCTCGGCGTTGTGCCGATTACGCGCGATGGCATGGAAGCCGGCGGCGCGGTCGTCGAGTGGGCGGTCCAGATGCAGCGGTTGCCGAGCGACGCCACACTGGAGACGCACGTCGAGCGTGGCACGGTCACGCCCGAGCAGATCACCACGCTTGCGGAGCGCGTCGCGCGATTTCATCAGTCGGCGGAGACGAACACGCGTATCAGCAGCTTTGGCCGCTTCGATGTCGTCGCCGCCAATGCACGCGAAAATTTCGTACAGACCGAAGCCCACATCGGCGCCGCCGTCAGCGCGGAGGTGCATGGCCGATTGCGCGAACGAACCGAAGCCGTGCTTGGCGAGTTGCGCGACTTGATCGAATCGCGTGCCGCTCGCAATGTGCCGCGCGATACGCATGGCGATTTGCACCTCGATCATGTGTATTTGTTTCCCGATCGAGCGCCGCCGAATGACATGGCGCTAATCGATTGCATCGAATTCGCGGATCGCTTCCGCTTCGCCGATCCGGTCCCGGACATGGCGTTTCTGGTGATGGACCTGAAGTACCACGGTCGGCGCGATTTGGCGCATCACTTCGCGGATAGGTACTTTAACGTATCAGGCGATTCGAAGAGGCGAGCGCTCTTGCCGTTCTATTCGGCCTACCGCGCGATGGTGCGCGCGAAAGTGGAAGGGATGAAGTTTGTCGAACGTGAGGTTAACGCCGGCGAGTCCCGCTCTGCGGAGGCGCAGACACGAGCACACTGGCTACTTGCGCTGGGCGAGTTGACCGGCGGTTTATCGGAGTGATGCCCATTGGCATCACCTTAAGGAACGCGCATCGGAAAAACACAATTGAACCACAGAGGCACAGAGGACACAGAGGACACAGAGGACACAGAGGAAATACGAAGAATGGGAAAAGAACAAGGCACGCAGAATCGTGAGAATTCCAATTCACTATTCCGCGCATTTCCTCTGTGCTCTCTGTGCCTCTGTGGTTCAAATTTGATTGCCTAGCCTGAGTTCTTTATAGTTGATGCCTATGCGATTTATCGGAGTGATGCCGCCGGAATTGGCACGGGAGGTTCGGGCTCCGAGCGCGTGCAGCGCGTCATCAGCCAGATCGTCGGGCCGAGGATCAGCGGGATGCCCCAGAGTTTCGACAGGCTTGGCACGTGGCCGAGAATGGTGACATCGAGCGCGAGAACCATCACGAATTGCGACAGACTGGCGACGGAGACGCGCGCGGGGTCACCGGCGGTGAACGCCCGGGTCAGGAAGTATTGTCCAATCGCTGCCGATACGCCGACGCCGAGCAGTTCCCAGGCGTGAATCGCGGAGAACTCCACGGTCGGCGGTTCGATCGGAAAGAGCAGCGTGCCACAAGCGAACACGAGAGCCGTGGCGGAGAAATGCACGACCACGGCGCGCGGGTCCATGTGACGCAGGCGATTCAGTCCAAGCATCGCCACGGCCGTGAAAAGCGAAACAGCGACGACAACCAGCGCAGCATAGTTTCCTGTGCCTAATTCATGGCCCTGAATGACCGCCACGCCGACGACGCTGCTGACGATCGACACCCACACCGCAATCGAGGGCATGCGCCCAAGCAACGGCCAAGACAGCAGCGCGACCCAGATCGGGAAGATGTTCGAGATCGTGTAGATGTCGGTTACCGGTAGAATGCTCAACGCATAAAACGTGCCGACGAGGCTGCAACTCCCGGCAATGCTGCGGACCCACAGGACGCGCGAACTCCAGACGACGAATTCGACGCCGTCCCATTTCGCCCAAATCGCGGTCAGCACCAGCGGGATGATACAGCGCATGATAGCGACGAATTGCCAAGGGCACGCCTTATTCGCCAGCGGCGCGAGAATTACCATCCAGCTAAACGAAAAGCCGCTGAGAAGGATCCAGATATAAGGTTGTAGTGATTTGTCTTTCAACGAATTATCATCCCCACGTTCCGTTTAGCCGCTCGCTTTTGGCGAGCGTGGTCCTGCCGGATGTCAGTATTCACGTCGCGCTCGCCAAAGGCGAGCGGCTAAACAGACACACTCTTTTCAATTCTACCCCGCCCATACAATTCCGTCAGTTCAATGAGGCGATCCAGGCATTGCAGGTTCAGTTGGCTCGGCGGCAAACGCCACGACCAGTTGCCCTGAGGCTTGCCCGGAAAATTCATACGCGCTTCCGTGCCGAGATTCAAGATGTCTTGCAACGGCGCGATGGCACACGCCGCCACCGAACTCCAGGCCGCGCGAATAAAGTCCCACGCCACGTCCGCACCGTCGCGTGCCAAGTAGCGCCGCACATGGTCGCGGATAACTTCGTCGGCAGCGCGATACCAGCCGCACGTCGTGTCGTTGTCGTGCGTGCCTGTGTAGACGACGGTGTTCGCGTCATAATTATGCGGTAAGAAGCGATTCGTCGCCCCTTCGCCGAACGCAAATTGCAAGATGCGCATGCCCGGTAAATCAAACGCTCGCCGCAGCGCATCGACTTCCGGCGTGATGACGCCCAAATCCTCGGCGATGATCGGTAATCCGCCAAGCTTCGCTTTGACTGCCTCCAGCAGCCTCTGACCCGGAGCGAGCACCCAGCGGCCTTTGATTGCATTCGGACTGCCCGCCGGCACTTCCCAGTACGCCTGAAAGCCGCGAAAATGGTCGAGCCGCACGAGATCGACAAGTTTCGTGGTGGCGCGGAAGCGTTCGACCCACCAGGCGAAACCGGTTTTCTCCATCGCGGTCCAGTCGTAATGCGGATTGCCCCAGAGCTGCCCGGTCGCACTGAAATAATCGGGAGGCACGCCGGCGACCATCTCCGGCTTGCGCTCGCTGTCCAGCGCGAACAGATGGGGGCTGCCCCAGACATCGGCGGAGTCGGGCGAGACGAAGATCGGAATGTCGCCGATGATCTTGATGCCGCGCTCGTTGGCGTAACTTTTGAGCTGGCGCCATTGCCGGAAGAAGAGAAATTGCCGAAAGCGATGCTGACCGAAAACGCTTGCTGATTCGGTTCGCACACGCTGCAGGTAAGCCGGCTCACGCATGCGCGCGGGAGTTTCCCAGTCCAGCCAGCTGCGGAGCTGATGCCGATCCTTGATCGCCATGAATAGCGCGTAATCGTCGAGCCAGGCCGACTCTTCCGCGCAGAATTTCTCAAACGCCGGCTTGAGCACGGAACCGCGCCCCGCTTGAAAACGCTGCCAGGCCTTTTCGAGCAGGAAGTTTTTGAACTGGATGACCGGCCCGTAGAGTACGATATTCGCCGGAAAGCCGCCGTTATCGCAGTCGCCCGGATCGAGCAACCCGTCTTCGACAAGGTGCTGCGGACTGACGATATACGGATTGCCCGCGAATGCGGAAAAACACTGATAGGGAGAATCACCGTATCCCGTCGGACCGATTGGCAGGATCTGCCACCAGGTCTGCTTGGCCTGCACGAGGGCATCCACCCACGCATACGCGCTCGGCCCCAGATCGCCGATGCCAAACGAGCTTGGCAGCGATGTTGGATGCAACAGGACTCCCGATGAACGAATCGCCTGATCGGTCGTCGTCATGTACCTAGTCCTTGGCGGAGATTTCCTGGGCTTGTCGTTTAGCAATCACGTGGCATCTTGCGAGCGTTAAACGGCAAGCGGTTCACACAAAACACGATTCGCCTATTGTAGTGGCGGCATCGCCCGGTTACGATAGCCCAATAAGGTTGTTGGGTATCTAGCGATCAAATAAGCCGAGTTCTCACAGGAGCCTCTTCCCATGCGATCCTTCCACCTGTCCCTTCTCGGCACCGTCGCAATGCTGCTCTTGGCAAGCAACGCCTGGTCGCAGGGAAAAAAGCTGCCGCGCGTGCTCATCATCGGCGATTCGATCTCGCTCGGCTACACCGACCCGGTTCGCAAGCAGCTTGACGGTGTCGCGGTCGTGCTTCGGCCCAACGAAAACTGCCAGCACACCGGGCATGGCGTGGCACGTATCAAGGCCTGGCTGGGTGACGGAAAATGGGACATGATCCATTTCAACTGGGGCATCTGGGATACGCACATGCTCAGCGAAAAGGGCGGGTTGATCTCCAACGAAACAAAGTTCGAGGGCAAGATGCACATCCGCCATACGCCCGAGAAGTATCGCGAGAATCTCACGAAGCTCGTGGACGCGATGGAGAAAACCGGCGCGAAGCTGATCTGGGCCAGCACGACGCCGATCATGAACCGAACGGGTAAGCGCTTCGACGATATCAAGAATCTCAACACGGTCGCCGAGACGCTGATGAAGGAACGCAAGATCGCAATCAACGATTTGTATAGTTCTGTGCTGCCCAACGCCAAGGAATGGCAATCGGGTGACAAAGTGCATTTCAACGCCGTCGGCAACCAGAAACTCGCGAAGCAGGTCAGTGACAGCATTCGGACGGCGATCAGCACAAATGTGAAGAACTGACCCCTGGTCCGAGCCTGAGGGCCAACGAAGGGCCAAGCGGCGCCCGTCGCTGGCCCTCAGGCTCGGATCGGTCAAACCCGAGCGGCTGCGACATTGCCCGAAACAAATCCCCGTATTTTCGACCACTCCCCTGCACATCCATTGGGTTTTCTGTAAATCAAACTGCTCGAAAAATTTTGTTTCTATCGAAGGGTGAAACAGTGGCTGTTCGCATTCGCATGAAAATGATGGGACGCAAGCATCGTCCCTATTTCCGTATCGTGGCGATCGACTCACGCCAGCCGCGTGATGGACGAACGCTTGAGGACCTTGGCACATACGATCCGATGGTCCCCAAGACCGAAAATCGCGTGACACTCAAGCCGGATCGCGTGAAATACTGGATGAGCGTCGGAGCGCTGCCATCGGAGAATGTGCAAGCACTGCTGAAAAAACACATGAAGAAGGCCGAAGACGCTGCAGCCCAAGCGGCAGCCGCGCCAGCGCAGTAAACGGACGCGAACCACGAGTCGGTATCCCCGGGCATAGCTGCGCTCATCCTGGGGTTTGAGCGGGCGTCTCTCATGCGTTTCGACGTGCTGACCTTGTTCCCCGATATTTTTCAGGGTTACTTCACGCAGAGCCTACTGAAGTTGGCGATCGATCGCAGCTTGGTTCAGATTAACGTCTGGAACATCCGCGATTGGGCCAAGGGCAAGCACAAAGTCGTCGACGACCGCCCATTTGGTGGTGGGCCTGGCATGGTGCTGATGCCCGAACCGGTCCTCGACGCCATCGAAGCGATACAATCCAAAGCGGAACCAGGGGCCCAGCTGGTGATGTTGACGCCCGGCGGCGAGCGGTTGACACAAAATATCGTCAAGGAGCTCGCGACCCACAAACGCTTGATGTTGCTCTGTGGCCGCTACGAAGGCTTCGACGAGCGGATTCGCCTGAGCTTGAAGCCGCGTGAAATTTCCATCGGCGATTTTGTCTGCAACGGCGGCGAAGTGCCCGCGATGGTCATTATCGATACCGTTATCCGCTGGATTCCCGGTGTCCTTGGTGACGAACAAAGCCTCACGGAAGAATCGCATTGCGAACCGGGTCGGCTGGAATATCCGCAATACACTCGGCCACGCGTTTTCCGTGGCATGGAAGTACCCGACATCCTGCTGGGCGGGAACCACGAAGCGATCGCGAAATGGCGAGCCGAACAATCGGACCTGAGAAGTAAGAAATAGAAAATGACGAATTGTATTCCGCTTGCGGCTTAGCGCTCAAATAATCCCACGCGAACGCTAGCGTACAGGCGTATCCAGAAATAGGAACAGGAGACTCCCCATGAAAAACAAACTAATGGCCGCGGTCGAAGAACCTGGCCTGAAAAAAGAAGTTCCGCAGTTTGAGATCGGCGATAACGTCGATGTCCATCAGCGTATCCTCGAAGGCGAGAAGGAACGCGTACAGATTTTTTCCGGCCTAATCATCTCACGTAAAGGCGAAGGGATGAACGAGATGTTCACCGTCCGTCGAATCGTGCAGGGCGAAGGCGTCGAGCGAACGTTCCCGCTGCATTCGCCGAAGATCGCCAAAGTCGATGTGAAGCGGTCCGGCAAAGTTCGCCGCGCAAAGCTGTATTACCTGCGAGACCGCATCGGCAAAGACGCGACCCGTCTACGCGAACGCAAGAAGAAGACCCCCATCGTCGCATCCAGCGCGGTTCCGGTCAATACGCCTGCCGCCACGGGTGGTCAAACGAAATAGCATTGCTGGCAGACAATCGGAGCGTTTCATGCTCTCATTGACCGCTCATCCCTTGTGGCGCCGCTGGTTCGGATCGCGATCCGAAAAGGCGGCGTCTCGTTTTTTGCGCTCGCTCGGCTATCGACTGATCGAGCACAATTTCACCTGCGACATAGGCGAAATTGATATCATCGCCTTGGACGGCAAAACGCTCGTGTTCGTGGAAGTACGCTCGACGGAGTCCGGCGACGCCCAATCAGCTGCTCAGTCCGTCGATTCACGAAAACAGTCACGACTGACCCGCCTGGCGTTGTACTACACGCAAAAACGTCGCCTGCTCGATCGCGCCGCTCGGTTCGATGTGCTCGCCATCAGCTGGCCAGCGGGGCAACCGGAACCTACCATAACGCATTATCCCAACGCGTTCGACGCCGTCGGGCGATTCCAGATGCATAGTTGAAGCGATCTAATGTAGCACGACGCTCCGCGTCGTAGAAGCTGCGACGCAAACTGCCGTGCCACATTAAATCGAACGATTATTTAGATCACCGATTCACCCTCTCTTCAGTACTGGAGCATTCTCAATGAAACGTATCGCGATTTTCACCCTGGTCGTCGTTGCTGCGTTTAGCGTTTCCGCTAGTCAGGCCGATGATGACAAAGGCTTCACGCCGCTCTTCAATGGCAAAGACCTTACCGGCTGGAAGACATTCTTGCGTGACACCGACAAAGGCGATCCAAAGACCGCTTTCGTCGTCAAGGACGGCGAGGTCCAAGTCGCCGGTAACCCGTGGGGCTACTTCTATACCGAGAAATCCTACAAGAACTACGTCATCAGCTATTCGTGGACCTATCCCAAAAATCAACCGGAAAAGACCACGATGAACAGCGGCCTACTCGTTCACATCCAGGAGCCGCACAAGATTTGGCCGAAGTCGGTCGAACCCCAGGGCCGCTACAAAGACCACGGCAAGATGTTCTATCCGGGTTTCCCGAAGGACGACAAGCGAGTAGACACGTTCGACGAAAAGGCCCAGCAGAAAGCGCTCAAGGCGAGCCACGAGTGGAACACGACGGAGGTCACCGTCCGTGCCGATGGCTCGATTTCGGCGAAGCTCAACGGCGTTGCCGTTAGCACCGCGAAGTCGGTGTTGACGAGTGGCCCGATCGGCTTCCAGGCGGAAGGCGCTCGCATTCACTTCAAGGACATCAAGATCAAGATGTTGGACTAAGGGATCTCGTTTAGCCGCTCGCCTTTGGTGAGCGCGGACATGGCGTATGTCAATCCTATGTCACGTCCGCGTTCGCCAAAGGCGAGCGGCTAAACGATTCATATTTGCCGTCATTTCTTGGCTTTCTCAAATCCCTCTTTCAGCAGGCTCTGATAGCCATCTTTGAGCGGTCGCACATCATAACCGGCCTTGCGGAGGATCTCTGCGGCAGTGACACATCGGCCGCCTTTGGCGCAATGCAAGTACGCGACTTTTCCCTTGGGCAGCAAATCCGCTAAGCCCTTCGGAAGCGTATCGCCGTTGAGCGTGCTCAGTGGTAATAGCTTGGCGTCTTTGAGATGGCCGGCGTCCCATTCTGATTTCTCGCGGACATCGATCAATATGCCTTTCTTGCTCGCCAATGATTTCTTCACCGTATCGAGCGAATCCTTCGTGTGCTCCTGCGCCGACGCCGCGAAAGCGAACATCGAAATCGCAAGGCCGCATAGAAGCAAGCCAAGGGAGGACAGGTCGCGAAAAGACATAATAAAATCTCCGATTAGAGGTTGGCTGTAATCAGGCAAACGATTTGGATAAGCTTCGGAACGATCGCGTGGGATATTGTGAGCGCTAAGCCGCAAGACAATTCACCGCGAGTTCAGTATCGCATCCGCCTGCTGGCGCGTGCCGTCGTTGAGCATGTAGATGCGCAGGTTCACGTCGTCGAGCCACACATGATACCCGGCTAGTTTGGCTTCGACTGCCTTGCCTTGGGCGATTGGCCCCAACAGTCGGCGAGAAAATCGCCGCGAAAAGTTGCCGACGATCATCAGGTCACCATGACTGGCGGAGAATTTGGTCGAACGACCCGTCAATCGCGGCACGGCAGCGAGTTCGAGCATGCCGTCGGGCCCTTCGGCGAGCGGCAGAATATACCTGCCCGGCCCGCGATAGCCATGGCCTTTTGCTAAGGTAGGCAGGTCATGTAGCAGAATTCTTTCGCCAACTATCTTGATCTTCGGCGCAAAGAGGATTTCGACGATCGAGACATTCGCATCCGCCTTGCCGTTGTCCTCGCGAACTTCGCCGATGATGCAAATCGGCGCCGCCAAAAGTTGAGGCCGTGAGACGATATCGGTCGGAGCGCTGAGGACGAGGTAGAAGAGGAATCCGAGCCAGCCGAGGAAAAGCAACCCAAACACGATCGGCCGAGCTTTCGGAAAGGTCATGCGCTGGCTCCGTCAAACGAGGTTCATTGTTTAGCCAATCGCCTTTGGCGAGCGCGACGTGGGTGCGGTGCCTGATCTGGTCGTGCTCGCCAAAGGTGAACGGCTAAACGCGCTTTCACTCATCTTCCAGCACAATCTGGAAACCTTGCGACAGCGATTCGTCGAGATCGAAGACGCCGCGGAAATCGGTCCGGGCGTCCTCGTCGGTCTTGCTCATCAACTCAGCTTCGATGAGGTTGAAGACAATTTCGCCAAAGTCGTCCGTCCTGGTGATGCCCCATCGTCTCAGGACCACGCGAGCCATCAGGCCGAATTCGCGAATCGCCAATTCGCGTGCTCCGTCGAGAAGCTGCCGGCAACTCACATGATTGCGTCGTTCCGACGGATCGACGGTCGTCATATCGAGAGTTCGGCCGAGCATCTTTTGGGTGTGTTCCAGCGATTGGAACACGAACTCATACGCTTCATAGGCATAGCGCCGATCGGCCCGCACGATGTCCATTAGTTTGTTGTTGAAGAAACTCATTTGCCTTTTCCACCCATGACAGAGAGAATTTCGTCCTTGGCGATCATCACCCGACGACCATCTTCAAACTCGACGAGCAATTTCCTCGCCAGAACTTCCTGGGCAAGCACTTTGGCCGGCCCCTTCGCCGTGACGACGCGTGCGCCCTGCGGCGGCAGCTGGTCCTGAAATTCCTCGTAGACATCCTGCTCGAAACGCAAGCAGCATTTCAGGCGACCGCACCGCCCGGAGATTTTCGAAGGGTCGAGCGTCGATTTTTGCAGCTTGGCCATCTTCATGGAGACAGGCGGCATTACAAGCATGTGTGTGTTGCAGCAGACTGGTTTGCCGCAATCGCCATAATCAGCGAGCAGCTTGGCTTCGTCGCGCACGCCGATTTGGCGCATCTCGATGCGCGTGTGAAATTCACGGGCGAGGTCTTTGACGAGATCGCGAAAATCGACCCGCTTCTCGGAGAGGAAGTAGAAGATCAGCCGTTCGCCGCCGAGCAGCAACTCGACATCGACAAGTTCCATTTGCAGTCGGCGTTGAGCGATGAAGTCGAGGCCGCCGCGATAGGCGACATCCTCACGTGCTTGCCGTTCCAGCAGGACGACGCGATCTTCATTCGACATGACGCGCAGGATTTTGCCATGGGTCGGCTCGTCGATGAACTCAACTGCGCGAGCAGTGGATTCGCAGAGAACCTCCGCGACCTCTTGGCCGCGCTCCGATTCGATTACGACTTCCTGATTGCGGAAATAGACGGCATCGCCGACGGGGGCGAATTCGCCAAGCAATCGCATGACGCCGTGTCGTATGATGTACTTCATATTTAGAACAACCATGTGGACATTGACGTATCCGACAAACGTCGGATTACATGGCTCCCAAACTCCTGTTTGGGAACCTCGTCCTCGAAACTCCGTTTCACGAAACCTGGAATTACACGGGTTCTATGAAGCGAAACAGAGTTTTCTGAATGTCCGTTCCCAAACAAGAGATTGGGAACGAGACGCGCGTCGGATTTATTTCAAACGCTTCACCTTTGTTGATCTTATCTTTTCTTGGGTCATACCGCTAGGGGGACGACGATGCGCGACGCTGTCGAACGGTTCATCGCCGTTAATCGAGAATACGCAAAACGCAATCACGAATTAATGCGGATGAAGATCGATCGCATGGCGGAAAGTGCGTTTGCGTTCTTTCGCGGCTTCTTTCATCTGTTCGCGGAGGATGTCGTCACTGGCCAGGTCGTCGCCTTGCCGCCCGCGATCGATACGCCGGCGGAACTCGATCTAGTGGGCGACATCCATAGTGAAAATTATGGTACCTACAAGGCAGCCGACGGCGAGATCCATTACGATGTCAACGATTTCGACGAAACCACGCAGGGACGATTCGCGTCTGACGTTTGCCGTTTCGCCGCGAATGTCGTGTTGGCGGCCAAGACGCAGGCAATTCCGCTGGAGGCCCAAGCGGAAGCGGTGCTGTCAAGCCTGGAGAGTTATTGCTTTGTGATTCGGTCAGGTTTGAAGAAGGGCCGATTCAGCGATCTCGCCTATTCGGAAAGTACGCCAGGCGATTGCGCCGACATCATGCAGATGATCAAGCAAGTCGCCGAGGTGAAGCGCACTAAATTCATTTCCGAGACGACGGATGACGTTGGTGGAGAAAGACGAATCAAACGATCTTTGCAGAAATACTACAATCTTTCTGAGGTGGAAACCGCCCAGGTTATTCGCTTAGTCGCCGACCTGCAGAAACAGTGGATAGACCGGGATCTCCCGAAACGTTTCTTCGACCTACACGACATCTGCGGTAGGATATCCGGAATCGGCAGCATGGGTAGGCATCGCTACGTCGCCCTGGTTTCGGGGAAGGGCCATGCCGAAAAAAAAAACGTTCTCTTGGAGTTCAAGGAATCACGACCGTCGGCGTATGACGCAGCTCGGGGTCGAACGACGACCGCGTCCGCACTGCTCGCCCGGGCGGAGAACGTGATCGCCTGCCAACGGCAATCTCAGGCGGCGCCGAGTCCCTACCTGGGGTCGGCTGTCGATGGAGCAATGTCGTTTCAGGTTCGTGAGATCAGCCCGCATGCCGAGCGCATCGATTGGAAAAAATTAAAGTCGCCGAACCAATTTATCGAGGTGATGAGGGCTCATGGTGCAATACTCGGACGAATCCACCTGCGATCGTCGATGCGCTACCAGGGACCGGTAAATCCGTTGCCTGAATTGGACAACATCGAACGCTTTCGGCAACGCGTACTGGCATTCGCGCTGACCTACGCGGACGTCGCATGGCGCGATTGGCAGCGTTTCCGCTCCGCTCTCGGCGATCTGAAGAAAGTCGAAACCTGGGTGACCGCTTAGGCTTTTCGAACGCCACCAACGTCGTTTCGTCGTACGGCGAAACGGAATGCCTTTGGTACGACGTTCCTTAATGGTTTTTATTATTCGCCAACACCCTTGCGTTTGTCCGCTCAAAAAGTTAGCATAAACTCCACGAATTCAGAAACATCGGTTAATTGCGTCATCTCTGCCCGGAGTCCACGGCGACTCATTTCGCTGTGTTTGGTGAGACATCTTTATGGCACTTCGCATCAACTGTCCGGCTTGCAAAACCGTCAACGTCGTGGACGACGAAAAGCGCGGCAAGAAGATTCGTTGCAAGAAATGCGAGAAACCGATTGTCGTGCCCGCGGAAAAATCAAAACGCGACGACACCCAAGCGATTCAGGACGCACGCAAGACAAAGCTCAAGATGGCTGCCTCGTCACACAATCGCAACGACGAAGATGACGCGGAGGAAGATGAGGAACGCCCAACGAAAAAGCAGAAAACGAACACCGCCAAGAAAAAAGGCGCCTTCCCCGTCATGCTCGTCGTTGGCGGCATTGGGGCCTTGCTGTTCCTGCTCCTGCTCGGGGGCGGCACGGCGGGGTATTTCTTCTTCATTCGCAAAAGCGACACGCCGCCGAACGATCCCGGCCCCATCGCGAAAGTCGAAAACAATAAAAACGACGGAGCCGTGGAAGCCAAGAAGGATGGCGATAAAAAGGAAGACGCGAAGACCGATCCCACTCGCAACAAAAAGACCGACCCAGAGCCGACAGACAAAAAAAAGGACGACGATAAGATCGAGCCAAAGAAGGAGCCGGAACCCGAAGCGAAGAAGAAGCCCGATCCGGTGACGCCGCCGGTTCCCGATCCGAAAAAGGAACCGGAACCGGAACCGAAAAAGAAAGTCGACCCGCTGCCCAAGGTATTCCCGCCGCCGAATCCGATCATCGACGAACTGCCGACGGATATCTTGCAACGAGTGAAACGGGCGACCGTTTCGATTCAGACGACGATGCCAACTGGGAAACGTATCGACGGCAGCGGATTTCTCGTTGCCGAAAAAGGAATCATCGTGACCAACGCCGAGGTGGTTGGTACAGGGATATCGGCATCGGCACCGAATGTCATCCAAGTCGGCCTAACGGGTGGCGACGGAAAACTGCGAACGGTACCAGCCCAACTGGTGGGCGTCGATCCGGTGAATCGCCTGGCAATTCTGCGCGTCAATGGTGCCGACCTCTCAAAGCCGCTTGAGCTTAGCAAGAATCCCGCACCGGGCCTGGGCCAAACGGTATTCGTAGGTGGGCCTAAGCCAGCAGCCAAACCCGGGCCGGAAATAATCGTTCGGCCAGCGATCGCCTTCGGGTTTCGCAAATTCGCCGATGGCATGTTCGACCTCGTCAACCTGCGCACCGGCATGGGGCCAGCGAGCGCGGGCGGTCCCATAGTCGATATCGAAGGCAACGTCGTCGCCATCGCGATTTCGGGCAACGCGGTTGCACCCGAAAGCTCGGCGACGCCCGTCCTCGCCCTTCGCCTTATTTTGGATGGACGCCTGAACGAACCCGCGTTCGGCATGCCTTATGTTTCCGCCCAGCTTGGTAGACCGGTGGTGCCGGTGAAAATCAGCACGCTCGATCCGCTCGGACGAATCAAGGAAATGAAAGTCGAGATCTGGGCCGGCCCCCCGGGACCGCCACGATCGGCTTCGGCAGAGATGCCGATCGCCGCGGTCGGAGATGGGCCGATCACGGCGCAGACCGTCAAGCTGCCCAGTGGGCAAGGCAACATCGACATGCCGTTCCCCGCGGGTGGGCCTGGTCAAGTTATTTGGGTACGATCGGTCGGGACCAACATTGACGGCGGCGCAAGCTGGGGCCCAGCAGTTGCGATGTCCGGCGACGTGATTCCGGTTGACCGTCGAGCGGCGAGCCTGGTCTTGAACCCGAAAGGCGAGTCGATCCGCACCGTCAGCCTGAGGACGACCGGAAGAGTTACAACTCTATTGCCGTCGGCGCCTGGTTCTGTTTTCTACTTTGAAAGCGAATATAAGGCTGATATGGTGGAACTCTATATTCCCGAATTTAGTGGGGCGACGCTGCGCGGGGCCTTTGGAAATGTCATCGCTCGTGTTGAAGTGGACGGGAAGATTGATCCAACAGCCGGCGCGGGCATCGATCTGTTCCGCATGATCCCGCCTACGTTCTCGATCTTCCCAAATAACAAACTGAAGCCACAGCCGAATCGCGACGTGACGGCGACGATCTCTCCGCCCTCGCGGAGCAGTGTAGAACGGCATTATTCCGCGATTTTCAGCTCCTTGGAGGCCGCAATGATCCCGCTACCAATGCGGGTTGTTCAGCCGCTGGAGACCTTCCCGGCTCAGGTGTCCTACATGCTGCGTGCCGGGAAGAGCCCGCAATTCGCGGATATCGATTTACTCTGCAAACTGGAAGGCACAAGGACACGCAATGCCCGCGTGGAAGCCGTGGTCTCCATGACGGGCAAAATGAAAGGGCGCGACCTAAGCACCCGCGACTCGGCCGGCGATGTGACGGGCCATTTTGCGTTCGACCTCACCGGCGGGTACCTGTCGCAGGTTCACATGAACATCGCCTCGGACCTGGAATCCAAGACCGGCATGGTCGGCAACGTCTTGAACTTCGGCATCGACGTTTCACGCATCCCTGGCAATCCGATGAATATTCCGATGCAGACCGATCCGAAGAAGGTTTCCGATCCGAAGATTCCGAATCCGAAGGATCCGACACCTAAAGGTGCGAAGACCATCTTCACAACGCAAGGCGCACTGCTACCGACGGGACCGATCAATCCGAAGTCGAAGCTGCCTCCAACGGGGCCGCCCAAGAGCGTGACCGTCCAAAGGATTCGGCTGGAAATGGGCAAATCCTACACAGTGATGGTGTTCGCCAACACGTTCAACGCTCAGATCAAACTCGAAGACGCGACGGGACTCCCAGCCGGGCAGAACGACAAAGTGCCAGGCAACAACGCTCGCATCACGGTCCGCCCGATGCAATCGGGATTTTATCGCGTCGTGATCTCGTCCACCAAAGGCAGCGGACAGTTCCAGGTGGTTGTGCAAGAGGTTCCCTAAGACTACATAACAGGCTTCGAAGGTCAGGCTTTCCAGCCTGACGCAGCGGGCCCAAGATTGGCAAAATACGTCCGGCTGGAAAGCCTGACCTACGAACCTTGCTTTGTGGAACTCAGTGCCACCGACCCAACCGCAAAAAGGAATAATTAAGGTGATTAACATGCGAATTGTCTTGACGCTGACGGCTGGCTTGATCGTCTCCCTCGCCGCAGGAGCGAACGACACGCCACAGGGGAACGTCCTTGGCCCGAAGCAGGCCGACGCCAAGGAACTTTTGCCTCAAGCCGCCCAAGGCGATTGGCCTTGGTGGCGAGGAACCGAACGCAACGGCATCAGTGCGGATCGCAACGCCGTGACCAAGTGGAGTCTCAAGGAAAATGTCATCTGGGCAGCAAGTGTACCCGGGCGCGGCCATTCCAGTCCGATTGTCATTGGTAAACGTGTCTTCTTGACCACGGCCGACGATGCCACGCAAAAACAGATGATCCTCGCCTTCGATCGCCAGACCGGCGACCCACTCTGGAGCACCCTTGCCCACCAGGGCAACTTCACGCGGAAGTATCCCAAGAACACGCACGCCTCGGCAACGCAAGCCTGCGACGGCGGTCGGCTCTTCAGCGTCTTCATCAACGCCGACGGCCTGCACGTCACCGCCACCGATCTCGAAGGCAAGACCCTTTGGCAGACGCGGGCCGGCGACTTTCAATCCCTGCACGGCTATGGCTCGTCGCCAGTCTTGTACAAAAACCTCGTCATCGTCAGCGGCGATAACGTCAAGAGTTGCTATCTGACGGCACTCGACGCGCAGTCGGGGAAAATCGTCTGGCGCACCGAACGCAAAGTGGTCGGCAAGTATGGCAACTATGGCACGCCCGCGCTGGCGCTGCTCAACAACAAGGCCCAGCTTCTGCAAGCCGGACTAGGCCAAACCGCAAGCCACGATCCGGAAACCGGCAACCTGCTCTGGTCGTGCGCTGGGCCAGCCGAAGTGTCCGCCAACACGCCGGCCTTCAATGCCACGACAGTCTTTTCCTCCGGCGGCTTTCCGGAAAAAGAGCTTCGAGCCATCCGCGGCGACGGCACGGGCGTCGTCACGAAAACGCATCTCGCCTGGAAAGCCGACAAAGGCATCACCTACGTCCCGTCGCCGCTCTACCATGCTGGTTTGCTGTACTTGGTCAACGACGGCGGCATCGCCACCTGCTTCGACGCCGAATCCGGCAAACAGGTTTGGCAAGAACGCTTGCAAGGCAACTTCAGCTCATCGCCGGTGATGGTTGGCGATCTGATTTACGCCACCAGCGAAACGGGCCAAACGTCGATCTTCAAAGCAGGTCGAAAATTCGAACTCGTCGGCACCAACTCGCTCCAGGAACCCGTCATGACCACCGCCGCCATCTGCGGCGGCCAAATCTTCCTCCGCACCGCGAGCAAGCTCTACTGCCTCGGTGCGAGCAAGGATAAGTAGCCGAAACGTGATCCGAGCCTGAGCGCCAGCGAAGGGCCGGGCATCCAATTCGGGACTCACGCCTCAGCGCGAACCACATCACGCCGACCGAAGTACCTCGCCGCCTAGGACAAACGGCTCGCCGTTGACCGCAATAATACACCCGTCGCCAAAGCTGAGGTCCAACTTGTGCTCAGGGTCCCAGCGTGGGTCGACGAACACACCTGCGTCGGGACGCCCGTCGTCACCCCATCGCACAGTCAACTCGACCGACTTGGCTTGGGAGAGGACTCGGTTTCGTCCCAAGCCAGGCCGGACGCCCTAAAATTCCAGCCAGCCTTTCTACTCGGCATGTCGATAATGCCCGTAGATCAGATCAAGGAGTAAGTCGCCGTTCGCAGCCGCGAACTCGGCCAACGCGCTGGCGGCCGCAGCCATTGCGTAATCTGGAAACGGTTCGCCGTCGCTTGTTGTGAGCTCAACAAGCAGATCGCCCAGACGTGTCGGCACCCGTTCGGGCCAATGCCAGCGGTCAAACCGATAGGGTCCCCGCTCCTGCCGCACGAATCCTTCCGCGTGCATCCTCATCGGTGCGCCTCTTCCGCCGAATCAAATAAATCTGCCGACCGGCCCCGGCTCGATAAACACGCGCCGGTCAGCATCAATTCGCGTTCAAGCACCAGCGGCCGGAGGCCCCGCCGCCCGATCGAACGACCTACTTCCCCTTCATCGTCTCGATCAAAATCTTCGACGTCTCTGGCCTCATCACGCGCGGGTCGGGTTGCTCGCCGGCTCGCAGCTTCTCGCGCAGATCACGGCCCGTGATCGAGACTTGCTTGTAACCCTTCGGTGCGCATTCCTCGACCAACCCCACGCGGCCGAGCTCTTCGTAGTAGGCTGTGAAGCCGACCTTGACGGGCTTGATGAGCAGCTCGCCCTTGAGTTCATCGAACTTGCGCTGGGCCGCCAGGCCGTCCCAGATATCTTTGCCGTCGTCGTACGGTGCATCGGCGTGCTTACGGCCGATGATGATGTCGGTGAACCCGAAGTTCTGGCGATAGATGCCATGCATGACCGCTTCCTTCGGGCCGGCGTAGAACATCTTGATATCAAGCCCGAGCAGGATGAGCTGATCGAAGAAGCTATAGCCGGCCTTTTTCCACAACTCCTGATCGAGATCGCCATCGCCGAGCGCCTTGTTGTCGATGAGGGCCTTGTAGGTGCGCATGCGGGTCAGGGCGTCCACGTCGTCGCCTTTGACTTCGCCGATGAGCGGGTTGAGCACGGCTCCGGTGAGGTGGCCTTCGCGTGTGAGCCGTTCCATGCCGACGACAAGCGCGTATTCGTGTGCCCGATGTAGCGGATTGCGCGTCTGAAACCCGACGACGCGCTTCCAGCCACGCTTCGCAAACAACGCTCGTGTTTCGCGCGGCGTGAGCACGTAGGAGCCGTACTCGGGATGCTTCGGTTGAGGCAACACCTGCACTTCGCCGCCGAGCAGCATGTCGCGATCGTCGGCCATGACCATCTTGCCGCCGGGATGATCGGTGCGTTCGGTCTGATAGACGCCCTTGATGTACTTCGCCTTGTCCCACGGGAAGATATCGCTGATCTTGAGCGTGGCTACCGCATCGCCCTTGCTATTGACAAGCGCGACGGTCTCGCCGACTTTCAGCGAGCCTGCCGTCGCCTTGTTCACGGGAAAGCTGATCGGGATCGACCACGCATACGGCTTTCCGTTGTGGACGATGACTTCGTCGTCGAGCACTTTGTTGTAGGTCACGCTATCCATCGGCCCGGTCAGCGGGCTGAGACCGCCATCGCCGAAACGGTAAAGGCTGGATAGGTCGGCATCGCTGACGGCGACTTTCTTGAGCGAAGCCGCCTGCTTGGCGAACTCGGCGACTTGGCCGGCGGGAACGGTACGATCGACGGGTTGGGATAGGCCTCCATGCGGCGCAATCAATTCCGACATCGAATTAACTCCCGAGAAAAAAAACAAACGCCCGCGACGCAATGAGTGCCGCGAGCGGAGGATACGTCAATAGATGTGGGTACGGAGGCGGCCTTGTTTTTCAAGAGCGTTGGCGAGCCGGGAGCGTAAGCGACCGGTGGACGCGCTTACTTCGTTTTTTCCTCCCTCCAGTCGCTGACGCTCCTGGCTCACCGTATACTGGTCCTACACAGAACTTTCCGAATGGAGACTCCATATGTTGCTTCCCCGCATGACCAAGCTGCTGCTCGCCGTTGTCGGCGCGTTTTGCCTTTACGTACTGCTACCTGATGTCGAACCGGCATTGGGACAGGAAAAGACCAAGGCGAAGGAAAAGAAGAAGAAAGCCGCCGCTCCTGAGCTGCCCTTCCCACCGACGCTGCCCGATGGCAAGACCGTCCTGACCGTCACCTCCGACGAGTTCCTCAAAGGTCCCGGCACGCTCGACAAGGACGTTCTCATCGCCAAATCGATTCCCACCGTCGATTTCCTCTTCTACCCAGGCCAAATCTACAAAGCCTCCATCTGGTCCAATTGGGGCGACGGTCTCGCCATCAACGGCAAATACTACTCCTCCATCGGCGACCATAACGCACCCAAAGGCAACGCCTACGTCTACGAATATGATCCCGCCAAAAAAGCCATGCGCGTGCTGACCGATCTCGCCAGCGTCATCGGCGGCATGTTCCGGTATCTTCCAGGCAAAATCCATGGCCGCATCGATATGGGCAAAGACGGCTGGCTCTACTACTCCACCCATCGCGGCGCCGTCAACGCCACCAGCGACGCCAATGAGTACAAGGGCGACTGGATCATCAAGTGCGATCCGAAGACAGGCAAATCCGAGGTCGTCGCTTACGCGCCCGTCGCCAAGCATTGCATCCCCAACAGCGTGCTCGATCCCGAACGGATGATCTTCTACGGCGGCACGGCTCCCGGCAGTTCAAAAGACGATATCAACGGCGTGCAGTTCTTCGCTTACGACATCGCCGCCAAGAAAGTCGTCTACTCCGGTCCCGACGGCCCGCCGCGCTACATGATCTTCGCAAAATCGAATGGCCGTGTGTACTACGTTCCCGGCAGCGATGGCAGCGTCGGCACGATGATGCGCTACGACCCGGCGAAGCCGAGCGACGCCCCGATCAAGATCGGCGCGTCGCTTGGCCTGCGTGCAGCCACTCAGGAAACCGCCGACGGCATGGTCTACACCGTCTCCAAGGGCGGCAAAGGCAACCCGGCGATGATGTACTCCTTCAACACGAAGACCGAGGAAGCCAAGGAGATCGGCCCCGTCGCCGTCGGCGGCCGCGATTACATCACGTCGCTCGACGTCGATCCAACTGGCCGATACGTCTACTACATCCCCGGCGCCCACGGCGGCAGCCAGGACGACGGCAGCCCGATCGTGCAGTTCAATGTCAAGACGAAGACACGCAAAGTCATCGCGTTCCTGCATCCCTACTTCAAGGACAAAATCGGCGCGACCCACGTCGGCACCTTCAGCTCCGCCGTCGATCCCGCCGGCGACAAAATCTACGTCACCTGGAACGTCAGCCGCGGCAGCCGAGCCTGGGACTGCTGCGCGTTAACGGTGGTCCACGTGCCGGAGGCGGAGAGGAAGTGATTGCGGATTTCAGATTGTGGATTGCAGATTGAAAATTGAAGATTGAAGATGCACCGCAAGCCCAAGGGTGAGGTACTCCGAACCCTTGGGCTTGGTTTGGAATTGCAGTTTGCGATGCGAACCGCCGCTGATGTTCAACGATGAGCGGAAAGGGGAGATTAACGTTGACGCACATTCCCTCCCGTGCGATTGGTGTACTTTTCCGAATGTGGATCACGCCAAGGGCACTCCCGCCCGGCCATTGATCTTTGTTCGTTCGGCGGAAAAGAGGCGACTGAATGGTTTTCTCAACGAATATGGCAATGCTGGTCGCTGACCAGGTGTCGAGATTTGTCACTCTGAACCGGCACCAACTTGCTGGGCAGGTCGCCAACCTCGATTTTTGGCTTGCACAGGTTCATAACGCCTTGGAGGTCATCGACGGTTATGGCGTGCGGTTCGTTCAAATGCATGGCGTGCAGGAGCAATACGTTGCAGGTCACGGCACCACTGAATTCACTCTCAGAGACAAGTTCTCTAAACCAACGAAAGCAGCACCACCTCGAAGAATACCGGATCGCGAGTTGCAAAAGACGCGAAAGCTGCTGATTGAAGCGGCTTCTCGGTTTCTGGCGCGATGTCGCAAAGAGGGGTTCATTTCGGAGGAGCGGTTGTTAGCGGCGTGCGTGCCCCTGGGCATCGGCATCGATTCCGTTGCTTGGTAGAAAAAGCCGCCGGACCGTTATCTGGCCCCTAAAGGATGAGGTACGTTCCTTTAACGGTGACAATTCGAAATCATTTTTCGCGCTGGCATAATTGCAATCGCTTCTGTTTCCGCCCTTGCGCATTGCTCTCTCGCCATGCCAAAGAAAGAAAGCGTCGTCGAGCCGACGCACTCCAAAGAGGTGCCGAGGCTTGTTTCGACGATGCGTTGTATACAATATCAGTGGGGATGGTCGGATTGCGGGAGCACGCTCATGCCACCGACGACGACCCGGGATTTTCAGAAGGTGGCTGCCCAGCGAATGACGACGGCGGAGGTGATGCTTCGCGATGATACCGTGCGTTTTCCGAGCCTGAGCGCCAGCGAAGGGCCGCTGGTGCCCGTCGCTGGCGCTCAGGCTCGGACCAGACAAATCCAGTCATGTGGAGTATGACTTCCTCTTTTGGGAGCCTCTCGAATGGACCAAGCTCTTGTTGCATCGATCCGCAAGAACCTGGAAGCCACGACCACGGAGGAACTCCGCCGGGCTTACGAGCGCGGAGAAAATGCGGCCAAGTCTCCGGAAGAAGCCGAAGCTGTACGCCAACTCCTGGACGAACGTCGGACGAACGGCAATCGAACTACCCTCGCATTGGCCTCCGCAATCCTGATCGGAATGGCAGCAACCGCGGGTGCGTGGTGGCAGGGCGCCCCCGAAGGATTTGTCCTCTTCGCCGGTGTCGGCGGCGCGATCATGGGATTTGCATCGTTCTACATTCCGGGGCTATTCGACCAAACGTAGGCACCGAAATCGAAATGAACCGCGAGCTCTCCAGAGCCAGAAGCGTGAGCGACGGGGGCTGGCTTCTAACTCCGGCGTGCGGATTCAACTTAGGCTTGCAATCGATTCAGGGCCTACTTGCGCGGCGCGTCGAGGAGTTGCAAGCAACAGTTCATCCTCGATCTGGTCGGCTGTCACTGGCTCCACGTTCTTTTCTTCCAACGTGCCCGCGATTTCTTAACCAGCAGATCGCGATGGGCTACGCTGGTCGGGGCACGCCGGCAATCAGACCCGCGAGGTAGTTGACAGCGTTGCCCTGTTCCTTCGCGACCTCGGCCAGCACGTCGAAGCGTTTCGTTTGTTGGACCAACTCCACCAAGTTCGGGCAAGATAGCCGAAGTTCGCCCATCGGCGTGAGATACTTCCGCACGGCTTCGAGGGCGTCAACCGGTCGGCCGAGACGCATCAGAAGATTTACATAAATCTCCGTCGCGAACGTGCCGGCCTCCTGCGGCGGGTTCGCATCGACTTTGCCGCGGAAATGAGCCAGGTTCGCCTCGACATCTTCGCCCATCAGGATCGCGAGGTAGCGATCATAGTCGGCATATTGATCGTCGAACGGCGGCTCGGATTGATAGCGAAACTTCGGCGAAAGCTTCAACCCATACTTGCACAAATCGCGGGTGATCGCCAATTCATCGCACTTATCGAGTTGCGTGGACATCTGCACGACCGAATTCAGATGCGACAAATCGATGTGATAATAATCCTCAGCAAACAGCCAATCGCGGCCTTCGATCAACTCTGCCACGGTGGTACCGCTCGGCGCGAAGTTCTGCACCCGTTGAATTTCCGCTTTCAGGCGTTCGACCAATTCCGTTCGCAAAGCGCGAATGAGCCGTTTCGTGCAAGCCGCACGGACATCGGGCGTGAATGGCAACTCGCTGCCCATGACCGTGATCGCACTGCACATGCCGAAACGCTGGAGAATCCAGTCGATGCCTTTGAGCGGCGCGACGCCCTGGTGGAACGCGACATCGACGATGGCTTGAACATCGGTGGTATCATCGATGTTCAGTTTTTCGAGTGCCTCAGCGACCGGTTTGGGATCGCTGAGCATGCGGAAGTAGCCCCAGGCCTGCGGTATTTGGCCCTCGGCGAGGTAGAGATTGCCAACCGTGCGAGCGGCGTCGGCGATGCCGTCTTCAAATGCGACGTGGGCCGAATCCGGCAGGTCCTGATTGGAACCCGTCGCGATCGGCGAGACGCCGAGTTCAAACCGCTTCTTCATGAGCAACGCATAGAACAGGCCGCCGAAGTCTTTGCGCGATTTGAGTTCGGCGCAGAGTTTGTCGATCGCCGCCGCCGGCCCTGCGGTATTGACGGTTTGTTGCAGTTGGTCGAATAGCGTGGTGTCCATCGCGGTCATCCGAAGAGGGTTGGCAGTAGGTAGGAAGAGTCAGTGTATTGGTTGTGTCGCGGGGTTCAATCGGGGCGGGAAAGGGTCGTGGGTTCTCCTGTGACGAAATGCCACGAGGAGCAGGAATTGTACCTTTGATGGGTGAATTTGACGTTTTTCCGAGCCGCGACCGTAAGGGAGCGGCCGACAGGATGCCGTACGGAATATGTCGGCCGCTCCCTTACGGTCGCGGCTCGGAAATGTTTTGATCGGTTCGGAAAAACGACAATTTCTACCATGCGAAGTATAGTACTAACGCGTGTCGTTTTTTGTAATCGATACCGCCAATCATCCAGGGCGGTTTGATTATTCAGCCTGCGGCACGCCGAGAAGGTTCAGGGCTTGGGAAAGCCAATTTCCCATCCTTCGTATGGCAGCGGCAAGGCTGGGCGCACCGATGTCGCGCAATATATGCACGATGCAGTTACGCACCGCCCCCATCACTTGCGCTACGCCTCCCTTGCAACGTTACAAGCCGGGTTTTGCTTTTGCAGTCCGCCCTCAGAATCGTAAGCAACACCGCACTTTTCGATGTGCTCGTGCTGGCAGCGCCATTGCCCTGGCGTCTGCGCGATCAGGTTTTTCCGATCGCCGCGGGCGATGTGTTTTTCGAGACGCCGGTGACGTCGGGGTTCGCTGCTTTCATGTTGAATGCGTTGCCGATGTGGCGAAAAAAATGCGGCACTCACGCGATGCAGGAGTTGCGCGATCGGCTCTTGGCGGAGGCGTGCGTGTTCGTGTTGTTCCCCGAAGGCGCCCGCAGCCGCGACGGGACGATGCTGCCTTTCAAGAAGGGGCTGGGCATGCTGGTCGCAGGAACACCGGTACCGATCGTGCCATGCTATCTCGACGGCAGTTTCGATGCCATGCCGGCGAACACGCGATTGCCACGCCCGCGCAAAATCACGATGACGATCGGCAAACCGCTCGATTTCTCGGCCACGTCGAACGACCGCGCCGGCTGGGAGAGCCTGACGCAGGCCGTCGAATCGACGGTGAAGGTGCTGGGGGATAGGAGGGATGGTGCATAATACACTACAATAAATCGCGGAAGCAAACCGATGGCGATTCACAATTGGAAATACGTTCAGGCGGGGATTTGTCGACGAACTTTCTCAACGTCCCGGCGACAGCCTGCGCCCCACAAGCCAGACCCAAAGCCAAACCCCAAGAGATAGTTTCGGTGTCCCAAGAACCCCTTTTCTATTTCCCAGGAACAGTGCCATGCCTACCCCATCCACCCTGGTTGACTTTTTGCAAGAGCTTCACAAGCCCATCGCAGCCCATCAACCCCAGGAAATTTTGATCAAGGGGACTGTCGGGTCGCCCATTACCTACGCCCTCCTCCTGGCAAATCACCAGTTTAAAAATTCCGTCCGGATCGTCGACGTGGTGTTCAACGACTTCGTCGATCTGGCGGAAGCCGTGTTCGACAAAGCGTTGCGGTTCGAGCGCTGCACGTTCGAGGGCGGCCTACGGCTACGTGACTTGCGGGTCGGCGGGCTGTTCTCGCTCGCGGGCTGCACCATCGACGGCGCATGCCAGGGCTTCGTCGATGCCCGCCGTCTGCGAGTGGATGGTCTGTGCGACCTCTCTCTGGTCACGTCCAACGTCGGCCTGGACTTCACCAACTTGATCGCCAAAGACGATCTGCGGCTCGATGGTCTGCACGCCACGGCGCTGGTGATGACACTAAAGGACATCCCCATCAATCTTGATCCCGCCGACAAACGTCACCTTACGGAGGAAATGCTTGGCAAGGCGTTGAATCTGGAGGGTGCCGAGATTACCAAGCACGTGTACGTCTACGCCCCCCTTGATGCCAACGATAAACCACGGTGTGCCAAGATCGAGGGGATGATCGACCTCCGCGCCAAAGTCGGCGGCTACGTGGCGTTCTTGGGCGCCACGCTGACGAACCTCGACGGCATTGCTGTGAGCATGGCCGACGCCGACGTGGGCGGGTCGGTGTTCTTCAACGATGGGACCACGGTCACGGGGGAGATCGACCTCCGCGCCAAAGTCGGCGGCAACGTGGTGTTCTCGGGCGCCACGCTGACGAACACGAACCTCGACGGCATTGCTGTGAGCATGGCCGCCGCCGACGTGGGCGGGTCGGTGTTCTTCCGCGAAAAAACCACGGTCACGGGGAAGATCGAACTCAGCGCCAAAGTCGGCGGCGACGTGGAGTTCTCGGGCGCCACGCTGACGAACACGAACCCCGACGGCATTGCTGTGAGCATGGCCGCCGCCGACGTGGGCGGGTCGGTGTTCTTCCGCGAAAAAACCACGGTCACGGGGATAGTCGACCTCCGCGCCAAAGTCGGCGGCAACGTGGTGTTCTCGGGCGCCACGCTGACGAACACGAACCCCGACGGCATTGCCGTGAACATGGCCGCCGCCGACGTGGGCGGGTCGGTGTTCTTCCGCGAAAAAACCACGGTCACGGGGATGATCGACCTCCGCGCCAAAGTCGGCGGCTACGTGGAGTTCTCGGGCGCCACGCTGACGAACACGAACCCCGACGGCATTGCTGTGAGCATGGACGCCGCCGACGTGGGCGGGTCGGTGTTCTTCCGCGAAAAAACCACGGTCACGGGGATAATCGACCTCCGCGCCAAAGTCGGCGGCACCGTGGTGTTCTCGGGCGCCACGCTGACGAACCCCCTCAGCATTGCCGTGAACATGGACGCCGCCGACGTGGGCGGGTCGGTGTTCTTCCGCGATGGCACGTACATTGAGGGGATCGTGTCCGCCACGCAAGCAAAACTGCGGAACGGCATAATCGCGACCGCTAAGCCCGACGAAAAAAGGTTCGTCCTTCTCAAATACGAATCGCCCAAGAACCTGACCCTGCTGGGCACGCTGGACCTGTCCTACGCGGAGATCACTGGCCCAGCGCTGTTCCATCTCGTCGATGTGTGGGGCAAGATCAACGCCCGGCACCTGACCGTCCACGGCGACCTCGACTTCTGCGGCAGCATCATCGGCCCAAGCGAAGGCCCACTTTTGAATGATCCGAACCCCGGCCGGCCGCCGCTTGACTTCGAGATGGCGGAAGTCCACGGGCGGTTCTGGGCGAAGAGCACCGAACTCCTCGGCACGATCACGCTCGAGGACGCGGAGATCGACGGGGAGGCGAACTTCGACTGCTCCACAGTCCACGGCGACCTGAAGCTCCGCTCCGCCACCATCCGCGGCCGGGTCTTCGCCGACGAAAAGACCAAGGCCGCGTACCCGCTGGTCTCCGGCCACGTCGATCTGTCCTACGCCAACGTCGCACAAGTCGATATGCGGTTCGACCCGAAATCGGCAGACCTGACTCCGGACACCATCAACCTGACGGGCGCCACCGTCGGCACGCTACGGCTGTGCGGCAAGCCGCAACGCGACGCGGGAAAGCTGCAACGCCCCTGGCTGTTGACCTTAAGTTTTACCACAACTTTTTTTTCGTTTTGCGTTGGGCGGCGCGATAACCGTCGACCATGGCCTGAAGCTTCTGCCAGCCACGCCAGAGCGTGATCCAGCCGGGGAAACCATCGCACTTGCGATTTTGATGTCCGCCGAGGCG
>SIAQ01000005.1 GCA_009697105.1 Gemmataceae bacterium | reverse complement strand
TTGGCCCGTTCGCACGCTGCGGGTAGAAGGCTCTGATGAAACCTGGATCCAACGAACGCCAGCGATGGCAGCAGGTTTGACCGATCACGTGTGGTCGTTGGCCGAGTGGTTGGCCTACCCAAGCGTGCAACGACGGTAGGACACCAGGGCGTAACCAAATCTAACACCAATCTTGGATTAAGGTATTGTAACACAAAGTCACACCGACGCGAAGGAAAAATGCCAAACAGAAGAGATATTGAAAAAATCGGCTCGGCGTGAAAATTGGGATGCGTTCGATGAATTATCCGATTGTTTACCTATAGTGCTCGCTGGATGTCTCGTTGTCGAGCGATCCCGCGAGCGCTAAACCGAACAAATACAAGGTGGCCGACCTTAACCCGTTTTACGCCGACCGGGCACCGTCACCTTCTTCGCAGGCGTTCTCGGTTCGGCCTTGGCGCGTACCGTATTCTTGGTCACTTTCTTGGTCGTCTTCTTTGCCGCCGTAGTTGTGCCTCCTATGGATTCCGGCGCCATTTCGATACCGAACATCGCACCCAAATCCTGACCTTCGAGCGTTTCGCCGCCTTCGGTTTCGAATGCGACATCGAGATTCTCGGACGAGACGGCCTGGCTAATCAACTCCAGGTGATCGACATCACGTAACGTGAACAAAAGTTCCGGCTCGTTGTCAAGCCGCGCGCCGACGCTATACATCGTGGCGGCCACATGCTTGCACACATAGGCGCCGTCCGGGCAGGAACAGCGCATGTTGATTTCCTTCGGACTGGGAAACAGGCCCTGATCGCGGCGGGCCAACCGTTCCATCACGTCCTTGTCGAGTTTGCCCGTCAACAACTGCATGACCGATTTGATCGAGTGAGCACAGTCACCCTTGATCTGTTTCCACGGCCCCGGCTTGAGTTTGTCGATCGTGATCTGAATCTTGTAGACCTCCGACCCGCTCACTAGCGCATCGATCTGGCCTGCCTTGATGCGCAAATCGACCACGGAGCCGTTGCGCACATACGTCCGTCCGCGAGGCAAACGGTTTTCGTAGTCGCTGTAGCTCTCGAGATTGTCGCACCACGCTTTGCCCCAATAGGTACGCGCAATCGCGCGACCGTCGATCTTGATCGGCTCAAGCGCTCGGCCGTCTTTCTTCGCAATCTTTTCGGCAACCTTGGCGGCGTTCGCCCGACGTTGAGCGACCGGAACATACGGCTTGAACTGAAAATACCAACCCATGACTGACTCCTTTCAGGTGAGATACGCTCGGCAATTCCACGGTGCTCCCCTAACAAGGTGCGTGCCGAGGCCTACGATATTTTACCGAGTGAACAGGAAAAACGCAGCCGTTTTCGCGATTTTTTCTGATGCATGTGCGTTTTTCGCTTGCGGCTTATCGCTCGGAGACACCCACGCGATCGCTAAGCCGCAAGCGGTAAAACGGCTCACTCCTCCGCCTCGGCGCGATTAATGTCGAGCGCAACGAAGCCCAGCAGTTCTTCGTCGTTCATCTCGGTGATGTTGATGTCGCCGTCTTGACTCAGGATTTGATCGGCGACCGATTGCTTGGCGGCGATCATCGAGTCGATGCGTTCCTCGACGGTTCCTCGGCAGACGAACTTGTGTACGAAGACGTTGCGTTTTTGGCCGATGCGAAACGCCCGATCGGTCGCCTGGTTTTCGACGGCGGGGTTCCACCAGCGATCGAAGTGGATGACGTGCGAAGCTGCGGTGAGGTTAAGCCCGCTGCCGCCCGCCTTGAGCGAGATGACGAAGAAAGGCGGTCCATCGTGGTCCTGAAATTGCTTGACGAGATCGCTGCGTTTCTTGACCGGCGTGCCTCCGTGCAGGACCAAACCCTCGCGTCCGAAGAGCGTCGCCAGGTAACGCGCGAGCGGCTCGCAGATCGCTTGAAATTGCGTAAAGACGAGCGTCTTCTCTTGCCTGGCGACAATCGGCTCGCAGATGGCGCGGAGGCGCTCGAACTTGCCGCTCTCCGCCGGTGTGTAGTCGCCATCGCTCAGATACTGCGACGGATGGTTGCACAACTGCTTGAGCTGCATCAACAGGCCCAGCACCAATCCACGGCGGGCGATGCCCTCGGCGTGTTCCAGGCGTTGTTGAAAATCGGCGATCGCCTTGGCGTAGAGCACCGCTTGCTTTTTCGCCAGGCCACACTCGATGCGCATCTCGGTTTTGTCGGGCAGATCGGGGACGACGTCGGGATCGGTTTTCAGGCGGCGCAGGATGTAGGGCTGAACCAGCCGGCGCAGCGACGCGAACGCTGCGGTATCGCTGCGCTGATTGAGCCGTTTGATGAACTGCTTGAACTGTGCCGCCGACCCAAGCAGACCAGGGCAGCAGAAATCGAACAGTGACCAGAGATCGCCGAGGTGGTTCTCGACCGGCGTGCCCGTGAGCACGATGCGCGAGCCGGCGTGGATTTTCTTCGCGCTGCGTGTTTGGCTGGAGCCGGCGTTCTTGATCGCCTGGGCTTCATCGAGAATCGCCAGCGACCAGGTGGTCTTTTGCAACCAATCCTCGCGGCGAACGATGTGGTAGGTCGTCAGCACGACATCGACGCCGACGAGTTCGCGTTCCGGGTTCTTCGCCAACGCCTTGAGTTGGGTTTCGTCGCACTCTGAGCGATGCACAAAACGCACTCGCAACGACGGCGCAAACCGCGCGAACTCCTGCCGCCAATTGCCCAGTAGCGACGCGGGCACAACGAGTAGACTCGGAGCTTTGCTTCTGCCCGCGCGTTTGCGTTGCAGCAATAGATCGATAATTTGAATCGTTTTGCCCAGGCCCATATCGTCGGCGAGGCAAGCGCCAAGGCCGAGTTCGGTCAGCAACCACAGCCAGCGGACGCCGTCGATCTGGTAGTGTCGCAGCGTCGCTTGCAAGTCGCGGCCCGGTTCGCAGCTGGCGTCGGCGGTCGGATTGCGCAGGCGTTCGAGTGTCTCGCGCAGCCACGGGCCGGCGACGACATCGGACCAGGCGTGCGTTTCCAGATCGGTCGCAGCCTTGGCTTCGACATCCGCGCCGGCCAACATCCGCATGCCGTTAATAAAGCTGATGCCATCGGGATGTTCGGCTTGCAGCGACTTCCAGTGATCGAGCGCTTCATCCAATTTTTCGCGATCGATCTCGACCCATTTCCCACGCAGAAGCGCCAATCCGTCCGTCGCCTTGAGCAGATCGCGTACCTCGTCAGCCGAGAGACGTTCGCCGCCCAGGGCCAGGCCGACATCGAAATCGACGAGGTTGTCGAAGCCGAGCGTTGTCGCCGGGTCGGTCCCGATGCGCACTTGCACGGTCGGGCGGGGAGGCCGACGCACCGACCACCAGTCAGGCACGCGAACGACGACGCCCGCCTGCTCCATCACGAGCGTTTCGCGCAGGAACGCATAAGCTTGCCGAATCGTCCACGCTTGCGGCGTGAACAGCGCTTTGCTTTCGAGCAGGTCGCGCACCAGCGGGGATTTCTCCGCCGCTCGGCGAACCGGTTCGAGCAGCGTCTCCAGCGCAACCATATCACGCTGGGCGACGGTCGCTTTCAGCGCCTCGGCCAGCGGACGATGCTGCACGGTCGCTTTGTCCGAGACCGCATGCGTAAATGTGGCGAGAAACGCAAACGGACGATCCGGGTCTTTCTTGTTCTCAGCAAGATGAAAAGTGACGCGGCCAACGAGATGCCACTGCGGATCGATGTCGCGCAGATAGCCGACGTAACTCGACGGGTACTTGCTTGCCTCGGCATGGACGTAATCTCGCAATTGCGTCCACAGATCGGCGAGTAACTTTGGCGTGAGGTATTCCAGCCCAACCATCGGCGGCGCGGCATGGATCAGCTCCGCAAGCTCAGCGTCACTCGGCAGCGGCAATGTCGCCCAACGTGAGAACGCGCCTTCGCCGAGCCGAAGTGCGGTGTGAAAAAATTGTCTCGCAAAACCACGCAGGAACGCCGCATCCGCGGACAGCCTCGCGGCGGACGATTGTCCGGCCAGCAGCACTAGACCCGCCGCGAGGGATTTGGCGAGCGTAGTATCCAGACGTTGCGCGAGCGAGTCGGGCAAACCATCGGCGTCGTCGGTGGCAACGATTCGCAGGTTGCCGTTCGGCGTGATGGCGATGGCTTTGGACATGGTTTGCATCCTCCGCTTGCGGCTTAGCGCTCAGCACTGCCCACGCGAGCGCTAAGCCGCAAGCGGCATACAGGAAAGCCGCCAATCGTCGAATTCAACTACCACCGAAACTTCGCCTTCACGTCCGGATTGACGACTTTCTCCACAGGCCATTCGCCGCGCGAGAGTGACACAATCGCCTGGGCCGCGGAATACGCCATGTCGTCGCGCGATTTCAGATCGACCCCGGCGGCGTGCGGCGTCACCACCACGTTGCTCATGTGGAACAGCGGACTGTCTTGCGGCGGTTCTTCCTCGAACACATCCAGACCCGCGCCGGCGAGTCGTTTGTTCTGCAACGCCTCAATCAGGTCGGCCTCGTTGACCAGCGAGCCGCGAGCCGTGTTGATGAGGTAGGCAGTCGGCTTCATCTTGGCGATTGTTTGCTTGTTGATGAGATGCCGCGATTCCTTTGTCGCCGGCATGTGCAGCGTAAGGAAATCGGACTGCGCGAAAAGCTCGTCCATGCTGACGAACGACATGCCGTACTGCTTGGCGAAAGCGTGATCGGGGTACGGTTCATACGCCAGCAGCTTCATGCCGAAGCAATGGCCGCGGATCGCCATCGCCTTGCCGATGCGACCAAGACCCGCGATGCCGAGTGTCTGTCCGCGCAGTGGCAGGTTGGCGCCGCGCGGCCATTTCAATTCGCACGTCCCAAGGTGCTGCGGAATGAGGTTCTTTGCGATTGCCAAAATCAGCGCGAAGCCATGCTCGGCGACAGCGTCTTGATTCGCGCCCGGCGTGATCGTGACGGCGGCGCCGGCGTCGGTCGAGGCGGCCAAATCAACCGCGTCGTAGCCCACTCCCGCCCGCGCGATCACTTTCAACTGTGGATGCGCTTGCAGCACCTTCCGCGTATACGGCTCCGAGCCGGCGACCGTTGCCCGGATACCCTTCAGCGCTTCCAGCAGTTCGTCCTCCGTCATCTGCCCTTTGCGTTTCGGATAAACCAGCTCGAAGCCAGCCTTGCGAAGCACGTGCACAAATCCCGCATCCAGCCCCGCCAGCGGCGCCGGCGCAATCAATACCTTGTCCATCATGATTCCTCAAATAAATGAACACATCTCGGCTTAATATAGCCCGCCATTTATGGCGGGTCATCGTTTCACCCGCCATAAATGGCGGGCTATATAGAACTACGCTCGCTCGGCCAAGCGTCCAGTGCCAACATCAACCGACGCCCCCACGCCGCCGTCTCGCTGCGATAGGAATGGTTATGCGCGATCGCCTCGGCCATCGTCACCAGCGCGAATTGCACTCGTTGGCCGGGGCGCAGTTGCCCGAGCGCATCGAGGTCGGCATCGATCACCTGAGCGATCTTCGGATACCCGCCGATCGTCTGCCCATCGACGCCGAGCACGATGCACTGCCCTTCGCGCGTAACCTGCACCGAACCCGGACATACGGGCTCCGACACCATCTCGCGGTTCGGTATCGTCAACGGCCTACTGCCGAGTCTTAGGCCCATGCGATTGCTCGCCGGCGTGATCTGAAATATTTGCCCATAGAATTCGCCGACGTGGAACCAGTCGGCTTGTAGTCCAGGCAGGACACGAATCGTGGTTTCGTCGTGAAAGATCGGTTCGATCTCGTCGCACCAACGCGTCAGCAGCGTGCTCGTTCGGCAGGCTAGCGTTTCGCCACGCTGTACGCAGTCCAATCCGGAGCGACTGCCGAGAATGCGCGGGGACTCGAATCCGCCGCGTACGCAGAGATAAGCGCGAGCACCGATCCGAGTACCACCGATGCGCAATTCCTGCCCGGCGCGAAGAGTGAACGTGCGGTTCGGCAGCATCGGTACGCCTTCAAGCCAAGCTTCAACCGGGGCACCGAACACCACGCAACCAAGGTCGCAGTCCGCACGCAGCCGTGGACCTTTGAGCGCGATCTCCAATGCGAGCGCATCGACCGCGTTGCCGACGAGCGCATTGCCCAGCGCCAGCGAGCGCCGATCCGCCGCCCCGCCGACGGGCACGCCGAGATGGCGCGATCGCGGCCTGCCGAGATCGACCAGACGTGACGCCAGGCCGTGATCGTGAATGGTAAGGGTCATTGGTAGAAGTTCGCCGTGTTTACGTTTAGCGCTCGCATGGCGCAAAGCGAGCGCTAAACGTAAACACGGCGAATTACGTTCCCCCCGCCTTCTTCGCCAGGCGCCCTTCGATCTCGGCGACTTTGTGAATCAGCGTGCGGTTCTCGGTGAACGGAGTCTCGCCGCGGTTCGTCCAAACGACCTTACCCTGACGCGAGATGACATAGGTTCCGTGCATCAGGGCTTCCGTGGCCGGCGTGTAGGTCTCATATTTCTCCGCGATCTTGTTGCCCGCATCGGACAGCACCGGAAACTTGAACGCGCCATATTGCTTGTAGCGTTCGCGCGTCAGCTCGATCGAGTCCGCGCTGACAGCGACGACATGCACGCCCAGCTCGCGGAATTTCTCCATATCCTTGTTGATCGCGAAAAGCTGGCTGACGCAATGATCGCAATGGTAGCCATAGTAGAACACGAGCACCACCGGCCCTGTCTTGAGGTAATCAGCAAGCGACCGATCCTTGCCCTCGACATCCTTGAGCGTGAAGTCCGGTCCCGATTGCAACAGCAGGGAATGTGCCTGCGTGGGAATCGGTTCATATTTGGCGTCAGCGAGAAGCGTTTGCAAGGGTTCGGAGAGCGGCCTAAAGTTCTGCCGGGCCAACGCAGCCTCGGCTTCCTTCGCCAAATCACGCTGCGGAGGCGCCGTGGTCCTGAATGCGCGATAGCCAAGCACCACGGCCACGCCGATCACGATCAGGCCAATTACGATCAGCGGAGCCAAAATCGCCATTTTTTCGCTGACGGACGCATTGGCAGTCGGCGTTTTCGCGGCAGGTTTATCCATGATTACTCCCTGAAAACGCCAGGCGAAGCGCCACGACACTCGCCAACAAGACTCCCACGAGAGCCGCCAACCCAAGCCGCCAATCCCACCAGCCCGCGTCGTCGATCTCCGGCTGCGGGTCCGGCGCTCCGGCGATGATCGGCTCGCGTTTCAGCTTCGATCGGCAACATGGCCGCAGGCCATAGCTCAGCAACACGCGCGACGGTTCGACACCGGTGGCCGTGCGGTACAGGCGAATCGGGTCAGCCGTGCGCTCGCCGATCTTCAGTTCAACGATGAACGAATCGCCCGCCGGCAGCGGAATCGTCGCTTCGCCATTCTCGGTTTCGCCCAAAATCGGCACACCTTTCTCGTCACGCAACTCCACGATCGCTTCAATCGCCTTGCCCTCGTGTTTCAGCGTCAGCTCAAGAAAGCCGCCATTCGAATTAAATACAACGACAGGCTCGGAGGCAAGCGCGGGCACAGCCACGACAAGAAGGATTGCGCCAACGAATGCGGTTCGGGTCATCGTCCTCATTATACCTGCCCGATATAGCCCGCCATATGGCGGGACTCCCGTACACCCGCCATAAATGGCGGGCTATATGTTCACTCGATTGATCGGCTTCCCATCCAAAAACGCCAGCACGTTGTCCACGGCGCCGCGGTTCAGAATCTCCATGCCCTCGGGATTCTGGTCCGCGACGTGCGGCGTCAGCACGACCTGCTCGCATGATAACAGCGGATGATCCGCGGGCAAAGGCTCCGTGTCGAAGACGTCGATGCCGGCGCCGCCCAGGTGGCCCGTGTGTAGCGCTTGCACGAGAGCCGCGGTGTCCACGATCGCGCCGCGGGCGGTGTTGACGAGGATGCTGCCGGGCTTCATCAGCGCGAGTTCGCGGGTGCCGATCATGCCACACGTTTGCTCGGTCAACTTCACGTGGACGCTGACGACATCGGACGTGCAGAGCAATTCATCGCGCTCGACGAACGGCACGCCGAGTTCCCGCTCACGGTCGATGGATGGATGAAACGACCAGGCCTGCACGCGCATGCCGATCGCTTTGCCTAACCGAATCATAGCAGCGCCGATCGATCCCGTGCCAAGGACGCCGAGCGTTTTGCCGGCGAGATAGATATTGTCAGGCGTCTTCCAAATGCCTTTACGCAGTTGATCGGTCTGATAAACGACCCGCCTCGCCGTCGCCAACATCAACGCCAACGCATGCTCAGCGACGATCGGCGCGGTCTGGCCAGGGACGTTGCAGACGGCAATGCCGAGTTCGCGGGCAGTGGCCGTGTCGATCGAATCGGTGCCGATGCCACACACGGTAATCATGCGTAGCGCGGGCAGTTGACGAAGAATATGCCCTGGCCATTTGACGGCGCTGCGCGAATTGACGAGGCAGGTCGCACCGGCGACTCGGCGCAGCTTTTCCGCGTCGTCCGCCGGGCGGTCGAGGTGCAGCACGACATCGCCACGGGAACGCAGCCGTTCCAGGTGCGGCGACGCTTGCAGCTGCGGCGGATCGTCGCCCGGGATCGCAATGATAATCGGCATGTTCATGCAATCATCGTAAGATTTTCCGGCCCATTCGCCGAGTGCGTTCATATTCTACGCTGAGGGGCGATCCTGTTTAGCCGCTCGCCTTGGGCGAGCGCGGGCTTGGCGATTCACGGGCGATTGCGAAGTACCGTGCCCTCGCTCGCCGAAGACGAGCGGCTAAACAATTGCAGTGAGGCGAAGCATGATCCCACAGCGTTGGCAACCGCTCGCTCAACTCGTGCTTGCTCGCATGCGCGAGTTTGTTCGCGAACCGGAAGTCATCTTCTGGGTCTACGGATTTCCTCTTATCCTCGCCGTCGGGCTGGGTTACGCCTTCACCAACACGCGCCCGCCCGCGCCGGACATCGACGTGCAAGCCACGCCCGGCTCCAGCCGCGCGGACGACGTTGCCAAGCACCTCAGCGATGATCGTTGGAAGGACGAAAAGCTCAAGGTCGAAATTCATTCAGCAGCCGAGTGCAAAGATCGGCTGAAGAAAGGCAAAACGCCGCTCTACATTGTCCCGCTCGAAACGGGCGTCGAGTATGTCTTCGATCCGACTCGTGCCGAGAGCGTGCAGGCCCATTATTGGGTCGAAGCCATCCTGTCGCGCACAGCCGACGGACCTCGCGAATCACTCATCGAGGAAAAAGGCAATCGCTACATCGACTTCCTCATCCCCGGCCTCGTCGGCATCAACATCATGGGCGGCGGGTTGTTCGGCGTCGGCTTTGTGCTCGTCGATATGCGCGTGCGAAAGCTATTCAAACGACTCATCGCCACGCCGATGCGCCATAGCGATTTCCTGCTGGCACTGCTCGTATCCCGGCTCATCTTCCTGATCCCCGAAATGGCCAGTCTGCTCTGCGTCGGCGCGTTCTGGTTTAAGATCCCGATTCGCGGCTCATTCTTTACTTTGGTCATCGTCATTGTCGTCGGCGCGTCGGCGTTCTCGGGCTTGGGCCTGCTAGTCGATAGTCGCACGGATAAAATGGAAACCGCATCGGGCCTGATCAACATGGTCATGCTGCCGATGTACATCGTGTCGGGCGTCTTCTTGTCCTCGAAGCGATTTCCCGATGAGGTGCAATGGTTCATTCAGGCGTTGCCGTTGACGCAGCTCAACGACGCCCTGCGTGAGGTGAAGCTGGAAGGCGCGAGCTTGGCCACCGTCGGCTGGCGCATCGCGATTCAGGCGGAATATGCGATCGTGCCGTTTGCATTGGCGTTGAAGTTTTTCAAATGGCGGTAATCGGCGTTTACGTTTAGCGCTCGCATGGCGCCATGCGGGCGCTAAACGTAAACAACGGAAGCGAAAATTTTGAGGGAAAATCATGACCCGCATCCATCAACTCATCCTCACCGCGATCATCCTCGCAGCCACCTACAATCAGGCCCACGCCCAGGTCCCCGATCCCGCGATCGCCAAGCGCTTCACTCGCAGCGAAACGATGATCGCCATGCGCGACGGCGTCAAGCTCTACACGACGATCTACCGCCCCAATCACGCCAAGGGCGACCTGCCGTTCATCCTGCTGCGCACGCCGTACGGCATCGATGCACGCGGGCCAACGGCTCTGCTGGCGTATCTCAAGGACCTCGCGGATGAGGGCTACATCTTCGTCTTCCAAGACATCCGTGGCCGATTCAAGTCGGAAGGCAAGTTCGTCATGTCGCGCTCGCCACGCGATAAATCCGATCCGAAGACGATCGACGAAAGCACCGACACCTATGACTCAATCGACTGGATGGTGAAGAATGTGCCAAACAATACGGGCAAAGTTGGCATGCTCGGCATCAGCTATCCGGGCTGGCTGACGGTCATGGGTATGCTCGATCCGCATCCCGCGTTGGCGGCGGCGTCACCCCAGGCCTCGCCCGCCGACCAATTCCTCGGCGATGATTTCCACCACAACGGCGCGTTTCGGCTCAGCTATGGCTTCGAGTATGTCGCGATGATGGAGACGAACAACGTCAACACGTTGTTCAAATTCGACCGCTACGACACCTTCGAGTGGTATCTGAAACTCGGCGCGCTGTCGAACGTCAACGCCAAATACTTCAAGGGCAAAATGCCGACGTGGAACGATTTCGTCAAGCATCCGAACTACGACGAGTTTTGGCAGAAGCAGGCGTTTGATCCGTACTTGAACAAGGTCACCGTGCCGACGCTCAACGTCGGCGGCTGGTTCGACCAGGAGGACTATCGCGGGCCGATGCAGATTTATAAATTGCTCGAAAAGCACGACGGCGATAATAAGAATTTTATCGTACTAGGCCCGTGGAACCACGGCGGCTGGGCGAACGGGCCAGGTGATAAACTGGGCCGTATCAAATTCGACAGCGACACGGGAGCGCACTTTCGTGCGAAGATTCAGGCGGCGTTCTTCAATCATTACCTCAAGGGCAAAGGCGACTTGAAACAGCCCGAAGCGCTCCTGTTCCAGACCGGCTCGAACAAGTGGGTCGCGCATCCGCATTGGCCACCGAAGGACACGCAAAAACGAATGCTCTATTTCCATCCCGCCGGCAAGCTCGCGTTCACGCCGCCGGTTGCGGATGAGGCCGCCTTCGACAAATACACGTCCGACCCCGCCAGTCCCGTGCCCTACCGCCCTCGGCCTGTCACGCCAACTTATCCCGGTCCCGAATGGCGTAACTGGATGGTCGAGGACCAGCGATTCGCGCACGCGCGGCCTGATGTGCTCACCTATGAGACCGAACCGCTCACGGAGGACGTGACCTTAGCCGGCTCGATCACGGCGAAGCTGTTCGCGTCCACTTCGGGAACGGATATCGATTTCATCGTTAGGCTGATCGACGCCTATCCGCAGGATTACGCCAAGGAACCGACAATGAGCGGGAATCAGCTGCTCATCATCGGCGAACCGACCCGTGCACGCTTCCGCAAGAGCTTTGAGAAACCTGAGCCAGTGAAGGCAGGTGAGGTGAATGAGTATTCGATCGATCTGCACTGGGGCCATCATTGCTTTCGCAAGGGCCATCGAATCATGGTGCAGGTGTCGAGCACGTGGTTCCCACTGATCGACCGGAACCCGCAGAAGTTTGTGCCGAATATTTTTGAAGCGAAGGACACGGACTTTCAATCGGCGGAGCAAACGATACTTAGATCGCACAAACAGCCATCGCATCTGAGCTTGGAGGTATTGGCGGGTGGAGGGAAGTAGGCGTTTTTTCCGCTTGCGGCTTAGCGCTCGCATGGCGTCAAGCGAGCGCTAAGCCGCAAGCGGCGAATGCAACATCAAACGAGGTCGCGTTCGACATCGGCGATGGTGCGGAGCTTTTTCATCGCCTTGACGTTGAGCTGACGAACGCGCTCCTTGGTAATGCCGAGGCGTTCGCCGATCTTTTCGAGCGTCAATCCCTCTTTCGCATTGTCGAGGCCGGCGCGTAAGCGGATGATCTCACGCTCACGCGGATCGAGGTAATCGAGCAGACGGTTGACATTGACGGTGGCCTGCTCGGCCGCAGCGAGGAGTTCTTTCTCGTTGGTGCGTCGGTCTTCGGTCATATCGAAAACTTCTTCGTTGCCCGTGGCGAAGCGTTCTTTCCGATGAATCTCATCGGGAATGCTGCGGGCGAAGTTCTTGATCAGCGACCACGTGGCATAGGTGCTGAACTTGTTGCCCCGGAAGTAGTCGAACTTTTCGACAGCACGCATGAGCGAGATGTTGCCGTCGCTGAGCAATTCAAAGAAGTTTTCGGTCTGCCCGCTGTGCTTCTTGGCGACGGAGGTCACGAGTCGCATGTTGCAACGGATCAGCAGTTCCTTGATCTTGTTGGCCTCGGCAAGGTCCGCTTCGACCTCGTCGAGTAACTCGACGCGCACGACGGCGGTGTTCACTAATCCGCTGGCGAGCTTCAGTTTTTCCAGCCGTTTGGCGGCGTGGTACTTGAGGAAGTTCATCTTGCGGAACAGGTGCTGTTCTTGGTCCTTGGTCAACAACGGCATCTCGTAGTTCGAGAACAATTCCGGCGGCGCGTCTTTGGGGATGCGCTTGGCGAGGCGAGCTTCCTCGAACGCCTCGGTGTCGGGCATCTCGGCGCGGATCGCCGCCTCTTGTGACGGATCGTTGAAGCATTCGTTAAAAACCCATTCGATCTGTTGATCGAACAGACGTTGAGCGCGAATTTCGTTCACCGCGCGATAGACCATGGATCGATCACGTTGGAAATTCTTGGCTATGGTGTTCACGTCCATCCCCCTTCGGTAGGAGTTTACGATTACATGTTTGTCAGTCTGTTCAAGCGGGCCCGTCATTTCCGGGAAGATCGCTTGCTCAGGGTGTTCACGATCAAAGTTCTTGATCGTGTAACGCACGGTTTCGGGCGAACGATCCAGCCGGCGGGCGATCCGTCGGCTGATTTCTGTAAGGCTGCCCAGCCCCAGACGCGCGAATCGCCGGGCGCGGCGAAGGATGTCGTCTTTTTCCTGTTGGCCAAGCAGCGTGAATTTGGCGCTGCGATCCAAGCGATCCTTATTCGCCGCCAGGAACGGGTTTACGAGCGATGGCAGGAAGCCCATCTGGCGTTTGCCATTGCTCAGCACTGGGATGCCGATCAGGCCGCGTTTGCGCCAGCGGTTGATCGTCTTGGTGCTGACGTTGAGCTTTCGGCTAATCTCGTCGGTCGTCATCACCTCTTCGGTAACGTCCTCAACGGGCACAGCCGGCAGCGAAGTGGCGAGGTCGTTAATCATCAGACCCAGATCGTGCAGCACGTCGTGGCCGGGCATCACCAAGCCGGCGTGAGCATCGGAGCGGAAGTCGGTAACGCGAAAGCAAACGAACTGATAGGGATAATCCTTGGCCGGATCGATCTCGGTCAGCAGTTGCTCGCTGTGCTTTAATTGCTCAAGACGCTTGGGCGGAGGCGCGAAACGGACCTGCTGGTCGGCCAGTTCGCGAATCGCTTGATGTTTGTAGGTATTCATGGTGCTCGCTCCTTTGGATGCCAAACGCTCGCCGACGTTCTACCCTCCTCGACGCTATTACCTGGCGGGTTTGACGGAAGCTCCAGAATTCACTTCGTTCCGATTATACCTTATTTGACGCTCGCAGGGGCTTCTTGGTTCACGTTCGCTCTCTCCCATCTGAAGCGCGAACTTTAGGATTCCCTTCCAGATTATTCGTTTTCCCGGCTGCTCCATTTCAAATGTTCGGCTGGGCGTTTCTGCACAGTTTCTAATGCAATAACCGTGCCACGGCAGTTACCACCTACTGAACAACGGGATACATGATGTTGCGATTATTTATCACAATTATCTACTATTTAAGATGTTACGCCGATTTTTGATCATGAACTCGCGAGTGCAACATTGCCTATCTTGACACGGGCGATGAACTTTTTTACATATCATTCGTTCAAACTTGCAACAAACGACACACTGCGGACTGCCAAATTGGACAGAACCTGTTCTATTTTGCTAATCGTCACAATCGGCAAAGATTTCATGCCTCGTCATAATAATGGACGTTCGGCAGCAGATTTCTCTTCAGTTTTGCCTGCGGAGTTCATTAGAATCGATTGGTTGCGGGAAAGTTGTCACCTATACTTCGAGCGGATGAATTTGTCCGGTCAGAGCCTGAGCGCCAGCGAAGGGCATAAGTCCAGAGTGCCCTTCGCTGGCGCTCAGGCTCTGAAAATGCGACAATCTTAACCGCCCGCAGTATTTCTGTTTTCAGGTAAGCAGGTTGTCCGTCGAGCCGATAGACTGCACCTTCCGCATTAAGTCCTAAACTCGAGGTCTCCCATGATTCATACGATCAGGTTTGCGCTGATCCTTCTCATCACCTCGGCTGTCCAGGCACAACCCGCCGGCACGATGCGATTAAGCGAAACCTTCCCCAAGGACCGGCAATATCACGTCCAGTGCAATGTCGAGATCACCGGAACGCTCACCTTGCCGACCGGCGATGGCGGTGCTCCGAAAGCGCTCAAAGTCGCCGGCAAGAGCAACCTCAACTATGACGAACGCATCCTGACGGTACTTGGCGACGGCACCGTTGAACGCACGATTCGCGCTTATCGCCAACTCGAATTTGAACGCAAGGTTGCCGACGAAGAGCAACACAACAAGCTAAGGCCCGCGGTACGTCGACTGGTCATCCTTCGTCGAAAGCAGTACGAGATTCCCTTTAGCCCGTCGGCGCCCATGACGTGGGGCGAAGTTGACTTGATCCGCACCGACGTGTTCACGCCGGCATTACGCGGATTGCTTCCCGATCGCGCGGTAACCGTCGGCGAACGCTGGCGGGCCGACCATATCGCCATTCAGGAACTGACCGATTTCGAGCGGATCGACAAATCCGACCTGACCTGCACCTTCGAAAAAATCACGACGCTACTCGGACGACGCAACGCGCACATCGCCTTCGAGGGCAAGGTCCACGGTTTGGGCGAGGACGGACTGGCGCTGCACGAACTGCGCGGGTCGTGTTCCGTCGATATCGATGCGGGCTTCATCAGCTACGTCTATGTCAAAGGCACACACCATCTGCTCGACAAGAAAGGCTCACCTACAGGGAAAATCGAAGGCACGTTCATCATGACCCGCACGCCCGCACCGATCACTAACGACCTGAGCGACGACGCTCTACGCGGCTTGACGCTCGAACCAAAGGCGGAAAACACGATGCTGCTATTCGATCAGCCGAACGTCGGTGTGCGATTCCTCTACCCGCGAAATTGGCGCATCGCCGGTGCGAACGAGAAACAGATCGGCATCGACGAGAATCAAGGCAGCGGCGTGCTCATCACACTCAGCCCAGCGGCGGCGACGCCGACAGCGGCGCAGTTCTACCAGGATGCGGCGCAATTCCTCGTCAAGCAAGGCGCCAAACTGTTCCGCGACGAAAAGCCTCGCCCGCTCGGCGGTGGCTGGGACGGCTTCACCTTCGACGCCGAAATCGCCAAGGAACGGGTGGTGCTGCACTACAGCGTGACTCGGCAAGGCAACCACGGCGCGACGTTCACATCGCGGATTCTGCCCGCCGACGCCGTCAGAGTCCAGCGCGACCTCGACCTGATGATGCGAACGCTCCAGCTGCGAGCGATAAAATGATGCGTTACGGGACAGTTCTCGCCTGTCTCCACGACAATATCACCGCATATCACCACAGAGGCACAGAGAGAATGCAAGGACTTGGGAGTTAATCCGTTATCTACGGATCGTTGGCTACGAATCATCCATTCGCAGAGAGCAGACACGCATTTTCCTGATGTTTCTCTCCGTACCGCGGTGGTTCAATCTTGGTGGAAATCGGCGAGTATACTTCACACGGTTGGATTTGTCGCATTGGTGGCACAGACATTCTTGTCTGTGTAAACTGCAATCACAGACAAGAATGCTTGTGCCACCATCCAATGGATCGGACAAATCTAGCCGTTCAAAGTATAGCGTCCGTTTCGGTGTTCCATTTACCGCGTAACGGTCGGTTCTCGAACGGTTCCACGCCGAATCGCTAATCGGATTTTGGACTGGGCGCGAGGAGCTTGCTGCTGATTTGTGGTGGGATGCCGAAGCCATTGATCGTTTCGGTGTAGGCGAACCACTCAGGAGTTGCCTCCCAAAGTGTCTTAAGTTGCTCGTCGTTAAGTTTGGGGAACGTCAGCGTGCCCGATTCCAGCGTAGGCTCGAAAAACGTCTTCCATTCAATGACGCTGGCGGCCTCGAAGTTGGCGAAATAGTTCTTTTCCCCTCGCCATTTGAAAAGCTTCTCAAGGCTAATCGTGCCTTCGGTGTCGAGATTGACGATCGGTTGTTGTTCCGGCGCGTTCGACACCAATAGGCAATTGTCCACATCAACGTGGGTTTCGCTCAGGCCTTTGCCGTTTGATTTGGAACGCAGTGCGAACAACGAATCGGTCACGAAAACGGACGACTTGCTCATCTTCCAGCGCACGCCTTCGTCCATCGGCATGGGTTTGTTGGCCGACTCGATGTCGAGGAGGGAGCCATCGAGGGCGATGAACGAGCTTTTCACATCGACACGCAGTCGGCGACACCCCTTGAGGAGAACCAGGTCGCCCTTGCCGCGCACCACGCATTCGTCGAAGCGCACGCCCGCGCCGGCGGTGTTTGGAGTTCCCATTTTCATCATGTTGGCGAGATCGACAAATGTTACGACGTTGAGCTTCACATCCGAAGTCGCTTTCAGGTTGAAGACACAATGCACGAATTGGCAGGTTGCGGCCTCGCCGAGGTGCACGAACGACTGCGATTCAAATCCGTCGGCGGATGGATCCAGCGTGATTTCCATGCCAAAGACCTTCAGTGTGCCGTCCTGAACTTTGAACATGGCGGTGTCTTTGTCCCTGAATCCTTTTTTCAGTACCAAGATCGGCTTATGATCCTCGAATGGCTTTAACGTCACCGTGATATCCCCCGTGAGCGTGAACGGCGCTACCACGACCTCACGATTTTCACCGGCCTTAATATAGATGACATCGCCGTCTTTCGCGCCAGCGAGTGCTTGGGCGAGAAACTTAAAAGGACCGGCCGATTCGGAATCGACGATCTTCGGCTCATCTGACGCCATTGCGATCGGTATGGCTTTCGGCATCGTTTGGCCCGTCCAGACATTTCTCACGCCAAACTCGAGGTCGTGAAACTCAGGCTTCAGCTGGAAGGCGAGATAATCGCCGACGGCAAGTGGCGTAGTGTGGTGCCACGGGCTGGTGGTTTTCTTGAGATAGCGCGATTCGCGATCATGACCCAAGCTGTTCTTGGCGAGATAACGGGCAAACTCGTCAGGCTCCACGATCTGGTTAGCCGATCTTGGTTCGACATAAGCCATCAGGTTGTGATAGACGTTCTGGTGACCTTCATAATGAACCTGGGCGTCGCTGTCGAGAAAAATAAGCCCGGGCTGAGGCAGGCCCGGCAGGCCGATTGCGTCGGTTGGTCGTGAAAAGATTGATTGTCGCACGTCGAGTTTGGCCGACGCATCCTGCTCAAAGCGAAACACCGGTGCATTGCTGACGAGGCCCGCGCAGTTACGCAGGCTCACATGGGTATTCGCTTTCGAAGCACCGCTGCGAAAGTAGACCAGGGCGCCGCACGATTTGAAGGCGCAATGATCAAACTTCACCGTCGCCGGGCCGTTGATTGCGACGGCGACCTGCCCGCCGTCCTGGTTCGCCGAGTAGTCGAAGTAACATGATCTGAAGATGACTTCGGGTTTTTGCCGATCCCCGGCATCAACGCAAACAGACGCGAAAGGCGGCTGTTTCGAGATCGGGGGCACTTTTTGCGTGAAGACGCACTCTTCAAAAAGGACGACCTTGGGCGACTTGATTGCGATCGCTGCCACTATCTGACTGAGATTCAGTGACTTGTCCGCCTCCAGGTGAAAGTTCAGCTTTCTGAATACAATTCGTTCGCCGGACTCAATTGTGAGACCGTCTCCGGTATTTATTGCACTCGTCTGGAATCTCAAGAGGTTGTTGTCCGCATCTTTCGATTCGACCTCGAACGGCTGCTCGCCGCCCCTGAGTGTAAAGTGTTCCAGATCAATAGCTCGCCCGGCCTCGACCTTCACGTCCACTTTATGGGTATCTTTGTCGGCAAGTGCCTGCGTAAAGTCGTTGGTTGTGCTCACAACGCCGGGTCGCACGGCAGGCATGGGCATCGCCGATTTGAGGTCCTTCTTCGACACATCCGTAATAGGCGTTACGGCTTTGGCATTGCCGTTGTGAGTCGGATTGGATTTCGGCTCGAAGTTCGGCTGCGGCGCTAAGGTCAAGATTAGCGTCACCATGACGAGCACCGCGATCGCCATGCCAATGAGCAGCATGGGCCGAGCGACGGGCGGTTTGGGCAGCGGCGTGTCGACGAACAACACGCCTTCGGGCAAGTCGTTCGCCGCCCCGACGTCCCGCGCGATCTGCATCAGATGTTGCACAAGATGAATCGGCCGCTGATACCGCCGATCGGGATTCTTGTCCATCATCTTGCTGAGGATCATCACGATTTCGGCGGGAATCGTCGGGTCGATTTGCCTCGGATCGAGCGGCACGACGTGTTGATGATGGTGCAGCTTCTTCGCCGGCGTCCCTTCCGGAACCGACGGAATTCCCGTTATCAGGTGATAGAAGGTACAACCGAGAGAATAGATATCGCTCCGCGCGTCGGCTTCCCGCGGCTCGAGCGCCTGTTCGGGCGAGATGTAGTCGAACGTTCCCAGCGTCATGCCTGACTGCGTCAGATCGCGTTCGCCGCGACGATCCATATTTCGCGCCAGCCCCATATCGACGAGTTTCGCCCGGCCATCGGGCGTAATGATGATATTGGACGGCTTCACGTCACGATGGACCACGCCGCGCGAGGACGCATGCTCGAGTCCGGTCGCGACCTGAATGATATAGCGGACCGCCTCGGCGACTGGGATTCGGCCATGTTTTTCGAGCATCGCACGCAGGTTGAGGCCCTCGACATACTCGAACGCGATAAAGTGCAGCCCCTGATCCTCGCCACAGAAAAAGACCCGTGCGATGTTTTCGTGATCGAGTTTCGCAGCCGCCTTGGCCTCTTGGTGAAAGCGCTGAACGATTTCCAATTCGACCGAGGTTTCCGGAGGCAGGATCTTTAGCGCGACGATGCGATCCAGCTGGGTGTCACGAGCGCGGATTACCGCTGCCATGCCGCCGACACCGATCGGATCGATCAATTCAAAATGGGCCAGCTTGCGGCCACGAATGCCAGCGACGATCGATTCGGGCGTACTGATTTTGCGGATAAGATCGCTGGCCTTATTGGTGCTGCCCGGCGCCGGAATAACGAGAGGCGGAGATTTGGAGATAACCGTTGGGGATTCGTCGGTCTGAGGCGCGCCCGACGGCACGACCACCACCCCGTCATCAGGGATGCGTCGATGTGCGGACTCGGATGTTCGCGTAACAGTGCTGGACATGCGTCCCCCAGAACCCAGCTGTAACCTAAACCATCCACGGCGAATCGAACGACCTGCAAGGACGAGCTTGCTCAACATTTCGTTAGGCTTTTAGGGCAGCCGAACGGTGTTTAGCTCTCTTTCTCCATAGAGATGATGACATGGGGATAGAGAAGCCGACACAAAACCTTAAATCCAGTATAATCTTTAACACCACCCCATGTCAATTGGTTTCGGAAAAATAGACAAAACAGGGTAATATTTTGTTAAGGTTTTGCCGCTTGACCACAGCGAACGGTATTGTGGCGGTATTCCACGCGGCCTGATTGGCACAAAGTAGGACGGTTCTCCAGGGCCGTCCCTACCCAGATGGAGAGCCGTCCCACAAAAACATCATTCCTGGCCGCTCGAAGTATACTGCTCGCGGCTGAGTTTGACTGATCCGAGCCTGAGCGCCAGCGAAGGGCAACGCTTGGCCCTTCGCTGGCGCTCAGGCTCGGACAATGCGACATTCCCAACCACACGTGGTATATTAAGCGGCAGTGGGGTCTGAAGGAGGCCGAATTTGGACCGAATCGAGCAGCAGGACTGGGGCGTCTATTATTTTTTCCGGTACATCGCCGAGAAGCATCCCCAAATTCCTCAACTCCTGCACGTCCACTGGGCGGATGCCGCCGGCGGGAATTTCGTTGTCGCGGGTATCGTGGCTATTGGGCTGGCCTTGCTGATTGTTCAGCGTCGACGCCGTGATGCCATTCTGTCGACGCTCACGTTCGCCGCCGCCTGCGGTGCGATTGAACTGGTGAAATGGATTGTACCTCGCAAGCGACCGGAGGACGCCAAGAACCTACTCGCTGACGCCGACATGCTCGGCAGTTACCCCAGCAGGAGCGTGTTTCTGCTCACCCTGGCGATGGTCATTCTTGGCTTCGCCCTCTGGAAAGTTCTGCCTGCGATTTGGCAACGCACACTTTTCGTCGCGTTGGCGGCTCTACTCGTCGTTTGGGTCTGCATGGCACAATTCTTCCTGGCGCTGCATTTTCTAACAGATATTCTCGGCGGACTCGCTGGCGCGGCATTGTTCGGCTACGTCGCATCGCGATTCTTGGAGGAAGATCGCCGTCATTAGCCGAATCGGAAAAGCGGATCACCAAACTGCTCGATTCGGCCAGATTCTTGTTGCATCTTTGCGTCCAGCCCGCACAATGATATAGGGAATGTTCGCCGACACCTTCGGACGACCTGCCATGAACCGCACGCAAATTTTGGTTGCCACGTTTGTCCTTGCCCTTTTCTCCACTTCGAGCTTCGCGCAAGATAAGGCGAAATCGAAGGAGCCTGCCAAGAAAGAACCGACCAAGGTCACGCCGGCGAAGGACGATGGTAAACTGCCGCACACGAAGCTGCCGCCCGGGAAGATCGTGCCGAACTTGTGCGTCGTGAAGTACGCCGTCAGCACATCGTCGCCGGAATGCCAAGTGTTCGTGAATCAGGGGCTTGGCTATTACTACTCGTACGTCTGGATGGAGGCGGCCCGGTCGTTCGAGACTGCCACGAAGCACGACCCAAACTGCGCGTTCGCCTGGTGGGGCCTGAGTAAAGCCTGCGAAAAGTGGGGCAAAGCCGCCTACGCCCCGCCTTTGAAAAAAGCCCAAGAGCTGATGGCCGACGCCAACGAACGCGAACAACGCCTCATCAAAGCTCGCTTGCAAGAGAAGGGTCTGATCGAAGGCGTGAAAATCGAGGACCGCCGCAAGGAAGCCGTCAAGATTCTCGACGAACTGTTGACACTGAACGACGACGACGAGGAAGCCTGGTTCGCTCGTGCTCAGGTTGCTGATGGCCCGAATTCCGCCGTGCCGTTCTACAAAGCTCTGCTTCGCGTCAACCCGCTGCATGCCGGCGCGCATCACGAATTGGTTCACCACTACGAGAATATACGTAGACCCGCCCTCGGCTGGCCGCACGCTGATAAATACATCGAATCGTCGCCTGGCATGCCGCATGCATTTCACATGCAAGCGCATCTCGGCATGCGCATCGGCAAATGGGCGAAATCCACCGACTGGTCTTTGCGAGCCATCGAAATCGAAGAGGCCTACCAAAAGGACATGAAGGTTCTGCCCAGCGAAGATTGGCAGTTCTCGCACCATCTCGAAACGCTCATGCAATCGCTGCTGCACGATGGTCGCTACAAAGAAGCCAACGTGCTCCGCAAGAAATGCGAAGGCTATAAGTTCACGCAACGAGTCCACTGGTTTCGCCTGGCTCTCGCCGAACGCAACTGGACGGAAGCGCTCTCGCAGGCCAACCAGCAGAGCAAGGACAAAGTAATGATCAGCTACCTGCGGGCGCTGGTGTATCTCAACAAAGGCGAACCGGAGCGTGCCTTGCCTGAGATCAACGTTCTGCGCGAATCGTTTCTCACCAATCGCGCGAACAAAGACCTCGAACTGCGAATCTTTCTCGTGCAAGGTCTTTACCAATGTTCCACCGGCGGCGGCGATGCGGGCGTCAAGCTACTGAGCAAAACCGTCGAACGCACCAAGGACGACTACGGCCGACATGCCTGGGGTCATGGCGCGTATCACATGGAATATTGGGGTATCGGCGCGCTGAAAGCGAACCGCCTCGACCAGGCCGAGGCGGCGTTTCTCGAAGCCCTCGCGCATGACGCCGGCTCCGTCAAGGCCGCGCTCGGCATGCACATAGTATGCGAACGCCAGGGCCGAACTGAAGAAGCGAACCGCTTCGCCGAGTTGGCCCAACGCAGCTGGCGCAAAGCCGACCCGGGCCTGATCCAGGCCGAACTGGAGCATATGCGATCATATGGGACGACGGTTCCAACGTCGGTTGGAGCGAAACGCTAAACAGGTTTACGTTTAGCGCTCGCATGGCGCTACGCGAGCGCTAAACGTAAACACAGGTGATTCTTCATGGTCGTCAAACTCGCCAAATATCGAACCTTTGCGGACGTGCTCCATCGTGTCGGCAATGTGCCGGCCGCGCGCATCCGCTTGCATCCCACACCGGGCACAGCCAAGGTCAGCGATGTCACACGCATTCAGGACCACGAGGGCATAATCTGCGAACTCGTCGACGGCATCCTGCTGGAGAAAACCATGGGCATGCGCGAGTCGATCCTGGCCGTATTCCTGTCGAAGTTGCTCGATAACTTTGTCCGACCCGCCAACTTGGGCCTCGTGCTTGGCCCCGACGCCACAATGCAGATCGTCCTCAAGTTGGTGCGCATCCCCGACGTGTCGTTCATCCGCTGGGACCGGTTTCCCGACCGGCGCGTGCCCGATGAAGCGGTGCCTCTGGTCGTGCCGAATCTCGCTGCGGAGGTGTTAAGCAAGAGCAACACGAGACGCGAGATGAAGATCAAGAGGGAAGAGTATTTCGCCGCGGGCGTCGAACTGGTGTGGGAGGTCGATCCACGCAAGCGAATCGTCGTCGTCCACACCGCGCTCGACGAATCGCACACGTTGGCCGAGGATGACACACTCGACGGCGGCGCCGTGCTGCCGGGCTTTCAGCTAAAGTTGACGACATTGTTCGGCGAGTTGGATCGGCGCGGGTAGACCCGTTTACGTTTAGCGCTCGGCTGGCGCCACGCGGTCGCTCATCGAGGAATCAACAAGGAGTCACTATGCGACACTTATTGTCACTTGTAGTTATTTACACCATCGTTACACCTTCCGCTGCCGACCCGTGCAAATCCGGCCCGCAGCCGAACCAACGGCCCGGTCCTTACTCTGCGCTTGTGTGCGTCGGCAAGGAACGCGGCGTGCAGCAATGCTACATCTGCGATGCCGCGAATCGGCCCATCATCATCGTCTTTGCGCGCGACCTGACGGAACCGCTTGGCAAGCTCGTCAAGAAACTCGACGGCGTCGTCAAGGCGAACAAAGCCGACGAACTGCGTTCCTGGGTCACGTTCCTCGCCGACGATCAAACCAAGCTGGACCCGCAGGTCGTGCAATGGGCGAGCAAGCACGCCATCAGCAACGTCCCGCTTGCCGTGTTCGAGGACATCGTCGGCCCGCCAACGTACCTGCTCGCCAAGGAAGCCGAGGTGACGGTGCTGCTATCGGTGAAGCAAAAAGTAGTCGCGAACTTCGCCTTCCGCGTCGGCGAACTCAATGATGCCGCGATTGAGATGATCCTGAAAGCGGTGCCGAAAATTGTCGTGGCGAAAAAATAACAACATCGTTTAGCCGCTCGCCTTTGGCGAGCGCGACCAGTGCGTTGTACGGCACCCGTTCGCGCTCGCCAATGGCAAGCGGCTAAACCGTGAAAATCATGACATGTCCACCAAAAAAATTCTCGCATTTGACCTCGGTGCCGAGAGCGGCCGAGCTTTGATCGGTTCGTTCGACGGCGAATGGCTTGGCCTCGAAGTCGTCCATCGCTTCCCGACCGGCAGCGTGGCCACGCTTGACACGCTCCACTGGGACGTGCTCGGCTTGTGGCGTGAAATCCTCACCGGACTTCGCAAAGCCGAAGCGGAGCACGGCCGCCTTGAATCAGTCGGCGTCGATACCTGGGGCGTCGATTTCGCGCTGCTCGGCAAACACGGCACGCTGCTGGGCAATCCGCGCCACTATCGCGATCCGCATACCGAATCGATCATGGATGCCGCGTTTGCGAACGTCCCGCGGGCCGAGATTTTCCGCCAGACCGGCATCCAGTTCATGCGATTCAATTCGCTTTATCAAATCCTCGCCTTGATGCGTGATCGCTCACCGTTACTCGAAATGGCCGAGACGTTGCTGTTCATCCCCGACCTATTCCACTACTGGATGACCGGCATCAAGGTCAACGAGTACACCGATGCCTCGACGAGCCAAATGATCCATCCCGGCGAACGCACCTGGGCGCGCGAGCTTGTGCGGGCCTTTGGCATCCCGGAGAAAATCCTCGGCACACTGGTGCAGCCGGGCACGGTGCTGGGGCCATTGCGTCCGAGCGTGGCGACGGGAGCGGGCGTATCGTCGATTCCGGTGATCGCGCCGGCGACGCACGACACCGCCGCTGCCGTCGCCGCCGTGCCCGCTACAGGCGAGTCGTGGGCCTACATCAGTTCGGGCACATGGTCGTTGATGGGTGTCGAAACGAAAACACCAAAGACCGACGAGAACACGCTGCGCGTCAACTTCACGAACGAAGGCGGCGTCGGCGGGACGATTCGGCTGTTGAAAAACATCATGGGCCTTTGGCTCGTGCAAGAATGCCGACGTGCCTGGGAACGCGCGGGCGTGACCTACGACTACGCCAAGCTAATGAAATTGGCCGAGTCGGCGACGCCGTTCGCGAGCCTGGTTGATCCCGATGATACGTCGTTCATACTGCCCGACGATATGCCGCGTGCCATCGGCAATTATTGCAAAAAGACCAGTCAACCCGTGCCGAGCGAGCCAGGCGATGTCGTGCGATGTGCGCTGGAAAGCCTCGCGTTACGCTATCGCTGGGTGCTCGAACGCCTGGAGGAACTGGTGGGCAAACGGCTCGACACGATCCACATCGTCGGCGGTGGCTGCCAAAACACGCTGCTATGCCAGCTCACCGCTGATGCGTGTAACCGCCAGGTCGTCGCCGGCCCCGTTGAAGCGACCGCCATCGGCAACGTGCTCGTGCAAGCCATCGGCCTGGGCCTGCTTAATTCGCTGGCGGAGGGCCGCGCGGTCGTGCGCCGCTCGTTCGAGGTGCAGACCTACGAACCGCGCGAACCGGAACGCTGGACCGAGCCGTACCGGCGGTTTATGGGGATGATTGGTTAGCCCGCAGCGCGAGTTCGTCGCTCACGAACCGGAAGCGTAAGCGACGGACGAAAACCACCGTCGCTTACGCTTCCGGCTCGTAAAGGGAAGTTTGACACTAACCCGCAGCGTAAGCGAGGCACGAAACGCGTTGCCTCACTTGCGCTGCGGGCTAATTCTCACTTTCGACCGCGTGGAATATTAACGGAAAGCCGTAAACTAGCGCACGTCGGCTTGGGCGAGCCAGATGTCGAAGCGCGTGCCGACGCCGATTTGGCTCTGGACGTCGATTCTGCCGCCGAAATCGTGAATAATGCGATGCACCACGGCCAGGCCGAGGCCGGTGCCATGCTCCTTGGTGGAGAAGAACGGCTCGAAGATTCGTCGGCGCACCGTTTCGTCCATGCCATGGCCTGTGTCCTCGATGGCGAAGTGGACCCAGCGCGTTGTTTCGCCGATGACGATTGAGGGCGGAGTCAGATCGGTGCGGATCGTGAGTGTGCCGCCGACCTGTTTCATGGCGTCGCGGGCATTGAGACATAGGTTCAGAATTACTTGCTTGAGCTTGCCTTCCTCGCCGTGAACGGCAGGCAGGGAGTCGGTCAATTTCTGCGTTAGGCGAATGCTGGCGGGGCAGATCGACTTGGCGAGCTTCATGGTTTGCAGAATGACTGCGTTCAAATCAACCGGATGCGCTTCCCGGGGAGTTTGCTTACTGAACGTGAGGAGTTGCCCGGCGAGATGCGAGGCCTGCTCGCCGACTTCTTCGATGCGCGTGAGATATTCCCGACTGGCGGTATTTTCGGGCAGATTCATCTTCACCAAACCCGCCATGCCGATAATGACGGCCAACAGATTGTTGAAATCGTGTACCGTGCCGCTCGCCAATCGACCGACGAGTTCGAGCTGGCGGGAGCTTTCGAGCTCTTTCTCCAGTCGGCGTTGAACGGTTAAGTCGAGCATGAGGCTTGTGGAACCGACGATTTCGGCCCCTTCCACGATCGGGTGAATAAAAACGAGTACCGTCTTGGTCGATCCGTCTCGGGCGTGCATCCGTATTTCTTTGCGGACCGGCTGGCCTGCAAGAATAAGGTCGGCGGAGGCCAAAAAATCCGGTAGGTCTTCCGGGTAAATGATATCCCGACTTGACCCAGGCTGGAGCATCTCGGCAACCGTGTAGCCGGTCAGCGTTTCCGTGAACGGATTGACAAAAGTAATGTTGAAAGCGCGATCACGCTGCATTACCACGACGGGCAGCGATTCGATGAGGTTTTGGTATTTGTCGCGCGCCTGGCGCAGCGAATCGCGCATCCGCACCTGCGTGGTGATGTCGGCGAACGTGGAGATAACGCGCGTCTTACCGGGGCCTTTCCTCGCCTTGTCAATGATCGGCAGCGAATTCACGAGCAGCCAACGCCTCGGCTCGACGCCGATCGCGGGCATGCCGATCACGGCTTCGCGAACCGGCTTTTCGGTTCGCAATGCGAGCCGATCGGGATGTTGATCCGCTGGCAGCGGTTCGCCGTTTTCCTGCACACAACCATCGTCCGGCGCGAGACTGGTGCGGGTCATCAACAGTTCGCACGCCGCGCCAAGAATTGCGCAAGCGGCGGGGTTGCAATCGACGATGATGCCGGTGGCATCTTGAAGGATGACACCCTCGGCCATGGTTTCGATAATGGCTCGCAGGCGCATCTCGGATTCACGCATAGCCGTCTCAGCCTGTTGTATTGCGCTCCAATCTTCGAGCACCCACACGGCGGCATCCGGCTTGCCCCGGCCATACAGATCCACCGGCGCCGCCCAGGTGATGAGCGGGATCTTGCGGCCGTCCGGGCGATGCACGACGATATCGTTGGCTTTGCACGTAACACCGCTTTGGAGCGCTCGCGCCACGGGAAGTCCTTCCCAGGGATATGCCGTGCCATCGGGTTTGTGGAGCCGATAGACGCGAGGCAGATGGCTCAACCCCGCTGCGAGATCCTCGCGTTGACCAAGCAAGACTCGTGCCCGGGCATTGACGAGGATCGGCAGGCCTCGCGGCGCCTGCACGAAATAGACCCCCGTCGGCAGATTGGCGATGATTACCTGAAGCATCGTCGTCATCCTGCGAATATCTTGCGATAATGCGCGTTGCTCGGTGATATCCTCGACCAGGCCCTCCCAACCGTCGATCATGCCCGCTTCGTCGTAGTGAGGCGTCAGCGTGTCGCGCACCCAGGTCGGAGCGGGCGGTAACGGCGCCTGGATCGGCAGAGCCGTTGCCGCGGCTTTCGGCGACGGCATTTCCATGACCAACCGATACTCGCATTTCACAGGCTTCTTTTGCAAGCAAAGCTGAGCCAGGGCGGCGACGACAATCACATGGTCTTCTGGTAGGATATGATCCATCCACCGTGAGAATGGACCAACGAGCGACTCGGCCTTGGCGCCAAGAACCGACTCGCAGGCAGGGCTGACGAGAACGACATTCGCCAGCTTACGGATTGCTGGGCCGAGCTTCATGTCGAATTTACTATCGCGCGGCGGGCCTTCGTTATCAGGGCCGAACAGGGTCGGAATGCCGTAGGGCAGCCGGACGCTGTAGACGACGAAGGGGATTCTGCTGACGATCTGACTGAAGCGTGTTTCGTTGGCGCGAATCCAGCTTGCCGAGACGCCGACCAGCATCGCGGTGGCGCAGAGGGCCAGCAATCGCCCCTGAAAATCGCTCTGAAGAAGCGGGCGGGTTTCATCTGATAGGAAATGGAATGTGCCGGCGCTCACGATCGCGGTTACGCCGGCTGCGAACGTGCCGCCAAACAGCCCCTGACGGATGCAAATCCATACCAGCAAAATCACCCCGCTCGCCCATAGAAGCCAACTCGCCGAGCTCGCTTGTGCCGTCGTCCAGAGGTGGAGCAGCGACAGCCCGACGACTGCCGCCGTCAAGCCGATCAATTCGATGCTCTCGCCGATTCGCGAAAGTCCGGCTTCAGGCAGGTTGGGTATCGCATCCGAAAGTTCGCCGACGATCAGTCCGCGGCGCAGCAGCAGGAGCGTTGCCGTCGCAATGAGGATCGGCACCGTTGCAACGATGCCGACAATCTGCGTCAACCAAAGCTCAGCCGTCAGGAGAACGAACGGCCTCGGCGAATCGCCTATCAGGCACCACACGCCGGCCTCAATCCCAGCGACGGCAACACAAAGCCCGCCCGGAATGAGGATCAGAAATATCATCGCCGAACGCGGATCATCCAGCCAGCGTGATCCATGGGCCAAATGATGGTACAGCCACCACGACGATCCAATGAGCGTCCCTTGGCACAGTATTTCGGTTGCGATCAATCCAGCGTTCGCAGAAAGGTCAAATGGCCAGCGTGCCAACAGGAGGTCAACAAGTAGAACCGGTAGTATCCGCCAGCCGAACCAGGAAACGAGAACAACGCCAACGCCCAACCCCGGCAGCCACAGGCCGCGCGAGTCTCCCTGCCACAGCCAACAGCAGTGGAACGTGGCGACGCCAACGATGGCCAGCACCCACATTCCGATCGGGGTGGCGGTTCGTTCGTCCGATTCGTTCAACAAGGCGTTCTTCGGCACGGGAGCGGACCTGTTGATAAGGCGTGGTCCGTAGTTCGTACCAATATGTTTGATGGTGTTTTGCCAAGGACCACGGACTAAGGAGTCGGGATTAAGTCTAAGCTATTTCTTGGCGTTGGGCAAGCGAATCTTCATCGGAAATCGCCAACTCCGGCGTCGGCGTAAATCCCATTATGAAAAGAATAACGACGATCCCCGCGATTCCCGCCGCCACGCCATACGCCACGGCATGACTATCGCCGGACGCATTTCGCAGCCAGCCGACGAGCAGGTGGCCGAAGAACAGGCCCAGCCCATTGACGAGAACCAAGATGCCCTGAGCACTCGCACGCACATCCGCGCTGGCCTGGCGATTGACATATACCTGGCCGGCGATGACGAAGCAGCATATGAACACCCCGTGGGTGAGGAAAGCCGACAGCACCAGCCAAATCGACGACCCAATTGCCAGGGCTGCAAGCCCAACGGTCCACGCGATACCGCCAAGCATCATCGTCGGCTTCATGCCGATTCGCGCGAGCAGATAGGGCATCATCAGGAGCGACATGATCTCCGTCGATTGCGCGGCGGTGAGACACGCGGGCAACCAGCAATCGGACACACCGAGATCTTTGAGCAACAACGGATTGAGTTGAATGGTGAACGGCAGCGTAAGATACAGCCCGAACATGCTCGCGCAATAAACGGCGAACGATCGGACGCGAAACAGCACCATGGCGCTTAGAGGAGCGTCGGCCAACTTGCCCAGCCAAGTGCGACTGGCCGCCTCCGATGCCTTCCCCGGCGGCGCGTGTGGCAATGTCAGCGCGTAGGCCGCCGTCACGAACGCTGACCAGGCAGCGAGCGTGATGCTGAGCGATAGGTCGCTCTCGTCCGCCTCCCCCGGTGTCGCTTGCCCGGCCTGCGACATCAGCCACAGCCCAAGCCCCCAGCTGGCGGCCATCCAGCCAACTGTGCCCCATACGCGAATCTTGCCATACTCCGATTCGGGATGATCGATCATGCGGAAGATGTACGCGCCGGTCAGCGTCAGCACTGGGATCAGGAAGAACCACAGTGCCACGGCAACGCCGATCACGGCAAGCTCATCGCGCAATGATCCGAGCACAAGCAGCAGCACGCCGGAAATCGACGCGCACAGTGCGATGCAGCGCTCCGACGCCAACCAGCGGTCGGCAACCTGCCCCCAGAACAAAGGCGCGATAACCGCTCCAATGGCATTCGCCGACGACGCCCACGCCGTCGCCCGCGGCGAAAAGTGAAGCTGCCCCAAATAGCGAGAGAACACCGGCACCCATGAGCCGAGGATCGTGAACGCCAGGAAGATCAACAGCGACATGCGAACTGTCAACCAACGCGCTCGTTCGCCGGCAGAGACATCGCTTCCTTGCGAAATTGCGGACATGGGGTTCCTCGCGCATACGGATCTTTGGCGACATTCTCTTTATACGGCGCAAGGAAGCTCAGAGCACCGCGGGAACGCTTTTGCCGCTTGCGGCTTAGCGCTCGGATCATCCCATGCGAGCGCCAAGCCGCTGGATTCTTGGAACATGCGCAAGGCGATCATCCCTCGTTGCATGAGCGTGGTGGTGGATATTGCTCATGCGAAAGGGGTGAGCGAGATGTGGGCTGCCCGTGGCACGGAAAGGTTTCTGGGACGCGACGTTTCTCAATCCCCCAGGAAGGAAAGAGGAGAAAAGGAACGCATACCTCGCGTGGGCCAGATTGACCCATTGTCGTGGCCACAAGCGGCCAGCTTGTAGACTTGGAAACTCACAAGCTAGCAGCTTGTGGCCACGACAATCTTGCCCGCGTGTGGTATAGCTCAAACTCCAAGGAGCATAGAACGATTCGACGGCTCGGCTATCAGGTACCCTTGTTCTTCTCGTCCCAGATCTTCGGCTCCCACAGCTCCACTTTGTTCCCGTCTAGGTCCATGATCCATGCGAACTTGCCGTTCTCGTGGGATTCGGGACCGCCGATGACTTCGACTCCGTCCGCACGAAGCTGCGCGATCAACTCGCCAAGGTTGTCAACCCGGTAGTTGATCATTAAGGGTGCGTTAAACCACTGGCTGTCTTGGCCCGCGACGTGCCAGACGGTGAGGCCCTTGTCTTCGGCGCGGTCGTCGGGCCACCTCAGCACGGCCCCGCCGAAGTCCGCCAGCGGCATCCCCAGGTGCTTCTGATACCACGCAGCCTGTGCGGCGGGGTCGCCTTTGCTCTTGAAGAACACGCCGCCGATCCCGGTTACTTTTGCCATCGAAAACTCCCTTCGGTTCTTCGGATCTGCCTGGCCGTCAGGGAACGGTTATTACCCGAATAACCGAAATGGCAGCAAAGTCAACAGCAGGCCACTTGTTCGGAAATAGACCCTGAATGTCGCCGTTTTCAGGGCTACGGAGCTATTTGCAACAATCCACGGGGCGTCCTTACCACAGTCACCATTGAGCCGTTTATTGTATCTATATCGACGACATCACTCGGACAAACGGGAATAAGCCCATGCTTCCGCCCCACCTCATGGAGCCTCTTCCGATCAGCGAATGACTTGATTTCGTACCCTATTAGCACAGCGTTCAATATCTCTGTCGAAAGAAACCATTGATCAGGTTTCACGAAAGCGAGGCTTTGCAGGGCCTCTATTTCCGTGACAAAAGCCAGCAGGCTTTGTCGATAATCTGTTTTCCTCATGAACTGGCACCCTTTTTCAATTAGTACGACAGCGCTACATCGTATCCTGTAGCTGAATTCGTGAGAATTCGGCCTTCCCTCGTTTGCCCAAGTCGTCCGAATTCTCACGAATTCGGCTACAATGCGGGCCAAATTCTCGATCTAGCGCTGTCGTATTAGTACGACAGCGCTAGTTACGTAGGTCAGGCTATCCGGCCTGACGTGGCTTACCCATTATCAATCATATACGTCAGGCTGGAAAGCCTAACCTACGAACTAGCGTTGTCCAAGTAGATGTTTTTCTCTCCAGGGGATGTTTGAAAATAAGGCGCAGGCGTCATGTCTACGCGTGCCCATCGATCTACCTTAAATAATAAGGAAGAACTGCGGAGACCGCGCTGGGGGCATCCTAACATCGGTCGAGGGTGGTAAGCAAAGTCAGTTGTGCGAAATATTCGGATTTGTTTCGTGGCCGATTCGCGTCAAGGCTTGAGATGGAAGGCGTTCAAGGCGTTCATCCAATTTGGCATGAGCGCCTTGAACGCCTTGTAGCGCTGGTTGTGGCCATAACAGATCGATTGCGATTCCGGAAGACGCACTCGGTGTTACCCGCCGATGTCCAGACCGCCTCCACCTTGTTTCCCTTCGATAGCCGCCAACAGGATGGCCCCCGCCAGGATCAGTCTCGGGTCGGCGCAGTCCACGTCGGGGTCGATGGTGACGAACAGTTTGTAGATGAATGGGTTGCGGCTGGTGACCATTTTGGCTGCGTTCGTGCCGTCGATCTCCAGGTGATAAACCTGCGGTGCGATCATTAGAGCCACGCCGCCGATGAGGCGGCGAACGATGGCCAGGCCAGCGCTGTCCTCCTGAATCCTCCCGGCCTCATGCCCATCCGAGTCGAAGATCAGCCATTCGTCGCGCAACAGGCTCGTCCATCCTTTGCGCCGATACGAGCCGATTGTCTCATCGTCCTCGGCGGGGTCTGTAACGTCGTAGGTAGCGCCGAAATCGATAATGCTGCGTGCCTTGATGACCAGCAACTCCTCCGTCATCGAGTCGTCGGTGTAGATGCGGATGTCCTCCTTTAACTTGAAGGCTTTCTGACTGCAATAGCCGATGACGCCTCCGTGCTCGTCGAAAATGTAGAAAGCTGCACCGAAGAGCTTGAAGACCTTCCGGCGAACCGTATACGCCGAGTGCGCGAACGGCCCGTTTCCGTCTTCTCGTCGGGTCCCTCTCTCGCTTGGCTCATGACGTCCTCTGCTGTGATGCTTGATTCCCGGGATGAGGTCAAGGCGGTCATACCTTTTGGATGACCATCTTGGCCATGTTGAACGTGGTCGATGATCCCGTTTAGCGCCCGCGGGAGTCAGGGACCAGGGGTCAGAACAAGATGGCTTGATTCTGACTCCCGACTCCTGACTTTCTACTTCCCCAGCGCCGCCTGGGCCGCCGCCAATCGTGCAATCGGCACGCGGAACGGGCTGCAACTCACGTAGTCCATGCCGATCTTGTGGCAGAAGACCACGCTCTCCGGGTCGCCGCCGTGCTCGCCGCAGATGCCGATCTTCAGGTGCTGGCCGTGTTTCGCCTTTCGGCTGTCGCGGCCCTTTTGAATGCCCAGCTTCATCAGCTCGCCGACGCCCGAGAAGTCGATCGTCTGGAACGGATCGATCGGCAGAATCTTGTCGGCGAGGTACCTCGGCATGAAGCCTTTGATGTCATCACGGCTAAAGCCGAACGTCATCTGCGTCAGGTCGTTCGTGCCGAAGCTGAAGAACTCAGCCTCCTCGGCGATCTTGTCGGCCGCCATGCAAGCGCGCGGCAACTCGATCATCGTGCCAATCTGGTATTCGACCTTCACGCCGGCCTGCTTCATGCACTCCTCGGCGATCTGGATCGCACGCTTCTTGAGGATGATAAGCTCTTCGACCACGCCGACGAGCGGAATCATGATTTCGGGCAGAACCTTCTTGCCCTTCTTCTGCACTTCGATCGCCGCCTCGATGATCGCCCGCACTTGCATGTCCCCGATCTCGGGGAAGACGAGCGGCAGTCGGCAGCCGCGGAAGCCCATCATCGGGTTGTACTCGTGCAGTTCATCGACACGCTCTTTGACCTTGGCGACCGAAAGACCCAGGCTCGACGCGACTTCTTGCTGCCCGGCGGCATCGTGCGGCAGGAACTCGTGCAACGGCGGATCGAGCAGGCGGATCGTCACGGGATAGCCGTCCATCGCCTCGAAGATGCCGACGAAGTCCGCCTTCTGGAACGGTTCGATCTTCGCCAACGCCTTTTTCCGGCCATCTTCATCGGAGGCCAAAATCATTTCGCGCATCGCCACGATTCGGCCTTCACCGAAGAACATATGCTCGGTGCGGCACAGGCCGATGCCTTCGGCACCGAATTCACGGGCCTTGACGGCGTCGGCGGGGGCGTCGGCGTTGGTGCGAATCTTCAGCTTGCGTACCTTGTCCGCCCAGCCCATGAGCGTCGAGAAATCACCCGTCATCGTCGGCGCGACGGTCGGCACTTTGCCGATCATCACGTCGCCGGTCGTGCCGTTGATCGTGACGAATTCGCCGACCTTGACCGTCTGCCCGCCAATGGTGATCCAGCCAGCGGCTTCGTTGATCTTGACCGCTTCGCAACCGACAACGCACGGCTTGCCCCAGCCGCGGGCGACGACGGCTGCATGGCTCGCTTTACCGCCCGTGCAGGTGAGGATGCCTTTCGCCAGGTGCATGCCGGCAACGTCTTCGGGGCTGGTTTCTTTGCGAACCAACAGGATCGGCTCGTTCGGGAACTTTTCGAAATGTTCGACTGCGGCTTCTGCCGACAGGATGACCTTGCCCGATGCAGCGCCGGGGCTGGCGGCGATACCGTTGGCGACCACTTTGACGTTCGCTTTTGGATCGAGTTGTGGCAACAGCAGGTGATTGAGGCTGTCGGGGCTGACGCGCTTGATCGCTGTCTGCTCGTCGATCAGCTTCTCGCCGACCAGCTCGACGGCGATGCGCACCGCCGCCGTGCCCGTGCGCTTCCCGCCGCGGGTTTGCAACATGTACAGCGTGCCTTCTTGCACGGTGAACTCGATGTCCTGCATGTCCTTGTAGTGCTTCTCCAACGTCTGGCGAATCTCCATCAGTTGGGTATACACCTTCGGCATCTGCTCGTTGAGCTTGGCGATCGGTTCCGGCGTGCGGATGCCGGCGACGACATCCTCGCCCTGGGCGTTGATGAGGTAATCGCCGTAGAAGACGTTCTCGCCGGTGTTCGGATCACGCGTGAAAGCGACGCCCGTGCCCGAGCTATCTCCCATGTTGCCGAACACCATCGCCTGCACGTTGACGGCCGTGCCCTTGAGCGTGGTGATGCGTTCGATGCGGCGATATTCGATCGCCTTGTTGCCCATCCAAGAATTGAACACGGCATCGATGGCGAGCATCAGTTGCTTGCGCGGGTCTTGCGGGAAGTCGGCTTTGACGTGGTTCTTGTAGACGGTTTTGTAGCGTTTGACGAGTTCCTTGAGGTCGTCCACCGTCAGATCGGTGTCGAGATTGACTTTCTTCTCGGCTTTGAGCTTGGAGATTTCGTGCTCGAATTCTTCGTGCTCGCAACCCATCGCGGTCGAGCCGAACATGTCGATGACTCGGCGATAGCTGTCATATGCGAAGCGGGCGTTGCCGGTCTTTTTCGCCAAACCTTCGACACTGGCATCGGTGAGGCCGAGGTTGAGAATGGTGTTCATCATGCCCGGCATCGACAGCGCGGCGCCAGATCGGACGGAGACGAGCAGCGGATCGATCGGATCGCCGAACTTCTTGCCGGCGACGCCTTCCATTTTGATGAGAGCGTCGTTGATTTCGGGAATGGCGGCTTCGGGGATCTTCTTGCCCTGGTCGTAATAGGCCGCACAGACTTCGGTAGTGATGGTGAAGCCCGGCGGGACGGGGATGCCGATTTTGCACATCTCAGCAAGATTTGCGCCTTTGCCGCCGAGGAGTTCTTTCATCTTCCCATCGCCATCCGCAGACCTACCGCCGAACGAATACACATGCTTCGACATTTTCGTTTCCTGAATTTGAGAATTAGCTTAACAATTGAAGGAAGTATAGCGAGGAAGCGGGGAAGCGGCGATGCTTGTTCTTCGGCAAGCCGGTATGATGCAAACCAAGACGCGGTGTCCATTCCCAGCGTAGTCACCGACAACGCCAACGGCGTTGCATATCAAAGCCCAGGGTTCGCGCAGCGTACCCTGGGTAGCCGATTCCATCCTAACCGGGACACATTACAACCCGTTCAACTCCGAAGGAGTTGCGTCGGCTCAATCCCACACATAGCGTTCATCCCATTCGACGCCGTATTTCGTGAGCAATTTGCGAAACTCGTCTTTGAACGAAATTCTCTTGTGGTGTTCTTCTTGATTCCCGATGTATCCTCGGATCACCTCAACATGACCGGGGCTGATCGAGAACGCACCATATCCGCTTTGCCATTGAAAATCTACTAACGTGTCGGCCTTGGATTTTATCCATGCCGATGAGACGCGTTTAAGTTCCTTGACAAGGTCGGCAATCGTGATCGTTCGGCCAAGCCGGCACAGCACGTGAACGTGATCCGCTACACCGCCGACGCAGATCACCCGTGAACTGAGCCGATTGGCGGTCTCGCCGAGATAGGCATGCAATTCGCCGCAGAGAGTGGCATCGTGCATAAATGGCCGGCGATCCTTGGTGGAAAACACGATATGCAGATAGACCTGTGTAAGCGATTGCGGCATGGCGACACCGAATGCGAAGAAGGGTGATCGTTGACGCAACCCCATCGGGGTTGATCGGAATGTTGGAGATGTAGTGAGGAGGGATTTGTCTACCCAGGGTAGCGAGTACGCAACCCTGGGCTGTGATACGCAACACCTTCGGGGTTGGCGGACTGCGCGGAGCATATGTGCTCAGAACGGATCGCGCGAGGTTCCCGGTCGCGGCGCTGGCAGCACTGGTTGCGGCGACATCGGTGTGCGCACCGCCGTCGCCGTCAGATCGACGACGCGGCGTTCGTCGACGATTTCGAGCGTCACGGTGCACGTGTAGGTTTGCGCATCGGTCAACCGCGAATTCGCCACCGTTAGCTCGAACGTGCCGGTTTGGCCTGGCTCGATGGCTTTCGCGCTGAACACGACCGCGAGCGGCCCCGGCTTTCCCTGCACATCCACGATCTTGATCGCCGCCCGGCCCTCGTTGACGATACGAAAGGATCGCTTGTACGCAGGCGTCGTATCGTCAAACGCGAAGCTGTAATTGGTCCCGTCGGGGAACATGCGCTGGTGGTCGAATGTTAGCGGTTCGACCGAAGTAGCCCAGAGAGTGAACGCGATGTTATGCCGTTTGCCGTCAACTTCGACGATGACTGTTGGCGTTCGCTGCGTTCTTCCCGTGAATTTCGAGGAATCGAGTTGCATCTCGATTGTCGCCGACTCGTTCGGTTGAAGGGTTTGTTTGTCCGATCGCATGGCCAGCCCATCACCGTGATCGGGACGAAGTCCGACAATCCGCATCGGCTGTTTGTAGGTGTTCACGATCTGAAACGAGTGCTTGAGGACGGCACCCTGGCGAACCTCGCCCAAGTTACGCCAGTTATCGGACGGCAGCATCGATTTGTCGGAATCGCATTGGACCCAGAATCGCGCTTCACGAAACCTTCCGCCGATGGTGTAGGTTACAAAAAATCTAGTCGTCTTTGAGCCGAAAAACATTCCGGTGTCCTGCCTCACATTGATCGTTCCAGTTTCGCCTGGCTTCAGGCGATTTTTCACGGTCCAGGCTGAAAGGTCGATACTCATACTGACGCGAACATTCGTTATTTCCAATTCATGGCTTGATGTGTTGACAATGCGAAACGTACATCCATGCACGGTCCCGCGCGCAACCTTCCCGAAGTCGTGCGACATGCCGTCGGGAAACATGCGGCGTTCTTCGTCCTCAACTTTGTCATTCGCATAAACCGGTACGGCAAACGCCGACGCCGTGAGAAGGATGAAGGCAACGCGAATCATGGCACGGGCACTCCGTGAAAAGGTCCGGGCGACGGGGCATCCCTTCAGTATCGACTGGAGTTGGTGGTTTTCTTTACGAGAAAATGAAGCTATTTGATTTTTTCAGAGCCGCGCACGCAGTAAGCCGTCTTCGCGCACCGCAAATACGGCCCGATTACTGTGTGCGCGGCTCTTGCCCGCTGTCGTTCAGTTCCGCGTAATCGTTTCGTCGAGGTTGAGTAACAGGTTCGCGATCAGCGCATACGCCGCCAGTTCCGGTTCGGCGAGGCCGGGGCGGATTGGCGATTCGCCGACGCGCAATGCCTTTGCGGCCGACGCGGGGTCTTTTTGGTAACGGTCGAGAAACTGGGTCAACGTCTTGGCGACAAGGTCAGCTTCAAAGGCTTCGGGATCGCGTGCCAACAGCGTGCGATAGGTAAAGCGGATGCGTTCCGCCGGCGATTTGCCGCCTTCGGTGACGATCCGTTCGGCGAGTTTGCGTGCCGCTTCGAAGTGTTGCACGTCGTTCATGAGCTGCAATGCTTGCAAGGGCGTGTTGCTGCGTTCGCGCCGGCTGCACGACGATTCGCGATTCGGTGCGTCGAAGTTGGCCATGAACGGATGCGGGGCCGTGCGTTTGAGGAACGTGTAGATGCTGCGGCGATAGAGGCCGGCGCCTTTGTCCTGCACGTACGTGCCCGTGCTGGAACCGGAGAACGCGACCGGCTCCCAGATGCGCGGCGGCTGGTACGGCCTGACGCCGCGGCCGCCCATGTCGTGAACCATCAGCCCGCTGACAAACAGAGCGTTATCGCGGACCTGCTCGGCGTCGAGGCGGAAGCGCGGGCCACGGGCGTAGAGGCGATTTTCCGGGTCGCGCTTGAACAGGTCCGGCGTGACGCGCGCCGACTGGCGGAACGTTTGCGACGTCAGCATCATGCGAACCAACGCTTTCACGTCCCACGATTTTGCGAATTCGGATGCGAGGAAATCGAGCAATTCCGGGTGCGTAGGTAAATCTCCCTGCACGCCAAAATCGCCGCTCGATTTGACGATGCCCGTGCCGAGGAACTGCTGCCAAAAGCGATTGACGGTGACGCGCGCCGTCATCGGTTGCTCCGGCGACACGAGCCATTTGGCGAGATCGAGGCGGTTGGCTCGCGGCCCGGCCTTGGCGAGCGGCGGCAGGAAACTCGGCGTGTCCGGATCGACTTTGTCGCCCGGCTTGGTGTATTGGCCTCGCATCATGACAAAGCTATCGCGCGGGTTCGCCATGTCCTTGAAGATAAACGTGCCCGGGATTGCTCCATTGAGACCATCGCGTTCCTTTGTCAACGCCGTGAGTTGTTTGGTCAGCGCGTCGAACACTGGCCGGGTGTCGGCGCAGACAAATTGCAGATAATGTTCGAGCAGTTTTGCCTGCCCCGGCGCGTCGAGCTTGGGCTGTTTGATGAGGGCGACGATATCTTTCGGCAAACCCTTGCTGTCCTTCACGACTTTCGCACGCCAGGCCTTGAACGAACGCGATGCATCGCCGACGAACTTCGTCGATTCCGGCGGCAGGTCGGCGGGATCGGTGTACTTCACGTTCTTGCTTTGCTGCGATAGGTCGCTCTGGATCTTGCCGATGAGCGTGGTCACTTCGCCCAATCGCTTTTCTTGGGTTTGCGTAGGTGTCTTGAAAGTCGGCGCGGTGAGCAGGGCGTTGCCGTCCATCGCCGGACCGTCGATCGAATAGAAGAAGGCGTACAGCGAATAAAAATCCTTCGCGGTGATCGGGTCGAATTTGTGGTCATGGCAAACCGCGCAGCCGCCCGTCAAGCCGAGAAACACTTCGGTCATCGTTGTCGTGCGATCGACGGCATTGCGGAAAACCCACTCCGCATCGATCGACCCGCCTTCGCTCGTCGACACGTTGCAGCGATTGAACCCCGTGGCGACGATCTGATCGCTCGTCGCTTTCGGCAACAGATCGCCGGCGAGTTGTTCGATGGCGAAGCGGTCGAAACGCATGTTGTCGTTGAACGCACGCACGACCCAATCACGGTACAGCCACATTTGGCGTTCGTTATCCAGGTGCAACCCGTGCGTGTCGGCATAGCGGGCAAGGTCGAGCCAATAGCGTGACATCTCCTCGCCATATCGAGGCGAGGCGAGATAGCGATCCACCATGCGCTCATAAGCGTCCGCGGACTTGTCCTCCGCAAACGCTTCGACCTCGGCGATCGTCGGCGGCAGCCCGGTGAGCGCGAACGACACACGCCGAATCAGCGTCGCGCGGTCGGCCTCCGGCGATGCCTTCAGCCCCTCGCGCTGCAACCGGTCGATGATGAACGCATCGATCGGATTCTTCGCCTCAACCTTCGGCACGGCGGCACGCGCAACGGCCTCGAATGACCAGTGCTTCTGATACTTCGCGCCCTCGGCGATCCAACGTTTGATCATTTCCTTCTGCTCGGGCTTCAATGTACGATGCGCGCTCGGCGGCGGCATGACATCGCTCGGTTCCTTGCTGAAGATACGCTTGACGATCTCGCTCTCGCCAGGCTTGCCCTCGACAATCGGCCTGGCGCCGCTCTTGGCGGGCTTCAGGGCGTCCTCGCGCAGGTCGAGACGGAAACCGCCTTTCTTCGCCGCTGGGCCGTGGCATTTGAAACAGGCATCGGTCAGAATTGGTCGAATGTCACGATTGAATTCGACGCTGCTTTGTGCGAACGCCAAACCGGGAAGCGTCGCTAGGCTGATGGCGGTAAGGATAAACAACGGCGTTATTTTCAGTGATTTCATGGTGACAGTCTCGACGCAAGGTGGAACCGTTTAGCCGCGACGCGCAGCAGAGCGCGTGAGGAAGAATGTTATTTTACTCAAAAAGTGCGAATAGGGTGAAGTGATTTCTACAAAAAACACGACGCGGAGCGTCGTACTACAGTGTAGCACGACGCTCCGCGTCGTAGGTCGCCGCAGGGGCATTTTGCGGTATCACGGATACGACCCATAGTTATACGGGTTCGTCATATACGGGTTATATTCCTGGTACATGTACGGGTTGTAGCCCTGATTCATATTTGCGTTGTTATAGCCTTGGTTGGAATAGGCGCTCGCGCCGGGAATCATGCCGTTCATCATCATCAGGGCATTGACGCCGGTCGTTAGTGTGCCTAGCCCGTAGTTGGTGGGGTAGCCGTTGTAGCGGATGGCCTGAATGCTGGGGCGCGGCGTGCGCGACATCGCATTGCGATAAGCCGCATTGTTGCTGGCGACGTACCGCGACGTGTTGTAATAGTTCCCGACGGGTAGCTGGGCCTGAACGGCACCTGGAACCGCCAACGACAAACAGACACTGAGAGCGAAAGTGAAGAGCAGAGGCCTCATGACGTAAACCCTCGTTTTCTACGGCAGCTTGCCGGATGTATTTTCCCGACCACATGATGGAGATTACCACAACGAAGCTTAAGCGAAGATGAAGCGAGGAATATCTTCAACAAAGCCAAAGTTGACGCCGCCGAAAAAAGTCGCCCTACGAGCCGGAAGCGTAAGCGACGGACTGGAGAAATCCGTCGCTTACGCTTCCGGCTCGTAGTTTTGTCGGGCGCGTCTTCTATGAGGCGAAACAGAGTTTCCGCCATGCCTGTTCCCAAACAGAAGTTTGGGAACGAAAACGGAATCGGACCTTTGTCGGCGACGTCATTCTTTGCGCCACTGCGTCGGGACGTGAGGCTTTTTCTTCAACAGCAATAGCGGAGTGCCTCATTTTGGCACCGATCACATCGACTTCCAGGTGATGTCCTCGTCAGGAAGATCGAAGAGAAACGGCTGTTCGCAGATCGAGCCGTGCAGCTCGACGTCGGTCTGCACGCTGCCGTCGCCACGGAGGTGCAACACGTGCGTGCCGCGTTCGCTCATGACGCGGCTCACGAGCAGATGCCTATGGCAGCCCGATGGGTTCTCCTCGCCGCACATGATGGCGACAACGTATTTCTTGATGCCCTGCTCGAGTCGGCTGATGGCGTGCAAAAAGCCGGCGTCCTTCGCAACGCGATAATAGAGCACTCGGCCGTCGTCGTCGTAATACGCGTCGTTGTCGGGCATACCGCCCAGATGCTGGCCGAGATATAGGTACTGCATGCCGGCCGCGCGAATTTCCCGTTCGAGATTGGCTTTGTTGAAATGTGGCACATACTTGGAGTAAGGCGACGAGCGCACATCGGTGAGCACGTCGATGGCGTGCTGTTTGAGCAGCGCGATGAACGTGACCATGTCGTAATTGGAATGGCCGACGGTGAAAAGCGTGTTGTCGTTCATGCGCGGTTTCACCGAATGGTTGGCGTTTAGCCGCTCGTCTTTGGCGAGCGCAGTATTTGAACTCGCGCTCGTCAAAGGCGAGCGGCTAAACGAGATGCCCTCACTTTATCCAATACTCGCGCTCACTCTTGTCCATTTCCGCCTCCCATGTTTCGAGCAATCGGCGCAAACGCAACACGGTCTCCGGCTGACGATAGGCGAGGTTGCGCCGTTGCTCGACGTCGTTGGGCAGGTCGAAATCATATCGTGTCGGAGTGCAGACCGGAGCGTTGCTATAGAATTGCGAGAACGTCACGCCTTCGGTTGCAAGCCGATCGATGTTCGGCGTCTTCGCGTCCTTGCCGCCCATGCAGCCGAGGTCCGCGTAGCCCATGTCATCGACGAGCACGAAAATGAGGTTCGGTTTGCGAGGCGTCTGCCCATGGGCCGACGCGAAGAAGCAACCGGCTAACACGATGATGAGAAAAAGACGAAAAATGGAACGGGAATGCATGCCGGCACCTCGGAGATTGATGCGGATCATGCAAACATTCTACGCACAAATTTCGGCGAGCCTAGCCGCGTAAGCGGCCGGTTGAATACACCGTTGCAGAATCAACCTGCTACTTACGCGACCAGGCTCGACCAACTATTGGTCGAACGAGGTGTGCACCAAACCGCTGAGCCGGCCGCCTAGACGATGCACGGCCTGCGCCGCGCCTTTGCTGGCACTCGATTCGCCGTGCGGTAGCACAAGATAGGCGCCGTCGGCGAGGGCGAGCGGGATCGTGAGTTCCGCGGCATCGTCCAATGCGAGGCCGTCGATCAGGAGCAGGTCGAACCGCTCGCGCAACCAAGCCATAACCCACTGCATCGCTTCGTTGCGAGCGGTGGGGCGCGATTTCGTCGAAATCCCCGCAGGCAGCAGGTGCAAATTGACGGCACACGTCGGCACCAGCGCCTGCTCGATCGCCAAAGCCCCGTCGGCGACTTCCGCTAGGCCGACGGCGTCGCTCAGCCCGAACTTCTGCGCGATGCCGGGGCGCCGTGTGTTGGCGTCGATCAGCACGACGCGCAGCGAGCGCTGCAGCGATGCGATCACGCCAAGGTTGGCGAGCACCGTCGTCGTACCGACGTTGGCTTTCAAGCCAAGCATCAGTACGGTCTTGCTCGTCGTGATGTTGATGCTGGCGGTCATCGCGTCGAAAAGGGCGGCGTACTGCTTGGCTGTCGGATGATCGGGTTGGTGGTAGGCGATGATTTCGGCATGGATGCTTGTGGTCGCGGCGCCTGGCCAAGGCTCGAAGACAACGCCCATCGGCTTTGTCGGCGCCAGTTGCACGACTTGCGTCGGCGTCAGAGCGAGACCAATCTTTTCGATCTGTAGGTGCGGCGGTTGCGGCGTTCTCTGGGCCGGGTGTTTGAGCAAGCCGGGCGAAAGTTCGACTTTCTTGTTGGGGCCGCCGACCTCGATGAACGGAACATCCTCGGCGATTTCCCAATCGACGACGCCATCTGGCGCGGGCGTTTCGGCGCCAGGTTTGGCCAACGCCGGGGGAGCAACGCGCGTGCCGCCATTGGCTTTCAAACTGTCAAGCATCCTGCCCATTGACCGGTACCCTTTTGTCATGCATTTGCCGCTTGCGGCTTAGCGCTCGCAGTATCTTTGGCGAGCGCTAAGCCGCAAGCGGAGAATCGATTACGCGGTACGAAAGAATTTCTGGATATTCGGATGCGTCGGTTCGCCATCGTTGTCGGGCTTCTCATCGGCTTCGTCCACGGACAGGCCAAGCATGGCGAGAGCTTCGAGCGCCGCCTCGGCATCGACCGTCGTCAGTTCACCATTCTCGGCAAGAGCCAGCGCCTGGGACGCAGCCTGATTTAGATAACGCGGCACGCCGTGAGTGCCGCGAGCGAGTACCTCGAGAGCGGTGTCATCGAATATCTTCTCCGGCTTCCCGCCAGCCGCTCGCAGATGATGCGCGAGATAGTCGTATGCTTCTTCCGCAGGCATCGCGGCAAGCGTCGCGCGGACGGCGATGCGTTGGCGAAGCGATTCGAGACCCGGATAGGCAAGCGTCGTGAGCAGCGTGGGTTGGGCGATCAGCACGATCTGCAGCGCCTTACCGCCGCCCGTTTGCAGATTCGCCAACATACGCAGTTCTTCGAGAACGTCGGTGCCAAGAAGGTGCGCTTCGTCGATCACGAACACCGTGCGCTTGCCATCCGCTACCGCTTGCAGCAGGTGATCTGTGATCCGCAATCGCAAACGCTGCTCGCTGACGTCGTCGTAAGGCAACTTGAGGTCGTAGAGGATCGCCTGCAACAGAGCGCAGCGGTCGGCGAAATGACTGTTGGCGAGGTAGGCGTTTTCGACGCTATCGCCGAGCCGTTCGAGTAACAGGTACGCCAGCAGCGTCTTGCCCGTGCCAGGCTCGCCGGTGAGGAGGACAAACGTTTCATCCTCGGCGAGACCGTGAACCAGGAGCGTCAGAGCGGATTCGTGGCTTGAGGCGGGATAGTAAGCCATCGAGTCTGGCGACGACGGAAACGGACGACGCTTCAGCCCAAATCGTTGCAAATCCATGCGACCATTTCCTCCGTCCGGGGAGAGGGGGCCATCGTGACCAACTGTGCAGTTTGGCGAACCTAGCTGCGTAAGCAGCAGGTTTGCGGGTAATTCAACCTGCTGCTTACGCAGCTAGGCTCGCCAAAAAAGACGCATACGATGGCGTTACCACTTGCATCGGACGGAAATGTGCACGAAGTTTACTGATTGATGCAATTGGCACCGGAAACACGATCGTCGCTATAGCCAAAGTTTCACTCGACTACGCAGATTCTCAGGAAGCTTGCGTTCCACGACACGCCGAATCTCCTCCGTGCCATAGCGCGTGCTGAAATGTCCACAAATGATCAGTTCGTTCTTGAAGCGGTCCGCTCGCTCGATGAAGTCGTCGAGGTGCATATGCCCGAACTTGTGGATCTTCTCCCGCCGATGCTTGGCACGAACGAAGCTCATCTCAGTAATAAGTATCTTCGCCTCGAACGCTGGCGGGTAATTGTCAAGTCCCGCCGGGCTGGTGTCGCCGGTGTAGGCGACGATCGGCGTGCGGATTTCGTGCGTGACGGCCACGCCCGACAGCCGCAGGTCGCGGATTTTGTCGCCGGGCAGGCCGTGATATTCTTCCTTGAGCTTGTTGCGCCTCTCCCAAACTACGTATCCAACTGCGGGAATCGTGTGCGTCGCCTCGAATACGGTAACAACATGCTCGCGCGACAATTCGATCTCCTGGCCTGCCGTCACGCCAACGAGATTGCACGTCTGCCGACCGCGATCGAGCCGCTGCATGATAAGCAGGAGTCGTCGTACGTCATCCAACGCATATTCGGGGATGTAAACCGTCGGCGGCTCCATTTTCATCATGCGCCGGCGTGCAACATAGGCAGGCAAGGCAGCCACATGATCCAGGTGCGTGTGCGAGATGAAGCAGTTTGGCGTGCTCATAAAGTCCCACGGGTGAGCGCCGAGGTCGAAGCAGACCTTCAACTCCGGCACGCGCCAGTAGGTCTGCACAGCCGCGCGCGAGTAACCCTCAACGGTCAACCCGGCGTGTTTGTAGGACAGGATGGGGGCATTTTCCAGCATGGGACTCGATGAAAACGAAAAAGCCCCAGGATGAGCGCAGCGATTCCTGGGGGTGGAGTGAACGGATAGTCACACCCAGGAATCGCTGCGCTCATCCTGAGGGCTTGGAAGTTATTTCTTCTTCGAGAAATCACCCGCACGCACGATAACCAATCTGCCAGTAGAGATGTGCATCGCCAGCGCGCGGTTCACGTCTTTTACAGTGACGGCGGCGATTTTCTTCTCCATGTCGGCCTGCCAGGCAGCAGTTCGGCCAAGAAATAGCCCGCTCGCCAGGATGCTTACCAGGCCACTGTCCTTGCCACGCTCGACACGCATGTCGTCGAGAAAAGAGACGCGGGCGAGTTTCAGTTCCTCTTCAGTAATGCCTGTCTTGAACAACTTATCAAGCTCTTCGATCGCGCCTTTGTCAACCTTGTCGATGACATCGGGATTGCAAAAAGCGTAGACGAGAAACCGGGCAACAGGGTCCTTCGCGCCAACGCCAAGCTGCGAACCGGTGCCATACGACCAGCCTTCGCGCACACGCAAGCGATCCATCAGGCGAGATGAAAAACCGCTGCCGAGCACGAAGTTGCCCAGTTCCAGCGCGGCGAAATCGGGCGAGCTGTCGTCCATCCTAAACTTGACGGCAGCGGCGTAAACGGCGTTCTCCTTGTCCGGCGTGTTAATCGTATCGCGCGACGCCTTGACACCTTCGACCAACACCGCGGGGATCCGCTTGTGCGCGGTCGTGGTCTTCCAGCCGGTCAGGATCGATTCAAACTGCTTGGTCGTCGCCTCGGGATCGAAATCGCCCACGATCACCAGTTCGCCGATAGCGCCGCCGATCTGCGAATAAATTTCGATGACGGAGTCGCGCGTCACCTTGGCATTGCGTTCTAGCGATTCCTCGAACGTCGGCGTGTAATGGATGCTCGTCTTCGGATGCGGATCGAGATTGCGGGTCAACGTGCGAAACGCAATGCCCTGCGGATCCACCATGGACTGTTCGATACTCTGCTTGCTGTTTTGGCGAATGATCGCGAGTTCCGCGTCGGGGAAGGTCGGCTCGCGTAACACTTCGTTCAGCAGTTTGAGGAAATCGCCATGGAGTTCGCGTTTGCTTTCCCACGACACGCTGAGCGACCCCGCGCCGGTGCTGACACCGAGCGAGGATTTGAGAATATCGAGTTCGTCCTGGATTTCGGTGCGATTCTTGTTCTTCGTGCCACGGGTGAGCATCGAGCCGACATAGCTGGCGGCAGTGGTTTTTCCGAGCAACGATTCCTCGCTACCGAAGCGAAACGTCAGTCGGCCCGTGACGGTTTCGCCGCGAGTTTTCTTGGGGAAGTAGGCGACCTTCAGGCCATTGGAAAGCGTGAAGCGTTGGACGCGCTTCTCGATATTGTCGGGCGTCGGGTCGAAGACTTCGCCTTCGGAGATGCCTTTGCCGCCTTTGAAATCCTTGACAAGTTTGGCGATATCGGGCGATTGCGGAATCGGCGTGCGTTCGGATTCCTTGGTCGGAAAGAACATGCCGACCGTGCGATTGCTCTGCTTGAGATACTTCTTGGCGACGCGCGTGACATCCTCGGGCGTGACCTTCTTGATGCGGTCGCGATGGATGAACAACAAACGCCAATCGCCCGCGCCGACCCATTCGCTCAGCTCGACGGCGGTTGACGTGCTCTTCGTCAAACGCTTTTCGCGAATGGCGAGATACTTCCGGGTCGCGCGCGTGATTTCTTCTTGCGTCGCCGGCTGATTGGCGAACTTCTCCGCGTCGGCGATCATGATGTCGCGAACTTCCTCCGGTGCGACTTTGTCGTTGACACTGGCCGACATCTCCAGCACGCCCGGATCGAACCAGGTGGTGGCGTCATAGCCGACGTTCGTTGCTTTTTTCGTCACTACCAGCGATTTGTACAACCTGCCCGATGGCGTGGCACCCAGGACCATGCTCAGGATTTCGCAGGCCGGGTGATCTTCGTGCGATGCCGCCGGGATGTGGTACATCAGGCCGACGACGGGAACCTTGCCGACGCGACGCAGAGTGACAACGCGTTCGCCGTCCTGGGCCGGCTCCTCGGTGTAGGTTTTGTCCAGCACACGATCCGGGGCCTTGAGCGTGCCGAAATATTTGCTCACGACGGCCAGCGCCTTCTTTTCATCGAACTTGCCAGCGACGATCAGAACGGTGTTATCGACTTGGTAAAACTTCTTATAGAAGGCCTGCAACCGGTCGATCGGCACGCGTTCGATGTCGGTGCGATTGCCGATCGTGGACTTGCCGTAGTTATGCCATTCGTAAGCCGCGGCCATCATACGCTGATTGAGGACGCCCGCGGAGTTGTTCTCGCCGATCTCGAATTCGTTGCGAACGACGGTCATCTCGGCCACAAGGTCTTCGCGTTTGACGAAGCAGTTGACGAGGCGGTCGGCTTCCATCTGGATGGCGAATTCGAGGTTCTTTTCGTTGGCGGGCAGCGTTTCGTAATAGTTCGTGCGGTCAGTCCAGGTTGTACCGTTGTAATCAACCGCCCCATGCCCCTGGATTGCCTTGTCGAGAGCGGCGGAGGATGGGTAGAGCTTGCTGCCCTTGAAAAGCATGTGTTCGAGCAGGTGCGCCATGCCGGTCTCGCCGTAGCCTTCGTGCCGAGAGCCAACGAGGACGGTCATGTTGACGGTGACAGTGGGCGAGGCCTTATCGGGATAGGAAAGGAAACGCAACCCGTTCTTGAAGCGATACTCTGTGATACCTTCGATGGAGACGGTTTTTTCGTAAAGTGCGTCGTTTGGCTGGGCCTGCGAATGTCCGCCGAAAGCCAGGAAGCCTAGGAGTGCGACCGCGATGGTGAAGAAACGCACAGGTCTTGCGAACAGATTCATTCCATGATCTCCTGCGTGCCGATACGTGGTATATTGTGCCCGATTGATGCATTGTAGGGCGCATGCCGATTCGCGGATAACCGAAACGAGAATCGCTTGACGAAATGCCGAGAAATTGGCATATACGGCCGCATACGTTCGGCAATCGCGTGGGATTTTCCAAGCGGAAAGTCGCAAGCGGAGAATTCGGATTCAAGGCCTGGAGGCTTTTCATGAATCATAGACTGTGGCTGATCGGCTCGCTCCTCCTCTTGCAGTGCGGCTGCACGGGCATGAATAACACACAGCAAGGCGCGGTGTCCGGCGGGTTGCTCGGCGCGGGCCTGGGTGCGATCGTCGGCGGCGCGACGCGCAACGCCGGCGCGGGCGCTCTGATCGGCGGACTCGTCGGCACGGGCCTCGGTACGGCGGTGGGTAATGACCGCGATCGCGTCGAGGATCGCCAGCACGCCCGCGCCATCGCCGCCGCCAACACCGCAGCCCGCAACCAAATGCGGCTCGACGATGTCGTGCAGTTGGCTCAACGCCAAACGCCCGACGATATCATCATTCGCCAAATCGATCAGACGAATTCGATATTCCATCTCACAAACGACGACATCTTCTATCTTCAAGACAACCGCGTAAGCTCAAGCGTCATCGGCTTCATGCAATCACGCCGTTCACCGCGCGTCGTCGTGGCCGACCCTGTGCCGGTCATCGTGCATCCGCGGCCGGTATATATCCATGAACCGCCGCCGATCGGCGTTGGCGTAATAATCCGCAGGTGATTTTTTAGCCGCTCACCTTTGGCGAGTGCGGAAGGGCGTTTCGCCTGATTTGGTTGTACGCTATGTCCGCGCTCGCCAAAAACGAGCGGCTAAACGGAATCGCGCCAATTCATACAATCCCCCGAACATCATGTTCTGGGGATTTTTTCATGGCACGCATTCGTACCTTTCTCGCAATCGATCTCGGTCCCGCGATCCGCAAACGTCTGGCATCCTTGCAAAAGGAGCTATCCAACGACGCTCCCGATGTCAATTGGGTCGAAGGTGAGAACATGCACATCACCCTGCTCTTCCTTGGCGATATCGACGAACGCGAATCGATCACTGTTTGCCGCGCCGCGCAGAAAGTCACATCGTCCCTGCCGACATTCCAAGTGACAATGGAAGGCGTCGGGTGCTTTCCGAATACACGTCGGCCGCGCGTCGTGTGGATGGGCGTGAGTGAAGGCGCCGACGACCTTGTCAAATTGCATCACGAGTTGGAAGCGAAGCTCGAGGAATTGGGTTTGTATCGTCCCGAAATGCGTGTCTATAAACCGCACGTTACGCTTGGCCGAATCAAAGGCGAAGGCCCGCATGACGCATTGGTGCAAGCGTTGGCGAAGCAGCAGGAATGGGCCGGCGGCGAAGCGAATGTGCGCGAAGTCTTGGTAATGAGCAGCGAAATGACGCGCGACGGGCCGACCTACACCATCCTTGGCCGGGCGAAACTGACGGGCGAGGCGTAAGCTCCTCGTTCAGCGTTCGCGTGGCACCATGCGGGCGCTAAACGAAATTAGCGCTCGACCTCATCCTTGGCGCGACCGAGCACCTCCAATCGCTGAGGTACATCAGCCGCGATGAGCACAGCTCCGATTTCGGGATGCGTCTCACAGTATGCCCGTGTCTTTTCGAGGCCGAGGATGAAGAACGCCGTTGCCAGGGCATCGGCCTCGGCGGCGGTCGGCGCGGTGGCAGTCACGCTCAGCATGCCTTCCGCGGGCCAACCGGTGCGCGGATCGAGCAGATGCCCGAGCGTTCGGCCTTCGTGAACGAAGTGCTGCTGCGTCGCCGCTGAGGTCGCCATCGCACGATCGCAGAGATGAAGATAAGCCCGGCGAATCGTGGGATTGCGCGGATCGGTCAGGCCGACGGTCCAGCCACGTCGATCCGGTGCAGCGCGGCCCTTGGCGAGCAGACTGCTATGGCCGCCGTGCAACAGGATGTTGGCAACGTTTCCCCGCGTGCGACCGGCGACGAGGGCACAATCGAGCGCATAGCCTTTGCCGATGCTACCCAGGTTGAGCGCCACGCCCGGCTGGCGAAACGCCACGGTCTGGCGTTCTCCATCGAGCATCACGTTCGCCCAGCCGCTACGCTCGCGGGCATTGGCGTGTTCGTACGGTGCGGGCATGCGGCCTTGTCTACGGAAGAAACCCCAGGTCTTAATGAGCGCCCCGACGGCGATGTCGAACGCACCATCCGTGTCGCGATACAAACGCTCGGCCAGCACCAGCAACTCGAACAGATTCGGCTCCACACGCATCGCCCGATGTCCCGCCGTCGAATTGAGCCGGCTGACTTCGCTCGTATCGCGGTAGACCGTGAGCTGGGCTTCGAGTCGATCGATTTCATCAAGCCCGGCAACGGCGACATCGTTAGCGCTGTCGGAGCCATAAGGCAGGATGACCTCAAACGTCGTCGCCATCGCACGCCGGGAAAAGCGCAACAGCACCGGGTCGGTCGGCACACTCACGTCGCGCGCGATCTCGCCAACGATGCCAAGCACCGGACCAGCCACCTTCGCCGCATGGCGCGGATGCAAAAACTCCCGGCGTTTCACGTCTGTCCTCCGAAAATGCAACTTCAATGTATCGCATCGCCGACGATTTGTAAAATAGGATGGCTTACAAGAGTTACACCATGGATAGCCCAACGAGGCCGAGCCGCAACGGTCAGTCAAACACAATTAGCCACGGAAGAAACACGGAAAGGACACGGAAGAAATGCAGAGAGAGAGAGTCAGGTATTACATTCTCTGGTTTTCTTCCGTGTCCTTTCCGTGTTACCTACATCCAAAATCTTTGCGAGCCTCGCAGAATTCATTTTGCGCAAATCCAGAACGCGAATCACGAAAGCCCGAAAGTACGAAAACACGAAATAGAAACCTAACCCAAGCGATTTTCCCAACCGTACACCGCATTATCGAAAAATGCAAGGACGACAAGGAAGGCAGGAAAGCAAGAATTGAATCAGCCCTTTTTTCCTGCCTTCCTGCTTTCCTTATCGAGATTTGCTTTGGCTTGTGACTCGTCGTGAATGGTTTTGCCTTCCTTTCGTGTTTTCGTTCTTTCGTACTTTCGTGATTCTGTATTTGTTGCGGCTTGGCCGCGCCGTGTATCTTCCGTGGCTAAATTTGCTTACTTTGTGGCTGGCGGTGAATTCATTATGCCACTTTCGTTGGACATTATCGATTCGCCGAGCGTGCCGATTCGGCATCTCGATGCGCTCTGGTTCCAGGTCGCCGGCACTCGCTGCAACCTCACGTGCAGCCATTGCTTCATTTCGTGCAGCCCGCACAATCACAGCTTCGGCTTCCTCGATTTGGCCACCGTGGAATGCCATCTCGCGGAATCGATCCCGCTCGGCGTCAAGGAATACTACTTCACCGGCGGCGAACCGTTCCTCAACCCCGACATGGTCGCGATTCTCGAACGCACGCTCGCCGTCGGTCCCGCAACCGCCTTGACCAACGGCACGGTGCTGCGCGACGATTGGCTGCACCGCCTTCGCGCGGCATCGGACGCCTCGATCTACAGCCTCGAATTCCGCGTCTCGCTCGACGGCGCATGCGCTAGCGACAACGACCCAATTCGCGGCGAAGGCACGTTCGCACGCATCCTCGCCGGCGTGAAACGGCTGCTCGACTTCGGCTTTCTGCCGATCCTCACCGTGACCAAAACTCGCGACGATCAGGACGACGCCGAGCTGTTCAGCGAGTTCGTCGCGATGCTCAAAGCCATCGGCTACACTCGACCGCGCGTCAAGATTCTGCCAACATTGCGCCTCGGCGCCGAAGCCTCTCGGCAGCGCGGCTACAACGGCGATGAGCGCGTGACCGACGAGATGCTCGCCGATTTCGACACGAACCTGCTCGTGTGCAGCAATAGCCGAACCGTCACCGATCGCGGCGTATTCACGTGCCCGATCCTGATCGAGTCGCCCGCTTCGCGATTGGGTGCGACGCTCGCCGATTCGCTCCGCCCTGCCCCGCTCAGCAATACCGCATGCTACACCTGCTGGCAACACGGCGCGTTATGCTCAAACGTCACGCCGAAGCCGGAGTGATGCCCACCAAGCCCCAGAATGAGCGGAGCGATTCCTGGGGGTGACACAACCGCCCATTTACCCCCAGGAATCGCTCCGCTCATCCTGGGGCTTGCGGTTGGATAATTTGTATCATAACCATCAACGTCAACAATTCGATTCCGCAAGAAGCCAAGGAAATAACATGCCTCCCGCCACGGAACAGGTCTGGACTTTGGGCTCGCTCCTTGACTGGACGGCAAAGCATCTCGCGGCCAAAAACGTTGAATCCGCACGACTTGACGCCGAGGTGCTGCTCGCGCATGTCGCCGGCTGCAAACGTATCGATCTGTACGGCATGCGCTTCGCCGAGGTCGCCTCGCCGGAGATACGCCATGCATACCGCGACTTGATCCGCCAACGGCTCGAAGGCTGCCCGGTCGCCTACCTCGTCGGGCGTAAGGAATTTTACGGATTGGAGTTCAAGGTCACGCGGGCCGTGCTGATCCCCAGGCCCGATAGCGAACATGTCGTCGTGGAATGCTTGAAGGTGATGAAGGCGATGAAAGAACCGCGCATCTTGGACCTTGGAGTCGGTTCGGGCAACCTCGCAGTCAGCATCGCGAAACATCTCCCGACCTCGCAGGTAACCGCCATCGACAAAAGCCCCGATGCCCTGGCAGTTGCTCGCGAAAACGCCGCCAAGCACGGCGTCGCTGAGCGTATCCGTTTTCTCAAGGGTGACGTGTTTTCGCCGCTCGGCGCCAACGAGACGTTTCACTGCATCATCAGCAATCCGCCGTACATTCCCGACGGTGACATCCCAAACCTGCCGATCGGCGTGCGCAACTACGAACCGACAACCGCGCTGGCCGCTGGCGCCGATGGCTTCGCGGTGTTCGACCGCATCATCGCCGAAGCGTCCGCACGCTTGCAACACGGCGACCACCTGATCGTCGAGATCGGCTCGCCGCAAGAAGCGCCCGCGCGTGTACGTCTCGCCGCGATCGCGACGCTAACGCTGGCGCCGACCATCATCGACTCTGCCGGCCACCCGCGCGTACTGCATGCCGTGAAATCGTGATGTATTTGTGATCCATGTGCCTGAGCAAATCTGGTCCGGATCAAAAAAAATCGCCACAAAAAGGCGAACTCGCTCCACGTGACAAAGCCGACGACGTGAAGCATCGCACCACATTGAAGTTGCATCTTTTCACGATCTGATAATAATCACGCAAGTCGAACGGGGTCGGCGTCCGAAGATTGCTGAAGAGTCAATCGCCTACCTAATCCTCTCCCGCGCCGGGGCGATTTCCAAATTGGACAGCGCAATTTTCCGGGCCTGGCCGCGTTCGCTATTCGGCAGAAATGTCCGTGCATGTCATTTGCAAGTTCGCAAAACGTGCGCTACAATTCAAACAGGCCCTCATACCGAGGGCGAGGAGGCCCACGATGTTGTACACCAAGACCGAACAGCCCCTGCAGCACTATTTCTGCGGGTTGACCGAACACACCTTCATCGCAGACCTGGGCGTGGCTGACCCGCCGTTGGTTGATTATCTTTCGGGGCTGTTATCACGGTTTGTGCATCTCGACACGATCTTTCGGCTACGTTCCAGCACCGGACGCCGACTTGAGGAAGTGGCCGATATGATCATGGAAGCCGAATCGATGCCGCCCGAAGGCCGTACGAGCCGAGAGATGCACCGGCATATCGGTGACTTCACGCTGTTCTGGACCGGCGTTTATCCGGAGATGCTGCGGAAATTTCGGTCCGTTCAGCATAAGGATCATTTCATCGACTATCAGCAACAGGGAAAACGCTCGTACTACATCGCGAGCACGCTGGACGACGAAGCACACCACGAGCAATCGATCGTGCTGCGCCGCCTGAGCGAACGCTACGAGTTGTGCGCCTATGGCCTGACCCAAGTACGTAAAGAATGGGAACGCCTGCCGGGGCGTGCGTAACATCACGGCCGCACCAAACGAGCCGGAAGCGTCAGCGACGGATAGGTGGAAACCGTCGCTGACGCTTCCGGCTCGTCTTTCTTTCAGTTCGGCGGCGTGAAGTCGCCGATGTAGAGTTGCGTCGGCGAACGGCCATCGCGGTTCGAGGTCCACATGATCTTTGTCTGATCCGGACTGAATACCGGCAGCACGTCGGCGCCGGGGGCGAAGGTTAGGCGCGTCTTTTTGCCCGACTCGATATTCATCCAGTACAAATCGTAATTCGGACGCATCAGCGGATTGGAATGATCCGCAGCCGTGTAGATGATGTGCTTGCCGTCTTTATGCCAATACGGCGCCCAGAAAACCCAGTTCTCATCATCGGTGAGCGCTTTCTCCCCGGTGCCATCGACGTTGATGACGAAGAGTTGCAGATGGTCCTTCTTTTTGCGATCGCTGCGGAAGATAACTTTCGTGGCGTCCGGCGAGAAGAATGGCCCGCCGTTGTAGCAGCCTGGCGCGTTCGTCAGCTGGCGAACATTCGAGCCGTCCGCGTCCATCGTATAGAGTTCGAGGTTCTTCTCGTTTGATCGGTTCGAGCAGAAAACGATCTTCTTCCCATCGGCGGAATACGACCCCTCAGCATTGTAACCCTTGGAGCTTGTGAGCTGCTTCAAGCCAGAGCCATCCGAGTTGCCCTCGAAGATTTGCATGTACGGATCGAAGTCCCAAACGTAACGTCGGCGTTTTTTCGTCAGCTTTTCCTCGTCGCGCAACTTGAATTCGCCGGCGTAGTGCTTCTTGGCGTCCGGGTCGAGATGCGTGCTGGCGAAGAGAATCCTGTCCGCTTTCGGATGGAAGTAGCCACACGTCGTCTTGCCCGCACCGGGACTGACGCGTCGCACGGCTCCGGATTTCAGGTCCATGACAAACATCTGGTAGAACGGATTCTCGCCCTTCTCCTCGGCCTGGAAGATGACCTTCGTGCCATCGGGCGAGAAATAACCTTCGCCCGCGCGAATGAAATCGCGCGTCACCTGGCGGATGTTTTTGATGTGCGTGGATTCGAGTTTCTGCCAGTCATCGTTCGGCTGCCCGACAGCGAACAAGGCGGCACAAATCGTCAAACTATTGACTAACATCTTGAAGAATCTCCTTGAATCGTAGCTTTGTCGTATTCCGCTTGCGGCTTAGCGCTCGGGTGGGGTTTTCCGAGCGCTAAGCCGCAAGCGGAAACCACGAATGGGCGAATGCTTTTATTGAGTCAGCGCGTCCATAAGTTGCGTAACTAGATCGCCGACGTCCTTGGCAATCTCATCGATCGGTTTGGCGGCGCCAAGCTTGCGTACGATCGCACTGCCGACGATCACGCCATCCGCTGAATCACGCAGCACCCGCACGTGGTCCGGCGTGCTGATGCCAAAACCGACGCACATCGGCAATGCCGTCTGCGTTCGAAGCCAGGCGAGCGATTCGAGCAAGTCCGGCGGCAGCTGGCTGCGCTCGCCCGTGATGCCCACGACGCTCACGCAGTACAGAAATCCCGTCGAAAGTCGGGCAATGCGCATCGCTCGTTCGCGCGGCGTCGTCGGCGTGACAAGCATGATGAGCTTGAAGTCGTGCTGGCCGGCGAGTCGCGCCAATTCGTCGGCCTCGTCCACGGGCAGATCGGGCACGATCGCGCCGCTGAATCCCGCTGATTTTGCGTCGAGAATGAATCGCTCGATGCCGCGATAATGCACGATGGAATAGGAGACCATCGCGACAAGCGGCACGTCGTTTTCCTTCAGCTGGCGTGCCTTGTCGCGGTAGTCTTTGATCATCGCGAAAATCGCATCGACGGTAACGCCCTTGTTCAGTGCGCGGGTGTAGGAGGCCTGAATGACGCTGCCGTCCGCGATCGGGTCGCTGTAGGGGAAGCCGATCTCGATCAAGGAAGCGCCGCGTCGCGCCGACTCACGTAACAGATGCGCCGTCCCCGCCAGATCGGGATCGCCCGCGGTGAGGAACGGAATAAACGCCTTTCGGCCAGCGGTCTTCAAACGGATGAATAGTTCGTCGATCGGATCCATGCGGTGATCTTATCCGAAATGGATTAGGAAACGAAGAGGCAAACAATACACGGACCACGAAAAGCCAGGTTTACGTTTAGGACACGCGATTTATTAACTTTCCCATTTGGTGTTTTTGGCATGAAACTTCGCACCGAAGATACTGCACATTCGATCGTGCCAATTGGGGAGGTTCAAAACTTCCGTGTCCTTGACGCGCCCGACCAAAGTGAAATTCCGTCCGCGGCTGAAGCGTAAGTGAGGCATTCAGGCTGCCTCGCTTACGCTTCAGCCTCGGAAATTCAGTTTTGTCGGCGGCGTCATGATTGCATGCAACTTGCGGGAACTATAGGTCACGGAAATGGAGCCGTTAAAAAATGGCCGAATATTCAACCCAATCGATGCAATCGATACAAACAGAAAAACTGACGCTGAATCTCCAAATTATGAGCAGAAAGACTCATGGTAAGATTTGCGTTTTAGTCAAAGTGGGCAATATTTACTACGTAGTGAGGGCAACCTCACAACGCTATCGAGGTAGTGACTGGATGGTACTCGCGTTGGGTTACCGTCTCGCGCTGGGAGTCACTACCTCGATTTTTCTTTTTTTTCTGTTCATTTCTTCAATTCAACCGTCGTCAGATTCGCGTTCAACGGTTTGAAAGCCTTCAGCACTAACACTCGTCCCATCAATCGCGCCAGGATTGGCAGGGGAATCCATTGCCAAACCACGGGGACTTCGACCCTGCGAAGCTGGCGTTTGCGAATGCGAACGTCAATGAACTGGTGGAACAGACCGTGGAACTGGCCTGCTGACAGCCGTAATTTGCAGCGCAGCGGATTCTTGCCGCAATTGGGCTTCAGCCAGCGGTTCCAGAAGAACATGTTTCGCACCCAATAATCGACATCGAAATAGGCCGGCGCGACTGCCAAAACCTTGCCGCCCGGCTTGAGAACGCGGTAGACTTCGGGAATCAGCTTTTCCGGATCGTCGATGCCATGATGCAGACTGCTGATGCACGCCACATCAATGCTGTTGGCGGGCAACGGCAGGCGCGTCGGATTGGCATCGATGAACCGCCCCGACAAGCCCCTTAGATCGAAGTTCCGTTGCACCAATTCCAGCTGCGGCAATGCCTGGCTGCACACCATCACCGACGCGCCATGCTGGGCATATTGGACCCAATCCGTGCCTAGGCCATGCCCCAAACCCAAGAGTGTCTCGCCCGAATGCTTGGAAAATTCCAACAGTTTCGGAATCCATTTGCCATGCTTGCTATGGCGCTGATTCTCGATATCCAGAAACCATTGCAGCGAATAGGGTTCCAACAGATCGACACGTGGCACCCGAAACCCGGAAGGCTGAAGCGATTCCAGCGAATAGAGCCTCTGCGCGAAATCAAAGGGATGATGCGGCCCCTGCAAATGCGGCGAACTGCGTAGCTCTGGTTGCTCCACGCTCGCCGGACCGAAGATCGCCTGCAAATCGGATTGCTTCAGTTTGTAAGAGAAAAAGTTCGCCATACTCCGCGAAGTAACGCAAGCGAGCAAAAGTGTCAAGACGAGTTTTCGATGCGCGACATGGTGGGGCGGAGAATTTGAATTCAACCATTTGTTGTGGAAATAGTTAGGCAAGCCCAGTGGTGAGGTACTCCGAAACCATTGGCACCAACTTAAGGAATCTGTGTCAAAAAACGCAGACTAACCACAGAGACACAGGGGACACAGAGAAAATGCACGGAATAGTGACCTGGAATTCTCACGATTCTGCGTGCATTATTCTTGACGCGACCGACAAAAGTCGCTTTACGAGCCGGAAGCGTAAGCGACGGACTGGAGAAATCCGTCGCTTACGCTTCCGGCTCGTACTTTTGTCGGTGGCGTCATTCTTCTCCCATTCTTCGTGTTTTCTCTGTGTCCTCTGTGCCTCTGTGGTTCAATTGTGTTTCTTCAATGCGCGTTCCTTAAGTTGGTGCCAATGGCGGTGAGATACTCCGAACCTCTAGGGCGAAGCCGCGCGTTCGGCAGTTCTCAGAGGTTCGGAGTACCTCACCACTGGGCTTGGATACATTATCTCCATCATCACTACCACCAACGAACCGGGGGGCCAGCCATGAGCCGTGTGACCGAGCAATATCAACGTGCATGTCAATCCTTGGCCGGCGGGGTCAGTTCATCGACTCGACTGAATCGCGCGGTTGGGCACGCGATGTACTTCGATCGTGCCGACGGCTGTCGGTTGGAGGACTTGGACAGCCGCGAGTACATCGATCTCTGTTGCAGCCATGGCGCCACGCTCCTTGGCCACGGCGATGCCCGCGTACGTCGGGCGGTCGAGGCGGCTCTCGCTCGCGGAGCGGCGTGCTCCTACGAGAACGAGCAAACTGCCGAACTCGCGGAACTGCTCTGCGAGGTGATACCATGTCTGGAACGCGTCCGTTTCACCGGGTCGGGGACCGAAGCAACGATGCACTGCATCCGCCTGGCCCGCGCCTTTACCGGGCGAGGCAAACTGCTGAAGTTCGAGGGCAACTTTCATGGCTATCACGACCAAGTCATGTTCGCCATCGGCACGCCCGCCGATCAACTCGGCAGCGAAGAACAACCGACCGCCTATCCTGGCTCCACCGGCATGACACCCGGTTTGCAGGAGCAGATCATCGTCGTGCCGTACAATCATGTCGATCTGCTCGAGCGTGCCTTTCAGCAACATGGGCATGAACTGGCTGCGGTCATCGGCGAGCCGATCTACTACAACGCGGGATGCATATTGCCCAACCCGGAGTTTATGACGGCGCTTCGAGAGTTGACGCGCCGATACGGCGTGCTGCTTATTTTTGACGAAGTGCTCAGCGCCTTTCGCATGGGTATCAGCGGCGCTCAGGGCTATCTGGGCGTGACGCCTGATCTTTGCACGCTGGGCAAAGCCGTCGGCGGCGGGTATCCGCTCAGCGTCTTCGGCGGGCGGCGCGACATCATGGATCGCTTGATGCCGATCGGCGACTGCCAGCATTCGGGCACGTACAACGGCCATCCCGTCGTCGTTGCCGCAGCGCTAGCGGCGATCCGCGCCTACCGCGAGCCAGGATTTTACGATCACATTCACGCCGTCGCTGAGCTGCTCTTTGCCGGCTTGACGACGCTCTTCGCCAAGCACGGCATCAACGCTCGAGTGCAGGGACTCGGCGCCCGCTTCGGCGTGTACTTCGGCATCGACCGCGAGCCACGTAATTACCGCGACGTCGTCCACCACCAACGCAACCAAATGTTGCGATTCATCAAGATCGCCATCGAGCACGGCGTCTACTTCCACGACTACGGCGGCGCGGCATGCCATCACGGCTTCTGTGCCGCGATGTCGATTGCCGATACGAACGAAGTGCTCGCACGCTTGGACAAGGCGCTGGCGGTATTTGACTTGTAGGAATTTGAAGGAAACGTAAGCCCAGGGGTAAGGTACTCCGAACCCCTGGGATAGACGCATATCGACAATTGATCCCAGAGGTTCGGAGCACCTCACCCCTGGGCTTGAATGGATCGAGTTTTCTTCTGCCGCCTAGTTCTTGACTCCCGGCAGATTGATGCCCCCGCCCGGTATGACGGCGGAAGTGCCGATGACGCTGCGGAGGAGTTCGTTGAAATGCCGGCGATTTTCCTGAACCCGCTCCTCGCGTTCACGGCCCAGCGGCGTAGCGGTATCGGTGTCGATGCGCGAGTTGCGTACGAAGAGCTGTCCGTCGGGCGTCATGATCAGCGATTCGACGGCGGTCTCCTCCTCGACCACGTTGCTGCCGGGCTTCGTTCGCTTGCCGCCGAAGAAATCGACCAAGACCGGCGGCGGCAGCTTCACTTCTTTGCGAACACCTTCCTCGATACCTGCCACCGTCGGCTGCATGTTGAGAAACGCGCCGTGGATCTTGGCGGGATTCTTTTTATCCTTCGGGAACAGTTCGTTGTATGAAGGAATGTCGAGCGAATTCTTCACGCGGTTCCATGAGGCGATCTTGACGTACGCGCCGACGCCGATCTGGTCGCCGCGGCGAACCAGGATGCGTTCGGCGATGACGACGTCGCCGATATCGTGGTCTTGGCCTTTGGTGAAGTCACGTTCCCTCTTCGCCCAGAGGTGGATTTGAAATGCCGTCATATCGCGCGTTTTGGGATCGACAGTTGCCTGGCCTTTTTTCGGCATTTGCCCGGCCCCTTCGTCGATCATCTGCTGGTCGGCGGCGTAAAGACTGTATTCGTGCGGAATGGTGATCGTCGGTGTATTCTCCCATTTCGGATGGCTGTTGCCGAGGATCAGTTCGGGCTGGCTCGTCAATGCGGCGTAGGCGAGATCGTCGATTTTTGGATACTTGTAATTGGGGTTCGCTATCCGCACTTGGATACTGTACCTGTAGGTTTCACCCGGAACGACGTCGGGATCTATGAAGCTCACCAGGGCATCGCGATCCCAATCGGGGAACTGCTGCGTCGGCTGGCCTACACCGGGCATCGGCTGGAATCGCGGCGGCATATTGGGAACGACACCCACGCCCGGCATCGCTGGTTCAACCTGCCAAGCGGAGAAATAGAGATTCTCACCTGCCGGGTTCATGTCGAGGAATTGACCTGGGAATGCGCCGCCCTTCGCGTCAAGATTTTGCGGCGGGAACAGGCCAAGGGCATGCGTGATGTTGTAATCATTAGCCTTGTAGCGTTCCGTCCCTGATTCACCGAACAATCGCTTCTCGAGAGACTCGTCGGTCTTCTTGAGATCGACCCGACGAAACTCATCGATCTTACGTTCCACACCGCCCATGAGATTCGGGTTAGGCTGTTCCATCATTGGGAATAGCGGTCGCTTGCCGCCACCGGGCAGCACGGGCAGCTTAAAAGGTGGTTTCACACCTTCTTTTGGAAGTTCTCCCACCATCACCAAGTCGGCTTCCGGCGGATAGTCGAGTTCAAATCCTTCAAGCTCTACCTTCCGATACTTCGCATTGGCGAGCGTCGGCAACGGCGTGAACAAACCGTTGTAGAGATATTTTTTCATAACCTCCGGTTGAACGCGGTCGTAAATCGCAACGCGCATTAAATCATCGAGAGCCTTGGAGCGCTGCGATAGCTTGATGATCTCGACTTCTTTGCCGATCGGTTCGCCCTTCTCATTGAGCTGATAGCGAACCACGTTGAGGCCCAGGAAACGCGGCAAGTCTTCCTGTTTATCGAGCATTTCTTTCTGGCTTGTGATGCGGAGCGCCCGGCGAAACTCTTCGATCTGCTGCTTCATCGGAAATGCCGCGGTGACGCGCACCATGCGGACGGGCACGGCTAAGCGCACGGGGTCGGCCACGGGAACGACTACTTGAACGCCTTTGCCGATGGGCACCGGTACGACCGCGTTACCAGGATTGAACGCCCGAAAAGCGCCGCCGCGCGGCTCAATATCGTACGTCAAGGCCAACGCGCGGATGTATTCGATTTGAATGTTCTTGTCACCGGTGCGAATCGACAGCGGCACGGGATTGACTCGCTTGGTCGAACTCCCCGAATCGGGAATCGCCAGGTAGGGGCCCGGCTTGAAATCCCCTCTCAACGGTTGCCATTCATAATGGTCCGACTTGAACATTTTTTTCGTAAATTCGGGTAGATCGCTAATGGTCGCGCGATCGATCTCGCCGTGGATTTTGGCGTGGGTGTCGCGCAGCTCCTGCTCCCAAGTTTTCTGGGAGTTCTCCGCTCGACTCACGCTCATTGCCTTGAGCAGACTCAGCGCGCCGAACGTCAGCGCAAGGAATGCGCAGATGCCCAGAGCGATTTTTTCGCCATGGGCGAAGAACAGGTCTTTCACTTTGGACAGGTCGGGTTTCTTCATCTGCCAATCCTCCGGTTTGGGCATCAAGCAGGGAACGCAAGCCTAGGGAAGAGATACTCCGAACCCCATTGACACCAACTTAAGGAACTCGCATCGGAAAAACGCAATTGAACCACAGAGGCACAGAGGACACAGAGAAAATACAAAGAAGGGGAGAAGAACAAGGCACGCAGAATCGTGAGAATTCCAATTAACTATTCCGCGTATTTTCTCTGTGTCCTCTGTGCCTCTGTGGTTCAAATTTGATTGCCTGGCCTGAGTTCCTTAAGTCGGTGTCAATGGGGTTCGGAGTACCTCACCCTCTGGGCTTGAATTTGCTCAAGATCGTTGCGCTACTTCCTCTCAACGTTCAGCGGTCGCGGATGATAGCGCTGGTACAACGTCATGATACCATAAATGACGAGTTCCATATTTGATTCTTCGGACGTGGACGCGCCGGCCCCAAACCCGGGGCCGCCGGGCGGCTCACGGCCACCGCCGAACCCGAATTTCGGCAGCACGCCGATGCCACCATCGCCCTTCACTTCAATCGGCAATGGCGGCGGCTGAATCTGCTCGGTGTAATGGTTCAGCAGCACCTGCGTTTCAAGGAATCGCAACCGCGAGTTGTTGAACGTGCTCATAACGCGATCGACGTGGTCTTGATCGACGATCAACACCAACGAAATCGGGATTCGCCGCGATTGGTCAGTTACCCCGACATAGCGATTCGGCCAAAGGCCGTGACCCGGGAAAAATAGCACGTTCATCGGCACTCCGCCCACAACGCCTCTTCCCACCCCACCAATACCAATTCCGATACCAACACCAACACCAACACCCGGATCGGGAGGTGGTAGGCCACGACGGTCGAACGGTCTTAGATTGGTCGGAAACGTGCGATGGGAATGCGAGAAATCGTCGGCGCCGTTCGACCCGATGCTGACGTGGTCGATGCGTTTGACGGCGGCGGAATCCATCGTCAGAACCTGTTCGACCGCGTAGATTCCCTGACGAGCGGGCAGGTCTTTGTTGGGCGTGAAGGTTTGCATATAGGTGTCTTTGCCGTCTTTGTCTCCCATCGGCATCAGTGGCAGACCGCTGACCTTCAGGATTTCCGGCGACTGGGACTTGCTCATGGCCACGCGAAAGCTGAGGTCGAGTCGTTGACGTTTCTTGAGGCGATTTTTGACCTTGAATGTCAAGCTGCTGTCGGCTTGCAGCGTGAGGTCCAAGTCGAAGGTATCGTTTTGGAACTTATAAGCGGTGGCGCGTTTTTCGCCGCCCTTGCCCTTGAATTTGCTGATCGAATCGTTGACGGATCGGATAATTCGGTAGACCTCGGATTGGACCCAGAGATCCTCCTGGGCCATCCAGGCTTCCTTCGTGATGTCGGTGTTGATTTTCCACGGCTCGGAGACGTAACGGATGAACTTGAGGTCCTTGCCTTTCCCATCGTCATTGGGCAGTTTCTCCGGATCGTAGAGCCAATCTTTGAGCAGCACGACGCCTTCGCCTTTGATGTTCATTGGATCGACGAGTTGGAGGATGTCGTGGACTTGCGAAGTATAGGTGTCGGCGAAGACGCTCGCTTCGCGCGAGGTCAGGTCATCGGCGAAATACTTGCCGGTTTGAAAGGTAACCGCAAAAAGCTTGCCGCGGTAGTTGGACAACCGATTGTCCCAGACCATTTTCTTGCCGTCCTCCGGGTTGATCAGGTCCATGGCGACCATTGGATAGAAACGGACTTCCTTGCCGGCCCGATCGGTCAGTTTGATGAAGTCGCGGTTGTATTCGGTAAGGAGGCCATGCACCAAGGTCGACGTATCTTCCGGCCAGGCTTTCTTGTCCGCGGGAGGATTCTTGTCGATCTTGATCTGGACGATGAACTTGCCGATCTGAAAAGCGAAGTCTTCCTCGACTTTCTTGGCCCAGTGAAGAAGCGATTCTTGAGCGTTGTAGGCGGCGGACCAGACTTTCAACTTCAGTTTCTCCGCGTCCACGGCTCGTTCCGCCTGCGTTGCGATGACGGGGTCGTTGTACTCGCCGCGGACGTTTTTCGACTTTTGGCGCGTCAACTTGAGCGTCTCGATATGTTTCGCCGACGGTTCCTCGACATAGAGAAACATCATGCCGATGAACGCCAGGGTTCCGGATAGAACGAGGAGAATCCAGAATTTATTTTTGATGATGGTTGCTTTGTTGAACTTCAAAGCCATATCGCACCCATGAAGGTAGAGGAATACCTGTGCTCGCAGAATTATCGATTGGTCTGAGCCTGATCGCCAAAGAAGGAAAGCCTAGTGGTCCGACCAGCTTGATTTGACAGGTGGGGCCAGGCTTTCCAGCCTGGCCAGCCTGTGAAAATCCTGGCCCCCAGGAACCTGTCGACTCTACGTTTTCGCACCACTTGTGCCCTTCGCTGGCGCTCAGGCTCGGACAAACACTAAACTTAGTTCTTCTTGGTGTCGCCGAGATCGATCGATTGCTGATTCAGAATCGATTCCCGCCAGGTGAAAAGGATAATGAACTCGGTGCGGAACACCTGGCCCGCCTTGGTATCGATTTTGCCTGGCTCGACGATTCCTTTGCCCCCGGGCGGGAACGGATTCCCACCGCCCGGGACCATGCCAAAGCCGCCACCGTCGGCGAATAGCTGTGACGCCGTGCGGCCGATCGGTTTCCATTGTTCGCGGGGAAGCGTTGGCATCACCAGCGCATCGCCGAATGCGGGCGGCGGCATAATTAGGGCCTCGACCTTTGGCGGCGGCTGCCCGACCCGATCAACATCCCGAACGCCCGGGCCACCCTGCCCTTCGCCGGCGATCAGCGACTTGAGATAGCTTTTGTTGATGACCTTATACTGCCCCGGCGGCGGGTCTTTGAGTGTTTCGACTTTGTACATGCTCAGATGCGAGACATTTCTTTCCACACGCTTGGCCAATTCCACGGACATCTCTTTCAGCGAACTCGGCTTGCCCAGATTCTGCAGGAACGTGTCCTCAACAAACTGCTGTTTTTGTTTGTGATAAGAGTATGCGCGAATTTCCACGACCCACCCTACCATCGGTGGAGGTTGAATTTCGGGCCTCTGCTTCTCCCTCGGTTGCACGAAATTTCGGATATGATCCTTTTCCTCGTTGTCCATCCCCAGCAATTGATCGCCGTCGGCAAACAGTTTTTTGTAGTAAGGGCCGAGGTCGTCGGAAAAAAGCTGGTTGATGCCGACGATATTCACCTGAATGAGGTTGTTCTTGAGGTAGAGTTCATCGCGGGCCAGGGCGGTCGGATCGTCGTTCTTTTGAGCGCCGAGTTTTTTGATCTCATACATGTCATAGGCTTTGCGGGCATCGGCATCTTTGACCCAGTACACATCTTTGGCATTGACGGAATTGCGAGGATTTTGCTCCGCAAGGCGTTCGCCATTGGGTTGCGGCGCGGACATGTTGATGTACTGGTGCAGATCCAGCCAGTTAAGTCTTTCGCTGATGCCGGCACCGATCATATCAAGCTCACGCAAGGTCTTTACGACTTTTCCGCGTTCGTCCTGATATTTCTTGGAAAGGTCGCCCGCCCGTGCAACGGCCTGATTGACTTTGTTGACAGCGTCGATGACGTTTGGATTATCGACGGCGTTTTTCTCCATACCGCGTCCGAAGTTGAGCAGGATGACGCCGAACAGGAGTGCCGCCGCCGCCGCCACCGCCCACGGTTTCTTGCCACGGATAACACGCTCGAGTTTCACGTCGTAGGGCAACAGGTTGGTCTGTAGACGCGTCTGTTTCAGCCCTTGCAGCGCCAGTCCGTAGGCCACCGCGAAACTCGAGATGTTTTCCGCAAACGTCGGTGCCGTCGTCACGGCATCGCCTTCGGTGCGTTCAAACGATTGGAATTTCCGCACTTCGATCTGCAATTTGTCCTGCAGGAATTTCTGCAAGCCCGGCAGCCGAAACGCGTTGCCCATGCCGACCATGTACTGAATCTCGGCATGGCGATGCGTGTTCGTGAAATAGCCCACCGAACGCTGCACTTCGCCGACGAATTCGTTGAGCACCTGCTTAAGCGACGACAGAATCTTCTTGAGATCCGGTGATTTAGCAGCGTTCTTTTTCAGGTGTTCCGCCTTGGCGAACGTCAGCTTCATTTCCTTGGTCAAGGCGCGGGTGAAGTGGTTGCCCCCGATTGAAATCGGGCGTTGCCACATGATGCGCCCGCCGTTGGTAATGACGAGGTTGGAGTTGTCGGTGCCAATCTCCAAGCCGATGATGCACTCGTTGGTCTCTTCGTCGTCGCTGACGCTGTCCACGCCTTTCTGGAGCAGGTCGTAGGCGATGAAGTTGCAGATCGCCAGCGGGGCCATTTGCACCAGATGAACTTCGATGTCAACCTGTTTGAACTGCTGAAGAGCGCGATAGACCATGTCTTTTTTCATCGCGAACAGGCCGATCTCCGTTTCCAGGGCAAGCCCATCAATGATCTCGCCCTTATTCAATCGTTGAAAGTCCCAGATGACTTCATCGAGCGGAAACGGAATCTGTTGTTTCGCTTCAAATTTGACGATGTCGGCGATCTTCGTCTCGGCGACCGGCGGCAGTTTGACGAATCGCGCCAGGCCGCTTTGTCCCGGCACGCCGATGGCGATAAAGTCGCCCCGAATTTGATTGCGTTCGAGAAACTGGCCCAGCGCTTCGCGCACCAGTTCATCCGGGTCGGCATCGGGTTGACTGAGGATCTTTGGGTGCTCGATATACTCGAACGCCGTGGCGACGACCTGGCCGTCCTTCACTTCGAGCTTGACCGCCTTGAGAGCGCACATACCAAGGTCAATGCCCCAAACCGCGGGAATATTTGCCGCCATGTCGCGTCACTCCGAGTATCGACAAACTGTCGCACGGGCAGGCCGATCGGCCAATCGTTCGTGGGATATGGAACCGGGGCGCGGAAGATACCACTTCACTCTATCTACATTAACACCTCAGGAGAAGGCTTGTCAATAACCATTTGCACGATTTTGCCGGTTCGTTTAGCCGCTCGACTCTGGCGAGCACGCTCGTTGACGTAATTCAATCCGCGCTCGCCAAAGGCGAACAGCTAAACAATGCGACTTGCACCCAGCGTCTCGCGGCAATAAATTGCTTTCATGCTGCGTGAACTTTCCGTGCAAAACATGGCTCTCATCGAAGACGTTCGCGTCGAACTCCAGCCTGGATTCTGCGCCTGGACCGGCGAAACCGGCGCGGGCAAAACGCTCCTCCTCGCCGCGCTCGGTCTGCTCCTCGGCGAACGCGGGTCGAGCGAACTGATCCGTGCCGAGGCATCGGAACTCCGCATCGTCGGGCAGTTTGAACTTACCAAGCCGAGCTTGCGCCAGGCCATCGAAACCACACTTCAAGAACCGCTCGACGATGCGAACCTTATCCTGATGCGCCGCCTCAACCGCGCTGGCCGAAGTTTCGCCTACGCCAATGATCGGCCAGTAACTTTGGCAACGTTGAATTTGCTCGGCGAGATGCTCGTGGACATCCATGGCCAACGCGAAAGTCATTCACTTTTGCAACCGTCGTACCAGCTGTACTTACTCGACGCCTACGCCGACCTCGAGGGATTGCGTGGTCAGTATCACGACAAGGCTGAGCGTGTTCGCGGTTTGCGAAGGCGTATCGCCGATCTCGATGCCGATCGGCAAAAACGCCTGCGCGAGTTGGCCTTGGTCCGCTACGAAAAGGACGAACTTGACCAGGCCGCGATCACCCCCGGCACGTTTGCCGACCTCGCCCGTGAACGCGAAATTCTCGTCCATGCCCAATCGCTCAACGACTTCGCGACGCAGACCTGCGAACGGCTTTACGATCAGGACGGTTCGTTTTTCGAGACGCTTGGCAAACTCCAGCGCGACGGCGAACACTGGGCCAAGATCGATCCAAATCTTGCCGACATCGCCAGTCGACTCGAACGCCTCGCCGGCGATTCGCAAGACCTCGTGCAAGCATTGCGTCCGTGGATCAATCGCATGAACGCCGACCCCGCTCGGCTCGATGAAGTCGAAACGCGGCTCCAATTATTGCGCCGGCTCGAAACCAAATACGGGCGACCTGTCGAGGACTTGATCGCCTATCGGCAATCGCTTGATAGTCAGGATCGTGATCTCGCAAGTCAGGAAGACCAACGCGCCACGCTCGAATCCGAACTTCGCGTCGTGTGGAACGAATTGCGAAAGATCGGCGCGGAGTTGAGCAAGAAACGCCAAAAGGCCGCCAAGAAGATGGTGGCCGACATCGAGAAACATCTCGGCCAGCTGGGAATGCCCGACGCGAGGCTCGAATCGCACATGCAATCAATCCCACTCGGCGACGATCCATTTTCCGCGGAAGTGCTGGGCGACGGCTTCGAGCAACTCGACCTGATGCTCGCCGCCAACCGCGGTGAGCCAGCCAGGCCGTTGCGCAAAGTCGCCAGCGGCGGCGAACTCTCGCGCACCATGCTCGCGCTCAAAAGCGTCCTCGCCAGCCATGACCAAATCAGTACTCTCATCTTCGACGAAATCGACGCCAACGTCGGCGGCCGACTCGGCGATGTACTCGGCGCGAAATTGGCGGCGCTCGGCCAGACGCACCAGATCATTTGCGTCACACATCTTCCGCAGGTTGCTGCCTTCGCCCGCCATCAATGGACGATCCGCAAGGAACGTAAAGGCAAACGCACCGCCACCGTTATCACGCAACTCAACGGCACCGCCCGCATCGACGAATTATCGAGCATGCTGCGCGGCTCCTCACGCGAGGAGACAACGCACAAGGAAGCCCAAGCGATGCTCGCCGCCGCCCGCAAAGCGACGGGCGTTTAGAGTCAATCCAAGCCCAGGGGTGAGGTACTCCGAACCCCATTGGCACCAACTTAAGGAACTCAGGCCAGGCAATCAAATTTGAACCACAGAGACTCAGAGGACACAGAGAAAATACGCGGAATAGCTAATTGAAAATCTCACGATTCTGCGTGCCTTGCTCTTCTCCCATTCTTTGCATTTTCTCTGTGTCCTCTGTGCCTCTGTGGTTCAATTATTTTTTTCCGATGCGAGTTCCTTATAGTTGGTGCCTATGGGGTGAGGTACTCCGAACCTCTGGGATGATGCGGTTTATCCCAGGCGTTCGGAGTGCCTCACCCACGGGGCTTGTTCTTTTCATCCCTTTTTCGAGGTTCCCATGCCAGAATTCGATTTCGCGCCAAAGATGTTCACCGATCTCCTGCCGGCAAATTTGAAGGCGTATGCCTCCTACATCCTGGCAGGCTCAGCATGCATCATAGTATTCTTCCTGCTGTTGTTCTTGCTAACCACCGTGAAATTCCTGTTCGGCGGTCGCAAGGGTAAAGGGAAAATGCCGAACCTGGATGAAGACCTCACCGAATATCCCGATCTCAAGAAAACGAGCGGCGACCGCCAACTCCGCGCCGAGGGCACGCCGGTTCGGCTTCGCCTCGTCGTCATCGCGCCAGCCGGCGCGTCGGAAGCCGAGGTTGATGAGTTGCCCGAACTGTTTGAGAAGCTCCTCACCGGCCTCGGCGAGATCTTTGAATATGACAAACCGCGCGTCAAAGTTTGGCCGAAACAGACGAGCTATAAGGGTTTCGCGAGTTTCTTCCACGCCCGCATGCAGACCGGCGGCGATGAAGGCGAGCAGACACGTTGGGTACTGATCGCGGGCAGGGTGCAGATCGACAAACGCCAGTTCATGCTCGGCCTGGCGCTGCAATCGATTAAACCGAACAGCGTAGGCCGACGCACAATCGATGCGCATGAATGGATCAACGTGCTGCGCGTGCGGGTGCGCGAGTGAGCATTGGCGTGGGATCATCCCAGTGCCGTAGGGTGCGTCAAGCGTACTCGCGCCGACGCACCGGTCCCTTGCGAACGCCTGGTGCGTCGGCGCGAGTACGCTTGACGCACCCTACGGCAAACGTCTGGACCAGTCAATTTCTTTCAACGGCCTAAGCCGCAAGCAGAAGGCACAAACGCCAAGACATTTCAAACCTCGGCAAACCAATTGCCATTCTGCCCCGTCTATTTCGGTGAGTGTTGTTGTTTAAACCATCCACCGAGGGCGTGCCATGTTGAATCAAAACAATCGCCGGCAATTCTTGCAGGCTTCCGTGGCAGCAGGAGCCGGGTTGACTGTGGGTGTCGTTTCATCGAACGGGAACAATCAGGCGACATCCGCACGGTTTGCGGACGGCAATCCGAGTGTAACGCCTGGGCGGGTGCGCTGGCATGACGATTTCGCCGCCGCCTGCAAAGCCCAAACAGAAGACCCCTCGTAAGATCCCTCGCCCGGCGAGCGGCGGATTGCCTACAATCGCCACTTCAGCCCTCTTGAACCTGGCGAAGTGGATTCGCCAACGTCGGCAAGATACACAAGGAGGTGAAGCGTGTTCAACCACGAAGACCGAGTTGCTCCCCCCCGCGCCAAAATCCGATCGAAACGAGTCTGCCGCTGACCTCCCTCTGGGAGAAGATTCCTGGCCAGGATCAGCGCCAGGTTCTCCGCGTGTTCGGCCAAATTCTTCTGCGAAAGCTCCACGCACCTCCGGCAAACAAGGAGGTGGCGCATGAAGATTCATGATTCGGGTGCCACGCTGGAACCTCGCGTTTCCGCCGAGCAGAAGCTGGAAGCGGCAAAACCGGCCGAAGCCAAGCGTACGGCCCCACGACCAGGCCGATTGAGTTCCACCAAGGTGTATGAACGGCATGTGTCGCGCCTGGCGATCGTCTATGTGCGGCAATCGACGCCGCAGCAGATGATTGAACATCGCGAGTCACTTGACCGACAGTATGCGTTGACCGATTACGCTCTGGCGCTCGGCTGGTCGAGCGACCGGATTTTGACGATCGATGAGGACCTGGGCAAGAGCGGACGATCTGCCGACGGTCGCCCGGGCTTTCAGCGTCTGCTGGCCGAAGTCTCGATGGATCACGTGGGCGTCGTCATGGGCCTGGAGATGAGCCGACTCGCGCGGTCGTGCAAGGACTGGCATCACCTGCTCGAATTGTGCGCCGTCTTCGGCACCTTGCTGGCTGACCAGGATGGCGTCTACGATCCCAATGATCCGAATGATCGTCTGCTGTTAGGCCTGCGCGGCACGATCAGCGAAGTGGAGTTGCACACCATGCGAAATCGCCTGGATCGAGGCAAGTTGAACAAGGCGGAACGCGGCGAGTTGTTCATGAGCTTGCCGATCGGCTACGCCTGGTCGCCGTCGCACGAGGTGGTCATGGAACCCGATGAGCAGGCACGCGGTGTGGTGCAGTTGATCTTCGAGAAATTCGTGGAGTTGGGAACGGCATTCGCTGTATTTCACTATCTCCTCGAAAACGACATCAAGATCGGCGTGCGACCGCACGATGGGCCCAATCCAGGCGTGCTTACCTGGCGGCGCCCGAGCAACGTAACCATTTATGGCCTGCTGCACAATCCCATGCATGCGGGGACGTACGCCTATGGTCGGAGTGCGGTGGATCACAAGCGGCGCGTGAATCGGAACAACAAACCGGCGCGCAAATGGGTGCCGCGCGAAGAATGGAAGGTCATGATCCACGATTGCGTGCCCGCGTACATCACCTGGGAACAGTATGAAGCGAACCAGGAGCGCCTGCGCCAAAACAGGTCATGCTGGGACGCGCCGGGAGTGCCGCGTTGCTGGGCGGCATCATCGAATGCGGCATCTGTCAGCATCATTTGAATGTGATCTATTCCAAAGCCGATAAAGGCCGCTACGACTGCTTCCATGCGAACCGACATGGCATCGAAAGAAAGTGCCAAGGCATCGCAGCTTACTGCATCGACGAACTCGTGAGCCGTCAGGTTCTGCGGGCCTTGGAGCCGGCTGCCCTGGAATTGAGCCTTCGTGCCGCCGAAGACATTCAGAAGGAACGCACGCGGCTCGCCGAATTCCGCCAGCAAGAAATGCAGCGGGCCCGCTATGAGGCGCAGCGGGCCGAACGCCATTACCGCAGCGTCGATCCGGAAAACCGACTGGTAGCCGGCACGTTGGAGAAAGAGTGGGAGAAAGCCCTCAACAAGCAACGCCAGATGGAGGAGGACTTTCACCGCTTCGAGCAAGAGGCGCCATGCTTGCTGACGACGGAAGAGCGCGAGCAGATCGGCGTGCTTGCGGCCGATCTGCCGAGCTTGTGGCACGCTTCCGAGACAACGGCCGTGGACCGCAAGGAGATCACGCGCCATCTCATCGACAAAGTCGTGGTGACGGCTCAGGGCGCCACAGAACATATCGACGTGGCGATTCATTGGAAGGGAGGATTTGTCAGTCAGCACGCTATCGTTCGCCGCGTGCAAAAATACGAGCAACTGCGCGACTTCGATGCCATCATGAACTGTGTCCGCGCTGGGCACGCCGCCGGAATGTTGACCGCGCAGATCGCCGAGCAATTGCAGCAAGCCGGCTTCCGAAATATCAATCCGGAGTTGCCATGGGACAAACACATGGTGCTGGCATTGCTCAGGCGGAGCGAGTTACTTCCGGGACGGATCGAAAAAATCGAACTGGCACCCGACGAATGGCTCTTGGCCGATCTCGCCCGCCACCTGGATATTGGATGCAGTCATCTTCGCAGGTGGATGCACCGCAACGGCGTTCACTGGCGGCGTTCTCCTTTGCATGGCTACTACATCATCTGGGCCGACGCCGATGAGCAAAAACGGCTGCGGAAACTGCAAGCGTTTTTCAACGCCCATCCGAGCATGAGCACGACATCGTATCCAAAGGAACTGACTACGTCAAAACCGCGACCGCACGAGAAGAAAGCAAAGACGACTCGGCAAGACTAAGATCACGAAATACCCCCATGCACCGAGCATGGGGGTTGTTGAGAGCGGCCGAGGTGGAACGTTTCAGAACTGCGTCGCGGAATCGGTGGACCCTTCTCTATCGGCGAGGATATCGATCTCGTCCTCGTCGTCGAGAGATTGGCCAGGTAACGGCGTGTGCGCGATGAACGACATCGCGGCTTCCAATCCGAGCATCAAAGCAGGAAGGTCCGTGGAGCGGAGGGACGCGGCGTCCTTCCACTCCCCCGTCTTCTTGTCGCGGTACCTCCTGGGTTGGATGGAAATGCTCCTGAAGAATTTGGGGCCGGCGTCGGTCTGGACTTCGTTGAGCCAGACTGCGACGCCAACTCCTCCATGAAAGGGCCCCCACTTCTTCTCCGGGTGGCGCGGCGCGCTCGTTGAGCGCTTGGCTTTGGTTGCCATAAGTAACCTCCTTCGGTATCGGTGATGGTAAAGACCGCTCTCAAACGGTCCTTGCCGGGAAGGCAAGGGCGGAACATTGCCAGAGAAATGAGAAGCCGTCAAGCGTCGTATCGTCGAGCTCGCCGTTGTCACCAGATGGAGTCAAGACCATGGCCAAGCGCAAGGCAAAGAAAGCAATCTCGACAGAGAAGCGGACACCCGCCACTTCCGAGCTACGCGCGGCACTCAACCGCCGAGGCAAAGCGGAACTGGTGAGCGTCTTGCTGGAATTGGCTCAGGCCAGCCGTGAGATTCTGCGACAGCTCGCGGCCCGGTTTGGCGTGGTTACAGCACCAAAGGAACTGATAGTTGCGACACGTCGCGCCATCGCCGACGCGACCGATTTCGACGAGCGAGACATGAACACCAACTTCGACTACGACTACGAAGCTTACGAAGAAGTGAAACGAAGCTTGGCCCGCTTGATCGCTTCGGGACAATTGCGGCCGGCCATGCAGCTCTCGCTGGAACTGATGAAGGAAGGAAGCCATCAGGTGGAGATGAGCGACGAAGGGATGATGACCGATGACATCGAAGAGTGCTTGAACGTGGTCATCCAAGGACTGGAGAAGTGCGACCTGCCTGCGACCGAAATCATCGCCTGGTGCTCGGCAATGCTCGATGGCGACCGCGTGAAATTCATCGCCCGGGAGCCACTTCAATCGCTGCGAAACCACTTCCAGTCCGCGACTCGGTAACTCAACGGGAATGTTTCGTTTGCCGTAATGGGTATCAACATGAAACCACTTCCAAGCGTGATCGAACGATTCGTGAAAAAGCAGAACACGATCCCCATCACGGACCTCTTGAAACCTGACGCAGAACCTCCGTTCTCGCCGTACGGCAGCTACTGGTTCCGAGCAGTCGCGGCGATGCTTCGGTCCGGCCGCGTCGCTGCCAAATCGAATGACTCGCCAAACCTGACCGATGTCAATCGCATTTGCAAAGAGGCCAACTTCAATCAGCATTTCTTTGATCGCATCGCCAAATTGCTCGTGGCTGCCAAGGTCGTTGGCGTCGATCGCCGCAACCAATACGGCGAAGGCGTGAACCATGCTTCCTTTTGGAATCACCGTCGCAAAGAACTCACGGAAATCTTGCGCGCCGCCGTCCTGCAAATGATAGAGGACAACACCGGTTATCTCGCCTGGCGGCCGACGATGGCGATCCACGCTTCGTTGATCGAGTTTCTGATTCTGTTCTTCACCTGCTTCCACGGAAGAGCACTGCGTGAGGATCAACTCGGGCAAGTGATGCACGATCTCTGCCTACTTCCTGAATCAGACTTGAAAAAACTCGGCGCGAGCGCTGGCCTAAAAACGAAAGACGTATCCCTGCATGGCTGGAAGCACTGGTTGGATGAGAAAGGCCAGAAGGCTTTGCTCTCAGCCCTGTACACAGCCGAATGGGCCTACTATGGCAAGCAGCAAAAAATCGGCTGGGTCATGCCGAGTCCGATGGGGCTGGGCATCCTGGGCCTGGGTCCGTTGCCCGACACGCCGACATTGGTTAATGAACTCAAGGCTGATTCGAACCTGGCGATCTTCGCAGGCGCTGGCCTCGACTTCGATACGCTCATCCCACTTTTCCGCTGCTGCAAGATCAAACGCATCGACCAACTCTTCGAGTTCCAGGTGAATCCAAAACGTCTGAAGGAAATGCCCTCGGCTGGAGCCGAGTTACGGACGGCACTCGCGAATTTCGATCCGTTGCCGTCGTCCATGGTTGTTGCCCTGCAAACGGAATCTTCGCTCGGCGGCAAGATCGGCATCCGTTATTGCAGCGCTCTCGTCAAACCAGAAACCGCGGATGCCCTGACCGCCATTCGTGAACATCCGCAGTTAAAAGGCTATCTCGAACACGGTGCACCGCCGGGATATCTGCTGGTCAAACCAACGTCCAACCCGGACAATTTCATCGAGCGTTGCCGAACACTAGGTTTTGATGTCGGTTTGCTGTAATTCCCAAATCCACTTGTATCAACAAACCCGCTCAAATTGCCGATATTGCGTGATATGTTTCCCCCCCCGTTACCCGTGTCCTAACTGGAGGTACTGTGTTCATGCCACGCGCACGGCCTCGGAGTGTTCGGGCAAGCCGGTCTTGCTCTTTCAGATGCTCGGCAGGCTCGACGAAAAATTCTGCTGAACGAACGCGCGTCTAGCGAGAGCCGTGTTGTTCTCGCGCGAAGATGTTGCCGCATTCGTCAACAAGCATTTCGAGCCCGCCTGGGAGATGGTTCGCCCCGTGCCGATCGTGCGCATCGATTTCGGCAACGGGACGGTCGCAACGCGCACGCTGCACGGCAACGTCGCCAGCTACGTGTGCGACGCTGACGGCCAAGTCGTGGACATCCTGCCTGGGATTTACACGCCGACCGCATACACCTCGGCATTGGAACGGCCCCGCGCGTTGGCAGAAGCGTTGAGCGCGTTGCAGGTGCAGCCGCAATTGACACGGCTGCGAGAATATCATCGAGCCGCGGCACAGAGGCTACTCGTCGCCCAACCGCGTCCGGGCGATGGCCTCGTGCCGCTCGATCCGGGCAAGAAGACCATCGAAAGACCCGTCGAACGGATCGTCATTCCTGCCGCCCCGTCCAGCCGTCGGCCTCGTACCGCCGCCGAGTTGGCCAATTGGCAGCCGCTCGTCGCCGACACACTGGTCAACGAAACGCAGCGCCGTCGGCAAATTCACGAGCGGCTCGCGTTGGCCGAACGCCAACGGCCCGACCAGATCAAGCCGTGGTTGTACCGCGACGTTCTCCACGCCGACTTGGCCGACCCGTACCTCGGTCTCGGCGACGATTTCTTCGCAGATATTGAGCGCTAGAAATACGACGCCAAGCGTCGTACTACATTGTGGATGTGTTACTTCGCGGGCGGAGCATCAATGCCCTTCGCGCCAAACGGCCGTTCGCCCGGCGAAAGCACTTGCCATTGCATGCCCTTGGGCATCGTGTAGAGGTGCAGATAACGCTTGGCGAGCGCCGCCTTGCCGACGCGCGGCTGGTAGAAGATGGTCTTGGATTTCGGCTCCCAGCCGTGAACCGTGTACGCCAGTTCCGTGCCCACCTTGCCGTCCCAGCAGAAGAGCAATAACTGTTGCCAATTGAAATCGATGGCAACCGGGCGATTAATCTTGGCGACGACTTCCTTACTGCCGAGTTTTTGCAGTAGGTCCGCCTTGCTCGTGATGACGATCGGCTTGGCGTAATCGCCCGCCGGCGTCGTACATTTGCTGGCGTCGATGGGCAACTCGGCGACGCCTGTGAACGAGCTGCGGCCGCCGGCCCACAGCGTTGTGCCTGCGTATTCGACATCGCGGTCCACGACATACAGATGATAGTGCGTGGCAAGGTTGAGGATCGATCCGGTGTGATAATTGAATCGCACCGACTTTCGATTCGGCCCCATCGCTACCACGGTGCTCATGTCGTCTTGGCCGCTGCCTTCCCAGTAGAAGTAGAGCAGCCGTTGTTTTGCGAAATCGACCTCGGCGGCGAGGTTCTTGCGCCACATCGGATTGGGAAACGCCTTGCTCGCAACTTCAAGCGAATCGATCACCAACGGCTCATTGTCTTCGTGGAAGATAATCCCACCGTACGAATGGGTTTCGCGCACCGGTGGATGCTCGTTGCCCGCGGCTGGTTCCAATTTCCACGCTGCTTCATTGGCGATGACGAGCATGCGGTAGTGTTGTTGATCGTTCTTCGTTTTACCAGCCGAGTAGCGCACGCGGACATCGTTCGCCTTGGGTAGCTCGAACCACAGGCGATCCTGCCCCGAGCCGGACCATGTAAAAAACAGTATGTGTTCTCTGGCGAAATCGACCTGCTGTTGCACCATTATTTGGAAATGACCGTTGCTCGAGCCCAACTTCGCAAGGTCGTTGGCGCTGCGAATGACGATCGGTTTTTCGACGCCGCCGACATCGAGATCAATGAGATCGGGGCCGCCCATCCCGTGAAAAATCTCCATCAAGTCGAGATCGCGCACCGTCGAACGAACGTCATCTTTCGGTTCGTCGATCAGCTGCCAATCGGCGGCCTTGGAGACGGCGAAAGCGTGGTAGAAGTAACCCGGCTCGTCGGACGCCTTACCCGGTATTCGCCAAAACGCGATGATCGGTTTCTTTGACACGGAATGGTTCGTCACGCGGTAGTGCAGCTTGTCGCCTTCGTAACTCCGCCAGCGGAAGAACAGCAATCGCTCGGTTCTGAAATCGACCTGGTTGCCGATCTTCTCCGCCCAGCCCTTCTCAGGAATGTGCTTGGCGATATCAGCGAATCGCATGATCTCAGACGGTCCGCCGAACTGGTAACCATCCTTCCCGACCGGAAAATCCGCGAGGTCGATGAGCCGCACGATTTTCGCGGGATCGCTGGGCACGGGGGTAAGCGCATCGTCCGACCCGCTGCCGACGCGCAACCACACGCCGCCGGCGACGAACAGAGCGAGAAGGATCGTGACGGCGATGGTTTTTCTGATACGCATGGCTGTGACCACTCCATGGGCGGATCGCTTCACTCCGCGTCATCCGGATCATCGGGCGGGCTATCAACGTCAAACACCGACGTGACATCGACCATGAATCCCGCAAGGATCACGGAGATCGCCTGCTGTCCGCGCGCGAAGACCCCGTGCTCAATGTAACTGGAACCTTCGAGCCGAAGTACGGTGATCGTCTCAGTCTGCGGATTCACGATCCAGTACTCGGGGATGTTCGCTTCGGCATAATCAGCGCGCTTCGCGACAATGTCGCGCAGCGGATTGTCCTTGCTAACTACCTCAAGCGCCAAGTCGGCGCCGATCCAAAAACGATTGCGACGCCGACGATCCTTGGCGTCTTTCACCAGAATGATGTCCGGCTCGCGAAATTTGCCCGGACGAATGCGCAGGCGGATCGCCGCGAAGTGTGCTTTGCCGCCGATTGGGACGATGAACGCCTTGAAAAGCGTGAAAAGATAATCCAAAATCGTCTGATGCAAATCGGTAGGCATGGGCAGAGGCTCCAGAGTGCCATCGGTAAACTCAATCAAGCGCGACGTGGAATCGGTAAGCCGAAGGTAATCCTCGTCGGACAGCGGGCCTTGACTTGGCATCACGTCGAGTACGTTCTGAGCGTATTCGCCGATGGGTTGATTCGTCGCGATCATGGCTTCGTTCCTCCATTGCTGATCGTGCGTGGCCTCTCCAATACTTCGCGGAAGCGTCTCGGCACGCCGCGATAGGCGAGATCGTACGTCGTTTGTAAAGGCGTCGGCACCCAGGCATCGGGCTTCAGGAAAATCGGCATACCAGATACTCCACACAAGACAGACCTCGACAGACCAAGCTCATCTTACCGCAAAAGCCATCGCCTTGCCAAACGAAAACGCCCCCGCAACATGCAGAAAACCAATACGACCACGGAGAGCACGAATCCCACGGATGAAAGGTCAGGCAGGTGTTCTCCCCTATCCGTGTTCTTCGTGCTACCCACCTCCAACAACTTTGCGTGCCACGCAGATTTCATTTTGCGCAAATTCACAATACAAACGACAGAGGAACTCCCAAAAGTAGCCTTCGTGTTTTCGTACTTTACGTTCTTTCGTGATTCTGTATTTGTTGCGACTTGTCCGCGCCGTGCAATCCGTGACTGAATTCCTACTAACTCCGATCGCATTTTTCTCTTGTGGACAGACCGCCAATCGCCTACGATACACCCATCAACCAACCATCCGCGCTATGGTTCCCTCGCACATGCTTACCATTCTCAACTCTTGCAGTTCGTCGGTCACTCGCCGCGGGTTTCTCCAACTCGGCACGCTTGGCCTGGGCGGGTTGACGTTGCCGACGCTGCTGCACGCACGCGAAGCCACGGCGAATCGGCGGCGCGACACCGCTGTCATCTTGTATTGGATGTCCGGCGGGCCTAGCCAACTTGAGACGTGGGACCCGAAGCCCGACGCGCCAGTGGAAGTACGCGGGCCGTTCGGCAGCATCAGCACACGAACTCCGGGCATGCGCATCTGCGAACTGCTGCCGCGACAGGCGGAGGTGGCCGACAAGTTTACGCTGCTACGTTCGATAACGCACCGCGAGCCGAACCATCCTGATGCGTCGCACCTCGTTCAAACCGGGTATCACGAGCCGAACGTACAATTTCGCGGACAGATTTTTCCGGCGCAAGGCTCGATCGTCGCCAAATTGCGCGGCGCCAATCAGCCGGGGATGCCGCCGTATGTTTGCATTCCCGATGCCTATTTCGCTCGGCAAGGTTTCTTTCAATTGGCGGCTCATCTGGGCAAGGAGTACGATCCGGTCAACAGCGGCGGCGAGCCGACGTTTCGCTTCACGTCGCCCGTGCCATCGTTCGGGCTGCCTGCGGACATTACGGTGACGCGCTCAGATGATCGCCGCGAACTGCTACGCAGCATCGACGCCGTCCGTCGTGCCACGAGTCCAGGCGTGCAGCAGATGGACGCGGTGTATCAGCGTGCGTTCGATCTCATCACCAGCCGGCCGGCCCGCGACGCGTTTGACCTGAGCCGCGAGCCGTTGGCGTTGCGTGAAAGATATGGCACGAATCCGTGGGGTCGGGGGGCGTTGTTGGCCAGGCGATTAGTCGAAGCGGGCGTGACGTTTGTGACGATGAACCACTACGAAGCCGATGTGGACTGGTGGGATGACCATTACACGATCGAAGCGAACATCCAACGCCGACTGCCGCCGTTCGATCAGGCGTTGGCGGCGTTGATCGAGGACATCCATACGCGTGGGTTGGCCGATCGCGTGCTGCTCGTTGCGATGGGTGAGTTTGGCCGGGCGCCGCGCATCGATTCGCTGGCCGGGCGTGGCCATTGGGCGCGGGCGATGAGCGTGCTGCTCAGCGGCGGCGGGATGCGCACGGGCCGGGCCATCGGCGCGACGACCTCCAACGCCGGCGAACCCGCGACATACGCATATAGCCCCGGTGATCTCTTGGCGACGATCTATCACCATCTCGGCATCGACCCCGGCCAGATGCTGCCCGACCGCCAAAATCGGCCCGTGCGTCTCGTCGATGCAGGGTCGCCGATTCGCGAACTTCTGGGGTGAGGAATTTGCCGCTTGCGGCTTAGCGCTCAGAAGACGCTACACATTCGTTCGAGAATAAGGACCGTGTGATGATCCTTGAATGCCCCCAGTGCAAAACGAAGGTCAAGATTCCCGACGAGGCCATCGAAAAAAAAGCCCGATGCCCGCGCTGCAAAACGGTGTTCGTCGCCGAAGCCCCAGTGGAAGTTGACGTCGAAGTCATGGAATCTGAGTTGGAGGAACCGGTAAGTTGTGGTGCCAATCTCGGAGGAACCGGAGATTGAATCTGGAGCCTTCGCGGATCCGCAGGCTGCTCTTCCTCGCCCAAAGCGGCGGAAGGCGACGTCGGACACTCTCGACGCCGATCCGCGGATTGCTCTTCCGCCTCCAACGTGGCAGAGCGCGGCGGCGGACATGCGATTTGCGGCGAAGGTGATGCTCGTGGCGTTCCTGCTTTCAATTGTTGCCGTTGGGCTTCAGGCAAGCAATGTGAGGTGGCCGAGAGCGGCCGACGGCCCGAACGTCGCCCTCGTATTGTCAGTTCCATTCAGTCTTCATGGCTTCTTGATACTCGGTTCCCTTTTCGCTGCAATGGCGCTTTTTCGGGTCGGGCCGCGATTCTTGATCATTTTCGGAATTGTCAGCAGTTTCATCTTGTCTGTCGATTTCGCATTTCAGGTCCTGGGCAGTTTCATTCGCCTAAATAATGCAGGAAATCTAAATCTCGTGGGTCCCGTATTTTCCCCGATCAAACAGTGGCTGCTTTTCGACGCATTGGTCTTTGGTTCCGGCACCCTGGCATGCCTACTTGCATCGATCTTGGCGATTTCTGCGATCAACCGGATGAATGCCTGGAGATGGTACCGCCGAGCGGTTGATCTCGATGAACCTGTCTCACCGCAAATGGCAAATCAGCCATCGGGGCGTGAGAGGGCAGCGTCAGCCATGCGGCGTGCGGCGATGAGCATGCGTGTTGCCATCGTCATTTCAATTGGGGCGATTGGAATCCTGGCAATCCAGATTCCGTGGAGAGTGGGCATGCATCCCGATATTGAATCCGGTTTGCTGTTCGGATTCTTACTTGACGGAATGACAATAATTCTTGTGACACTCGCGCGCGGGATGCGCGGCTGGAGTCGGCCAAGTTATTGGACGAAAGCCGGGATACTTGGCAATTTATTTCTGTTTGGTAGTTTCCTGATTCGGATACTGCCCAGGTTCATCTACCTCTTTGACTTGCGGAATAATGCCGGGAACCATGTCGAAATTTATTGGACGACCGTTCCCACAATGCTACTCAACTCGCTAGTCTTTGGAATAGCTGCGGCGGCTAACCTGGTCGCCGCGAATCTAGCGATTAACTGGATAAACGTCCAGAATTTGTATCGGCAACACCGTAAACCGTAGCGTTGATGCGTTGGGATCACTTCGCCGCCGCCGAGGGTTCGCTGGCGTCTTCCGCATCCTTCGCGGCCTTCTTCTGCCCTGCCTCGATCACGCGGACGATGTCGTCAGCCGACATGCCGCATTCGAGCAGGTCGTGTTTGAGCGCGAGTTCCGCTTCACGCACGCGGGCTTGCGTCTCCGCTCGGCGGACCTTTTCCCAGTGCCCAGCCACGATGATGGAGGTCAGAAATATGACCCCGCCAATAACGGACACCAATGGTACCAATTCACGGGCGCCTTGCAGTTCAAGCCAATCGAGCATGTTCAAACTCCTTATCCTTGCTGGGTGCGTAATAGTTATTCGCCGAATTTCGCTCGCCATTTGCATTTGAAAAGGAATGTCGAAAACGAACCACAAGGAAAACCGAGACTTCAAGCCCAAGGGTGAGGTACTCCGAACCCTTGGGCTCCCAGAGGTTCGGAGTACCTCACCTCTGGGCTTAATCATTCGAGCAAAGCGACGAGCTTCTTCGGCGCCGTGTTGCGCCAGGCCGCGATCAATGCTTGCCGCACCGTCAATTCCTGGGCATTAGGTAAATTCACGTGGGTCCATCCGCGCAGGCCCCAGGCACCGTTGATTGGGCGAAAGATCTCCGGCTCATCGGCGACGTACGACGCCTGCTGCTCTGGCTTGAGCTTGATGTTGCCGCCCCCTTCGCTTTCATGGGCGAGCGTCGCGAATATCTTGCCGCCCACGCGAAAATCGGGATGGCCCATGTGCGAATCCTCAACGGCTTCGGGGAGTTCGAGTGCGAGAGCACGGAATTCGTCGGCGGTCATTGGCGGGATCCTTATCTTGATCGTCAATTCGAGGGTTGCGTGTGGTGTTGCCATCGCATCAGAGCCACGCACGAAGCCATGTAGGGTGCGTCAAGCGCCAGCGCGACGCACCATGAGCCCATAAGCGTCTGGTGCGTCGGCGCTGGCGCTTGACACACCCTACAAACTCTCGGGAAGCACGCTCGCCAACTCTCGCAACGTTGCTTCCTCATGATCCGCGTGGATCGAGATGCGCAAGCGGGCGGTGCCGATTGGCACGGTCGGCGGGCGGATGGCGCGAATGTCGTAGCCGAGCGATTGCAGGCGTGTCGCTGCTCGCATCGCATCAGCGTCGTCGCCGATCGGGACGGTGGCGATATAAGCGTTTCCACCGATACGAATTTTTACCGATTCAGCCGCCTCACGAAACGCGCGGACGTTGGCGTGCAGCCGATCGCGCGTCGGCTGATCCCCTGGCACACGATCGAGCATCTCCAACCACCAGCCGCCAATTTGGGGCGGTAAAGCAGTGGTGAAGATCAGATGCCGACAGCGGTTGACGAGCAAATCCTTCAAGAGCGACAAACCGACGATATACGCTCCCGGCACCGCCAGTGCTTTGCCGCCGGTGTGCACGCTGGCGAGGATGCGCCCACGCAAACCCGCCGCATCGACGAGGCCGCCGCCGTGCTCGCCGAAGCAACCGGTGGCGTGGGCTTCGTCCACGATCAGATGAGCGTCGTGCCGTTCGGCGAGATTGGCAAGCTGAGCGAGCGGCGCAAAGTCGCCTTCCATGCCGAACAGCGATTCCGTGACGATGAACCACGCCTCGCCCGGTTTGCGTTCGGCTCGACGACGCACCAACCGCGTTTCGAGATCGGCGAGATCGTTATGTAAGAATACTTCCTTATCTGCTCGACTCAGCCGAATACCATCAATAATCGACGCGTGATTGAGTTGATCGGAGAAGACGACATCGCCCGGTTCGAGCAGCGTCGCCAACAAGCCTTCATTCGCAGCATAACCGCTGGGCAAAACAAGCGCGGCTTCCGCGCCGTGCCATTGTGCCAGCCGAGTCTCGACCTCGCTCCAAATCGGATGCTCGCCGCGAAGCAAGCGCGACGCGGCACCGCTGCGGGAGAGGTCAATCGCATCCTTATGCTGCAACTTGGTGTAGCCGAGGTAATCGTTCGACGAGAAGTCGAGACCCGCCGGCTGGGCGAGCGTGCGAAACCTCCCCTCGGCACAAAGCCGATCGAGTGTCACACGCCAGCGATCGAACAGGCTCATGTCAAACTCACGCACGGTTCCGGCAAGCCCATCGCGCGGAAGAGCGATGCGTCGGCCTCGTTCGACGGGTTCGGCGCGGTCAACAGCTTATCGCCGAAAAAGACCGAATTCGCACCGGCAATGAAGGCCAAGATCTGCAACTCGCGGCTCATGCGATCCCGGCCAGCACTCAGGCGAACGCGCGCTTTCGGAAAGGCGATGCGGGCGGTGGCGATGAGCCGCACGAGTTCGACGGAATCGACGGGCACAGCGTCCTCGAGCGGCGTGCCGGCGATCGGCACGAGGCAGTTGATCGGCACGCTTTCCGGCGGCGTACCGAGATTCGCGAGTTCGACGAGCAGCTTCAAACGGTCGTCTTCGGTTTCGCCCATGCCGATGATGCCGCCGCAACAAACCGAGATGCCGGCCTTCTGGACCTGGCTGATCGTTCGCAGGCGGTCGTCATAGGTCCGCGTCGAGATGATGTTGGGATAATGTTCGCGCGAGGTATCGAGGTTGTGGTTGTACGCCGTCAGGCCTGCTTCCGCGAGGCGCTCGGCCTGATCACCCGAGAGCATGCCGAGGGTCACGCAGGCTTCCATGTCGAGACCGCGCACGGTGCGGACCATGTCGAGCACCTGGTCGAACTGTGGACCGTTCTTGACTTCGCGCCAGGCCGTGCCCATGCAAAATCGGGTGGCGCCGAGTTCCTTGGCACGGGTGGCTTTGTCGCGCACCTCGTCGAGCGACATCAACGGCGTCGCTTCGACACCGGATTTGAAGCGAGCGCTTTGGGCGCAGTAGCCGCAATCCTCGGGGCAGCCGCCGGTCTTGACGCTGAGGAGCACGCAGCGCTGGATGTCGGCGGGATCGTGGAATTGGCGATGCGCTTGAGCCGCGCGAAAGAGAAGGTCCGGCAGCGGCAGGTCGTAAACCGCACGAAAATCGGCAAGCGTCTGCATTGCGAGTGTCCGTCAAATATTGATAATAGGGCCTTGCTTCATCTTACGGAAAACAGGCTCGTTTACCCTTCCGCCGTGGGCGAGCGTAAATGTAATGTAATTGGTGAACGATAAAAAACGTTACTCGCCGATCCGCACCACAAAATTAACCACATAGACACAGAGGCACAGAGAAAAGCATTGGAAAAATGCGTGGCTGCCCCCGATGAATGTAGGTTTGTTATCAAGAAGAGCGGTAATGCCTCAACTTCCAATTCGTCGCATTTTCTCTGTGTCTCTGTGTCTCTGTGGTTAACATTGAAGAGGATTGGAGATGGGCGAAACGTGGCCAGTTTACCGCTTCAGCTTGTCGCCATCACTTTGGCCAACCCAGAATATCGCGTTCGTCAACAATCGGCGGAAGTCGGCATTCGGAAAGTCTTCCGGTGAGCCCATCGAAGTGTAAACAACGCGGCCACCCTTGTAAGTATTCACCCACGTCGCCGGCGCTTTGATCTTGCGGTCCGATTCGGCGACCTGAATCGCAGTGGCGGTGTCGGCGAGTTTGGTGAAGTTGTAGATGCCACGCGAGGCGATCGGGCCGACGCCATTCAACACGGGATGCTTGGCCTGTCCCTCCGCCGTAATCGCTTTGAAGGGAGCGGTGTAGCTGCCTGGCCCGGTATAGCTGGCACCCATGACTTGGCTGAACGTCTTGTTGTCAGCCTCCTGAAAACCGTGGCTGGCGGTACGCAGGGCGACGATGCCTTTGCCGGCATCCCAATGCGAGCGAATGAACTTGAGTTGATCCTCCGGCAAGTCGGTCCGGCGGATGAAGATCACCATGACATCGGCCGTCTTAAGTTGTTCGAGGCTCGGCAATGTTTTGCCGCTCTTGCCGAACGATGTGGTGATGCCCACGCGATACAGTTTTTCGAGCGCTGCTTTGAACTCGGTAAGTGATTCGACGGGCTTATACTCGCCTACACCAACGATATGCACGCGGAGTAGCTTTTCGCCGGCCTGGGCGGTCGACGTGATGACCATTAGCCCGATTGCAAGAACGATGCGAAACATACACCTTTCCTCCCAAGAGGTGCAAGACAGCACTTGCAGAAAATCAAAACCAACCACGGATATCAGGAATAACACGGATGGGAAATACTATGCAGGCATTTTCCCTATCCGTGTTTTCCGTGATATCTGTGGTTAAATTCTTGCAAGTGGTGTCGTACACTCTGTTGTTATTCCGATTCGTGTTGATTAGTGAGTTGCAGTGTTCAGTCTCTCAATAGAACTCTTCGCCTGGCCTGCCTTGACGATACCGCCTTGCAGCACGGCAAGGATGCGTGCGCGATCCTCAAGAATCGCGATGTCGGCCAGCACGTCGCCGGCGACAACCAGGATATCGCCAAGCTTGCCGACTTCGAGCGTGCCAAACTCGGCGTCACGGCCCATGATCTCGGCTCCGGTTTTGGTCGCGCAGGTGATCGTCTCGAGCGGCGAGAAACCGACATATTTGACGAAGAAGGACAGCTCTTTCGCATAGATGCCGTGCGGTGTCCACGCGAAGCCGTAGTCGCCTCCCATGCCGAGCCGGCCGCCCGCCCGGAGGATGCGGCGAGCGCTTTCGGCACCACCCTCTCGGCATTCGATATGACCATCGATAATGCGTTGCGGCATGCGGAACTCTGGGCCACGCTCGATGCTCGCTTGTTCGAAATAGAGAGCGGGGACTACCGGGGTATTGCGTTCGAGCAGAAGGTCGAGCGTCTCGTTGTCGATGAAGGTGGCGTGTTCGAGCGTGTCATAGCCGGCCAGGAGCGCGTTTTTGATACCCGCCGTTGCTCGGCAATGACCGGTCACCTTCAGGCCGTGATTGTGCGCCGTCGCCACGCAGGCGTACATCTCTTCAAAGGTCATGCACAGGGTGTGATGGTCGTTCGTATCGGGCGCAGCTGCGTCCCCGGTGGGATAGGTCTTGACCCATTCGACGCCATCCTTGACGAGCTTGCGGACCGCAGCGCGGGCCTCATCGGGACCGTTGACGAGGAGCACCAGGCCTTCCATGCCAAGCTTGCGAAAGTCGGGGTTCCAGTCCATCAATCCGCCGACGCCGCAGATTTCGCGTCCACTGGCGGCCAAGCGTGGGCCGGGGGTGATGTCGCTCTCGATCGCTTTCTTAAGCCAAACGTCGATATTGAACAGGCTCCCACCGCTGCGCGCCGCCGTGTAGCCGCATTCGAGCGCGAGCCGGGCGTTGGCCGCGGCGAGCAGCGTGACATACTCGACGGGATATTTGATATCGAGGTCTTCAAGAGCGGCGACGTTGAAATAGGTCGGATGAAAATGCGCTTCGACCAGGCCGGGCATGATCGTCCCGCCAGCTGCGTCAATGCTCGGCGTGCCCGGCGGCAGCACCGGAGCACCGAGGGCGGAACCGGCGTACGCAATTCGGCCATCACGCAGATGCACTGTGCCGCACGGAATGGCCGATGCTCCCGTGCCGAGTATGAGCGTGCCGTTGTGGATGACGAGCTCACCTTGTGCGATTTTCATTAAAAATCCTCAATTACGTCGTCGTTGCCGATTACTCGAATGAAAAACGCACGTACGGGAAGGCAGCAGAAAGAATATTCTATTCGCCGAAGTTGGATTTAGTACGACAGCGCTACTTGCATTGCAGCTGTCAGTTATGGTACACTGTAACTCCTTAAACCACGGACGTTTGCAAGGAGTTACGGATGACCCTCGATCAGATACTTTCGTTCGGTCCTCAACTCGCCGGTTATCTCGGCGAATTTGACGACTGCT
>SIAQ01000070.1 GCA_009697105.1 Gemmataceae bacterium | reverse complement strand
GAGAAGAAAAAGGAAGAAAAGAAAGTAGAAGAAAAGAAGAAGGAAGAGAAGAAGGTTGAAGAGAAGAAAGTCCCCGACAAGAAGGTCGAAAAGAAGAAAGTCGAAGAGAAAAAAGTCACCGACAAGAAGGTTGAAGAGAAGAAAGTCCCCGACAAGAAGGTCGAAAAGAAGAAAGTCGAAGAGAAAAAAGTCACCGACAAGAAGGTTGAAGAGAAGAAAGTCCCTGACAAGAAGGTTGAAGAAAAAAAGAGCGCTGCCAGCACGGACAAGCTGGGCCAACTTGCGGGCAAAGTCAGTTTCGCGGGCAAATCGTTGGCGGGCGGTTACTTCGTGACGCTCGTCGGCGACAGCAACAAGAAGTTCAGCAGTGCGATCCAGAAGGACGGATCGTTCCAGTTCAAGACGCCGATCCCGACCGGGAACTATCGGGTCGCCGTCGAACCGGTCCCCGGCGACGCGACCAAGGGTGTCAACGTCCCCGCGCGTTACCGCAACGAAGGCACGTCAGGCCTGTCGGTACAGGTTGACGCGGGCAATAATTCTGTGAATCTCGAAATCGTCAACTAACCTCAAGAGAAGCACAATCCGCAGAGCCGGAAACCTAAGCGACGGTCATAAAACACCGTTGCTTGCTCCCGGCTCTGATGTCAACAGCCGTTCCAGCAATCGCTCCACATCGCTTTCCACTTTCAGCAATTCGCGGTTCTTTTCCTTCAGAAAATCCTCGGCGATCGCGCGATCGATCCAGGCCAACAGCGGATCGAAGAAGCCGTTGACGTTGAGTATTCCTATAGGCTTGGCGTGAAAGCGCAACTGTGCCCATGTGAGGATTTCGAACAGTTCGTCGAGCGTGCCGAATCCGCCGGGCAATGCGATGAACGCGTCCGATAGTTCCGCCATGAGCGCCTTGCGATCGTGCATGCTTTCGACGATGCGTAGATCGGTGAGCGATGCATGCGCGAGTTCGCGATCGACGAGCGATTGCGGGATGACGCCGATCGTCTCGCCGCCGGCCTCGCGCACGGCATCGGTGAGGACGCCCATCAGTCCGACATGTCCGGCCCCGAAAACGAGGCCCAACCCGCGCCGCGCCATCGCTCGGCCCAGGTCGCGAGTCGTCTCAGCATAAATCGTCGCGCTGCCGGCTCGCGAACCACAGAAGACGCATATCCGCTTCATAAGTATTTACCTTTACTCGACGCTGCTTGGATGCGTAAGATATAGTAGTCGGCCGCGCATCGCGGAGTTGTCCCCAAGCGAAATGCCGAGTCTGCCATGGGCGAAAATGAAACGTTCTTCATGTCCTTCTTCAAAGAACACAGCGGTGAGTTGCTGATCTTTGGGCTGATCCTCTTCATTCTGATAACGCTCCTGATCGCGCTGCCTCAACTGCTGCGTGCGAACCTACGCAAAGCCGAATTCTCTCATTTAGAGCGGATGAAGGCGATCGAGCGCGGTATGCCTCCTACGCAAGACGACGATAAAAGCCGGCTGGCGAGCCGAATCGCCGTGCTTGTGCCGATCATCGTGATGATCTCCGCTGCCACGGTGACGAGCTTTCTCGTGGTCTACAAATCGGAAAATGTCTTCGCGGTGTCGCTGGGCATCTGGGTGGTCGCGGGGGTCGTGTCACTCTCGGCAGTCACCGGCGGCGTTGCCCTTTTGGGCCGACTGACCAACACCCAGCCCGAGGAAGAAGAGCCCGTCGAGGAAGATCCGAAAGATTCGTCATACACGCGGTGAAGCCAACGGAGGAAGCACGCAATGAAAAATCAACCATAGACGACCGAGACCGCGGAGCGGAGATCGAAGGCACGCAAAACACAGTGTACAATGTCATGGATTACTACCTCGACGGCTGGCCAGCGGGCCGCATCGCAAACGGGTTGTCGCAACGCACAGAAGGCATTCAGGCCGCCATCGACTATCGAAGCCCATCGCGCCGAGCTACTGTTCCCCTGCCGCGAATGTGTCCCAATTCGGCTCGGTTTGCTTGTCACCACGAACCTTTGCTGTGTTTGATGACATTTGAACTTCCCCACCTCAGAGTTCAACTTCACCTTGGCAATTACTTCTTCCGCGGCGATTGCAACATGAAATATTCATGCACTTGTTGAGCGATGCGGCCGATGACGATGTTGCCGGCGTTGTCGTCTTTGTACGATTTATCGTCGTTGTCGGCGGTGAGTACGCAGATGGCGACGGGGCCAGTCGGGAGGTACAGGATGCCGGCGTCGGTACGGGCGTCGCTTACGGTTCCGCTCTTGTGCGCGATCGTCAGCGATTCGGGCAAGTAGCGTTTGAGCTTCAATTTATCGTCGCATTTCTTCATGTGGCCGAGCATTTCCTTGCAGACCTCATGGCTGACGACATTGCCCTGATGAGCTTTTTCGAGCAGCATTAGCGTTTCACGCGCCGTCGTGGAGCCGAGGCCGAATTTCTTGGTGCGATCGGGATTGAGCGAGGTTTTGTTGCCGAGAAACACCTTGGCGTTGATCTTGGTATGCGTGAAACCCCAGCTTTCCATCCGTTTGTTCGTAGAGGCAAGTCCGATATGATCGAGCACCATGTTAGTCGCGGAATTGTCCGAGAACACGATCATGAGCCGAGTGGCGTCGCGCAGCGAGAAGGTCGCGCCGTCGCTGAAGTGATATGTCAGGATGCCGCTGCCGGGGACCATGTCGGCTTTGCGCAGCGTCAATTTGTCATCAAGTCGCACTCGCTTCTCGGAGACCTGCAGATAGACTTCGAGCATAATCATGAACTTGATCAGGCTCGCGGTCGGCATCTCTACGTCTTCGTCGAAGTAGAACGACTCACCCGAATCGAGATGCTTGACCGCGACGGCAACCTTGCCGCGATGAGCGCTGACGAGCGGCAGGATGCGAGCGGCGAGCGATTTCTCTTGCCCATGTACCGCCACGGGCAGATAGATGGCCAATAAGCTTGCGACAATGATTCGTCGAAACATTGCTATCTCCGCTTCTTCTTCGTGCGACGTTCAATTCGGCGAAACAGCTTCTTCAACGGCAGCGAAAAGCCCGGTAGCACGCCGCCGCCGTCCAGTGTGTCGTCGATCGTCAGCATCTGCTTGGCGTTACGTCCTGTATACACCGTGATCGTCTCGGTCCTGGGATCCACGTACCAGACGAGGCAGACGCCAGCCTCGAAATAGTCGTCTAGCTTTAGTTCCATTTCCTGCTTCGTGTTGCTTTTGCTGAGCACTTCGACGGCGAGTTCAGCCATGACATCGATCGCCCAATTCTCAGGAACGTCAAGGTCCGGGAGCCGATCCCAAGAAATGAAGCCGGTATCTGGGAACCGGATTCGCCCAGGCTTGACGCGGATAGGTGCGTCAGGACTATAAGCGATGCCGAGATCATTTTCGTCCAGATAATTCCAAATATGCTGAACCATGACGGACGCAAGCGTCGATTCCCAGAACCCCATTGGTTTCTCCACAAGAATGCCATCAATGAGTTCGCAGATGCGCTTTCGCGGCGATTCTAGCAGGCGAAGCACATCTGCCTCCGTGGCCGATCCGAATGAGGGCCCGAATTGCACGCGATCCAGTGGCACGTTGCCGAGCCGATCCAGTAACTCAGCCAAGTTCTCCGGAACCTCACGCGACGGCGTTTTTTTTGGTCGTTTGGCGATGGTAGCGGTCATTGATTCTTGCCTCTTAATTCGTTTCGGGACGCGGTCGAAATTCGCGACTTCGTTGGCCTATTATACAGCATACTTGTGCCTCAATTTATCCAGAAACCGCTTACTATCCGCGGTGACGGCCCAGGCGTCGGGCCAAAAGCAAAGATCGACGCACCACCAGTCATTCGGCACGCCGCACGCCAGCAACTCCGGCATCAGTTGGTCGAAGTTGAGTACGCCCTGGCCGAACGGCGCGTGCGTGCTGGTGTTGTGGTTGTTGAGCGTGCCATCGGAGTCGATGAAGTGCAGGTGGGTGATCTTGCCGTTGAGCTTTTGCAACAACTCCAACGCGCCGCCGGGTAGCGTCTCTTTCTCGCCGATCTGATTGGCGCCGACCGCGGCACACATATGCGCATGGCAGGTGTCATAGAGAGCGCCGAAATTCGGGTTGCCCAGGCCGCGCACGGCGTCGATCAGGGCGATGATCTCCGATGGCTTATTGATCGGGAAGCCCGGCTCGAACTCCCAGCAGATCGTGACGCCGTGATTCGCCGCGATCTTTGCGCACCGATCGAAGCCGGCGACACAGCGGTCGAACAGCAACCTCGGTTCGATGCCGATCTCTTTCACGCGCGTGATCGGCTCGACCGTATCGACACGGATCGTCTTGATGCCGAGGTCCTCCGCGAAGATCACGTTCTTCTCAAAGGCCGCGAGAAACGGCGATGCATCATCGACGCTCCACAACTTCTGCGACCAGAGATCAGCGGCCAGCGCGGAGAAATCGAGCCGATGATCGACGACCATCTTCCGCAGCTTTTGGCGTTTCTCCTTGGTATCATGGCTCTCCGGGTTCGGATGCGGCGCGAATCCGCCAAGCTCGATGCCCTGATAGCCCAGGTGCATCAGCTTATGAACGAGCGTGTGAAAATCGTTGGTCGGCTGGTCCTGATTGAACAAATAGGCCCAGCTACCGATGGATAGCTTCTTCATTTTTTTCCTTTCGGTTCGATGCCATCATCTTTGATGGCGTGGAAGCCAATGCGGCGTTTTGGTTTCGATTCTTCTTTCGGGACCATCAATTGCCGAAGTGCGGCAACAATCTGCTGAATCGCATCATCGTGACCGGATACGGTACGTTCGAGATCGGTGAGTTTTCTCTGGATTTCTTGGTGATTGAGCGCGAGTTGTCTGAGTTTTACGAATGCTTTAACAACGAAAATGCTCACCTCGACCGCAATCGGAGAATTCAGAATACTTGCCGCCATTATGGCGCCATGTTCTGTGAATGCGTTAGGTATCTGCGACGAGTATTTCAGGTTTCCGAGGTGGTCGCAATTTGCGACCACCTCGGCCTTTTTCGACTCTGTCAGCTTGAACATGAATGTTGGTGGGAAGCGCACTTGGTTTCTTTTGACTTGTTCGTTTAACCGCTTGGTAGTGACACCGAAAAGCGCCGCCAAGTCAACATCCAGTATTATTCGTTCATCTCGTACGAGTAGGATTTTTGGCTCAATTTGCTCAAGCAACACGATTTTTTTGTCGGGCATGACAAAACTCATTGAATGTGCTCATTTGTCAAGTGGTCGCAAATTGCGACCACCTCTTGATTAGATATTGGAAATGCGCTCAGGTGGTCACAATCTGTGACCACCTCTTAAGTTCGCACTCGCCGAAAGCGAGCGGCTAAACGCCAGCCGGTCTGCCGTTCACCGTCGTCACCATCGTCGGCGTTTTCATCAGCGTTTGATAGATCACGCAGTAACGCTTCGTCAGTTTGATGAGCGTGTCGATCTGTTCCTGCGGCGAGTCGGTGTCGAGTTGGAACGACATGCGGATCGCTTTGAATCCGATGTCGGCGTCCTTGGCCACGCCGAGAGTGCCGCGAAAATCGAGGTCGCCCTCGGCTCGTATGACGCCGGTACGGATCGGGATGTTCATTGCCGAGGCGACGGCGCAAAGCGTGACGCCCGCGCAGCCGACGAGCGCTTCGAGCAGCATGTCGCCCGTGCAGGCGAATGTGCCGTCACCGCCCGCCGCCGGGTGCAGGCCGGCTTCGATCGGACCGCGTGGCGTGCGGACGACGCAGCTGACTTTCTCCAGGTCGATCGAGCCTTCGACGACCATCGTTTTCAGCGCTGTCACCGGCGCTTGGCGGTAATGGTCTTTCAGCGGCGATTGCATGGCACGCAACTTATCAGCGTTCATATTTCTGAACTCCACAATGGAATGGTTTTATGGTAATGTATCGGTAGTCGCCGCGACTCGCCATGTTGGAATGCCGGGCCGACGAAGGGCTGTTTCGATGCCCTGAATCAAAAGGAATGCACCATGTCAAACATCGCTGGGCGATTGCTGATTGCCAGGCTGACGCTACAGGACGGTTTCTTCGGACGCGCGGTGATTCTCATGTTGCAACATGGGCCGGAGGGAGCCTTCGGGCTGGTGCTGAATCGCCCGGCGAAGACGAAAGAGCTTCCGTTTAACGTTTACGTCGGCGGACCGTGCAACATGGATGGCTTGCTGATGATCCACGGCTGCGATGAGTGGTTTGACGACAGCGACGACAAACCGCCGCAGGTTTGTCCGGGCGTCTACTTGGCCACCGCCGACCAATTCAAGAAAGCCACGGAGTCCAGCGACAGCGACCCGCAACGATTCCGCATCTTCACGGGCTACGCTGGCTGGGGGCCGAAACAACTCGAAGGCGAGATGGAACAAGGCTCATGGGTTGTGGTGCCTGCCGACGGCAACGTCATCTTCGGCATCGACGTGCACGAACTCTGGGAACGCCTCGCGCCGATGACGATGCCGAAGCCGAGCATGAATTGATTGGCACAGTCAAGCCCCAGGATGAGCGCAGCGATTCCTGGGGGTTTAACGCGCCCGATCCCCAGGAATCACTGCGTTCATCCTGGGGCTTGACTCATGCAATCGCATTGCGGGCGAATATCCATTCTTCAATCGGTTTGCCAGCGATGAGGTGCTCGTTCACGAGGCGATCGATCTTATCCACCGTCATTTCGTGATACCACACGCCTTCGGGATAAACAACCATCACAGGCCCGTGGCAACAGATGCGCAGGCAGCCCGCACGCGTCCGCTGGCAAACGGCATCACCCGCGGACAGCCCGACGTCTTTCAGTTTCTGCTTGAGCTTCTCCCACGCCGCGTGGCCAACTTCATCGGTGCAACATTTATCGCCCACGCAAAGGAGGACATGGCGACGAATTGCACCGATGCCGATCTTTTTCGCCGCGGCATTGAGTTGGTCCTGCTTTTCGGACATCGGAATATCCTTTCCGTTTAGCCCTCGCCTTTGGCGAGCGCGGCGGTTCGCGCTCGCCAGAAGCGAGCGGATAAACAAATCTATGCATTACGCAACCGCCGCGAAACCTCGGCGAACGCCAGCACCGTCGCCGTCGCCGCCAGAACGCCCAGCCAATCGACAACGCCGAGCGGCTCCACGTTGAAGATGGTGCCGCCGAGCGTGACGATCAACGCCTGGCCTGCCGCCACAATACCGGCGACTGTCCAGAACGTCGGATTCTGCGCCAGGCGATGGAAGCCGCTGACCTCCGGCGTCAGCGATCGGCAGTTGATCTGGTTCCAGACCTGGAAGAACACGTAGATCGAGAAGAACAAGCTTGCGTGCCGAACCGTAAAGTCGCCGACGCGCGGCCCGTCCCCCGCGAGGAAGCCTTCCTTCATGGCAACGAGAAGGGCAAGCATCACGACGGTGAAGAATCCGCCGGTGATGAAGATATTCTTCGCCATCGCGGACGTGATAATACTCTCATCGCGCTTCTTCGGCGGCAGCTTCATGACCCCTTCACGCGGCGGTTCCGAGCAGAGGGCGATCGACGCCAACGTGTCCATGATGACGTTGATCCACAACAACTGCAACACCGTGAACGGCGCCTTCACGCCAAATAGGAGTATGCCGAGAAACGTGATCGCCAACGCACTGACATTGATGGTCAGCTGGAACTGCACAAATCGCTGGATGTTTTCATAAAGCGATCGGCCCCAGCAAACCGCTTTCACGATGGTCGAGAAGGCATCGTCGAGCAGCACGATTTTGCTCGCTTCCTTGGAAACCTCGGTTCCCGAAATGCCCATCGACAGGCCGACATCGGCACGCTTCAGCGCCGGCGCGTCGTTGGTCCCGTCTCCCGTGACGGCGACAACCTCGCCGAGTTCCTGCAACAATTTCACGAGCCGGTATTTATCCAACGGCCTGGCGCGAGCCACGATTTTCAGATTCGGCAAATTCCGTTTCAATTCGTCGTCGGAAAGCTGATTGAACCGCTCGCTCGTCAAGATGGCCCCGCCCTGTGTGTCAATCGGTTCATCATGCGAGGCGACCAGGCCGATGTCGCGCCCGATCGCGCGGGCCGTCTCGACGTTGTCGCCGGTGATCATCTTCACGTCAATGCCCGCCTGTCGGCAGTCGTTGATAGCGTCTTTGACGTCGTCTCGAAGCGGATCGCGAATCGCCACGAAGCCGGCAAAAACGAGCTTCGCCTCCAGCGCCTCGCGCGATGCATGTAGACTGTCAGCGTCCTGCGGCATCTCGGCGGGCAAAGCGGCGAAGGCGAACCCCAGTGTGCGCATCGCCTGGCTGGCCGAATCGCGCAACCTCTCCTGTATCGCCGCCGTGATCGTCGGCACGAGCGAATGCACGTTGCCCTGGCCGTCGAGATAGCGATCGCAGAGTGCGAGGATCGCCTCGGGGGCACCCTTGACGAGCAAATGCATAGCGCCGCCGATAGGCGCGACGCTCGTCATGCGTTTGCGCTCCGATGAAAAGTGAATCTGATAGGCAACGGGATTGGCCAGCCGAAGTTCGCCATACTCAATGCCCGCTTCACGCAGCCATTGCAACAGCGATCCTTCGGTCGAGTTGCCGAGCGTTACCGTCTTGCCTTCCTTGATTTCAAGATTCGCGGTGGAGTTGATGGCGCCGATGCGGGCAATCCAGTCAATCGGCCTACCACGGGTTTGTGGCGAGGGTTGAAGCCAATCGCTGCTGCCTCGCTCGATGAGCGTGTCGGCCCAGGAAATCCTCACGACTTGCATCTTGTTTTGCGTCAGTGTGCCGGTCTTGTCGGTGCAGATCACGGTCGCCGACCCGATGGTCTCGCAAGCGACGAGCTGGCGCACGAGTGAGTTGGCCCGCGTCATCTTACGCATCGCCAGGGCGAGCGAGACGGTGACGCTCATCGGCAGACCTTCCGGCACGGCAACGACGACAATGATGACCATCGTCACGAAGTAGCCGAGCAGTTCTTTGGTAACACGCAGAAATGCGTCGCCGTCGCCGGGCCAAAATACCTCGCCAGCGAATATACCTCGAATGAGTTGCGCGGCGAAGATCAACACGGCGGCGGCGTAACCAACTTTGCTGATGAGGTCGGCAAGCTGGGCGAGTTTCTGCTGGAGCGGCGTAAGTTCCTTGGAAATCGTCAGCTTGCGTTTGACGCGTGCCTCTTCGGACTCGTTGGCGGGTGCGCCATCGTCATCCGTAGAAAGCCGACGTGCGATTTGGCCGAGGTAGGTCGTGTCGCCGACGTCGATCACCATCAGGTGGGCGACGCCGTCAACGACCTGCGTGCCTCGATAAACGCAGCCGGGCTGATCGGGACCATCGGTGGCGTCGTCAACAGATGAGGCACGTTTTTCCGAGGGTTCGGATTCGCCCGTCAAGAGCGATTGATCGACCATGAAGGAATTGGCCTTCACGACGCGCCCGTCGGCTGGGATTTCGTCGCCGGTTTCGAGCAGGACGAGATCGCCAACGACAATCGCTTCGATAGCGAGGCTCTGCATCTGCCCGTCGCGGAGCACCTTGACTTGAATGGCGTCTTTGCGAGCGTTGAGCGTTTCGAATTCGCGATCGCTCTTGTACTCGCTCAAGAACGCCACGCCCGTCGCCAACACGACGGCGATCATGACGGCAAGACCTTCGACGAGCACATGCCCGTAGGCCAGGCCGATGCCGAAGAGCACGAACGCCGACCCGAACATCAGCATCGGCGTCCAGTGACCTTGTCGCAGCAGAGACGCGCCGGCTAGCAACGCCGCGATACAGGCGAAGGCGATCCCGCCGACGAGGACGCCGACGTTTTCGCCGTCTTTTTCAAACTTGAAAATATCGACGATCATCGACAGCAACGCCGCCGCGAGCAGAATCTTGATGATCGGCTCGTCGAATTTCTCGACAAACTTCTTCCACATCGGCTCCCGCGGCATCGGCGTCAGCGTATTGCGACCGAACTGCCGTTGGCTGTCGGCAACGGCACTTCCAGGCAGGCCGGTTTCGAGATGTGTGGGGACTTGTTTCTGAATATCCGTCAGCGTTCGCATTGCGTCCTCGCGCTTAGTCGCTCACGCTCGCCAGAGGCGAGCGGCTAAACAATTCCCTACTGCTCCATGATCTCTTTCGATTTCTTCTCCGACGATTCGTCGATCTTGGCCTCGAATTTCTTGAGCATGTCTTGCATTTGCACTTTGCCTTGGTCGCGATCGTCCTCTGTCATTTCCTTGTTCTTCTCGGCGGTCTCGATATGTTTGTTGCCATCACGCCGGATATTGCGGCACGCGACCTTTGCGTCCTCGCTCGATTTCTTGATTTCCGCGACCATCTTCTTGCGCTGGTCGCCCGACATCGACGGCACTTGCAAACGGATCATCTTCCCGTCGTTGTTCGGCGACATGCCAAGGTTGCTCGAGCGAATCGCTTTCTCGATATCCTTCAGACAACTCGCATCGAACGGCCGAATGACGATCGATTGCGGATCGGGACAGTTGATTTGCGCCAACGTCTTCAACGGCGTCGGTGAGCCGTAATATTCGACGCGCAGCGTGTCCACCAGTGCGGGTGTCGCCCGGCCCGTACGCAACCCGCGCAGGTGTTCCTGAAATACACTCAGGGCTTTTTCCATGCGTTCTTCGGCGTCAAATAAGATTTCGTCGCTTGTCATACGGGATACCTCAAATAGAGTGTTGATCCGTTTAGCCGCGACGCGCAGCGCGGCATTCAATTCGCGCTCCGCTGCGCGTCGCGGCTAAACATCAAACCGTTTCCACCAGCGTGCCCAGATCTTGGCCGGCGATGGCGCGTTCGATGTTGCCTTCTTTATTGAAGTTGAACACCAGGATCGGCAGCTTGGCACCGCGGCACATGTCAATGGCGGCGGCGTCCATCACACGCAGATTGTCGCGCAGCACCTGGGCGTGCGTCAATTTATGATACTTCTGTGCGTGCGGATTGATCTCGGGGTCCTCGGTGTATACACCATCGACTTTCGTCGCTTTGAGCAGAATATTGGCTTCGAGTTCGCAGGCTCGCAACGCCGCCGCGGTGTCGGTCGTCACGAATGGCGTACCCGTGCCACCCGCGAGGATTACGATGCGATTTTTCTCGAGGTGGCGCACGGCGCGGCGAACGATGTACGGCTCGGCGACGGTTTCCATGCGGATCGCTGTCATGAGCCGGGTTTCGCAGCCGATGCTTTCAAGACAGCTTTGCAGGGCGAGGCCATTGAGAATGGTCGCCAGCATGCCCATGTAGTGAGCGGTGGTTTTTTTGATGACGGTCCCGCCGGCGGAGAATTGTTCCCCGCGCAGGAGGTTCCCGCCGCCGATGACGATGGCGAGTTGCACCCCGCGTTCCAGAACCTTCTTGGCCTGTCGCGAGATTTTGAGCGTATCGTCGATGTTGATGCCGCTCTTACCGGGCGACCCGAAGCCTTCGCCGGAAAGCTTGAGCAGGACGCGTTTGTATTTGGGTTTCAAAGGATCGGGAGATTCGTTCATGGAGGGGATAGTTCCCAAGCCCAGAGGTGAGCGCAGCGAACCTCTGGGATTATTACCTTTTTTCCCAGAGGTTCGCTGCGCATACCCCTGGGCTTTCAGGGAATTATATTTCGCGAGCCTTGAAATGCCACATTGAATGCAAGCCCGCAGGCGACGAAGGAGCCTGCGGGGTTCGATCCTCGCAGGCTCCTTCGTCGCCTGCGGGCTTGGCGATGATTTTTGCGTGAAATGAATCAAATCGTTAGTACCCGATCACGCGAGGCGATATGCCATTGATCGACCACCTGGCCGTTCTCGATCACGTACGCGAATTTGTGCAATGCGCTCGTCGGGCAGACGTGTGATGGCATCGCGTAGGCGACATCACCGGGCTGATAGCGCTCGGCATCGGGCGTCTCGACGACGAGGTGCTCTTCGTTGTGCAGCACAGCCACGGCGTCGCGAACGTTTAGGAATGTGCAGCGCTTGCCCGCCGGCGGATCGGACGCCACCGCCTTGTAGCCGAGATCGAACGTCACGCGGTTCGGCGTCGGTCGGCTGATGACGCGTGTCAGCAGCAGTGCCGCCGGCGTGAATTCGCTGAGGTCCTGGAACCAGTTCCCATAGTTGAAATCGTTGAGCACGCATGTGCCCGGCGAACACTCGGCGCCGGCGATGTCCATCGTCGCAAACACCGGGAACGTCGGCGTCCCGCCAAACACCATGCGCGGCACGGGCACGCCGGCCTTCGTCAAGTCGTCGCGCATCTGCATCACCGGTTCGAGCATTTGCTTGACGGCTGCCTGGCGTTCCTCAAGTGGATGCTGATGGTTGTGTCCGTCATACACATGCAATCCGCCCGGCACGATTCCCGGCAAACGAGCCAGCGATTCATACAGCTGACGTGCGGCAGAACCCGCGGCGATTCCCGTGCGATGCTGGCCGACGTCGATATCCAGAAGCACCTCGGCCCGGACGTTCGCCTTCGCTAATGCGTCCGCAAGTTGCTTGATACCCACGGCATGGTCTGCGATTGTCGAGAACGCGCTGCCCGGATATTTCTTGATCAACTCAGCGAAACGATCGCAGTTCGGCCCGACCATCGGGTACGACAGCATGATGTCGGGCACCTCGCACTGTGCGAGCATCTCGGCCTCGGCGATGGTGGCGCACTTCTGCTTGGTGATGCCGGCGTCCCGCTCCATCCGGACGATCTCGCGCGTCTTGTGCGTCTTGACGTGAGGTCGCAGCCGCGCGGGCGAACCGACGCGCTTGATCATGCCCTGGATATTGCGTGCGATGAGCGTCTTGAAAAAGAGCAGACCGGGCGAGAAAATTCGCGACGGGTCTTTGATCGTGTATTCAGAGTGCATAGTAAGGTCTCGCGATGGGTGTTGTTTTTTTCCTTCCGCTTGGAGTTTAGCGCTCGCGGAATCTCGCGCGAAATCTAAGCCGCAAGCGGATTACCGAAAGCGTTCGTCGTGCCATGGGTCGCCGCGCATGTGGTAGCCGCCGTGGTCCCATTCTTCCCAGAAGCCGGCTTTGTCGTCAGCCATCAACTCGATGCCGCGCACCCATTTGGCGCTCTTCCAGGCATACAGACGTGGTATCACGAGGCGCAGCGGATAGCCGTGGTCGGCATCGAGGTTGACGCCGTTCTGTTTCCAGGCGAATAGGCAGTCGTCGTCGAGGAAATCGGCAAGCGGCAGGTTTGTGGTGAAGCCGTGCTCGCAGTGGACCATGACGTATTTTGCTGTCGCCGCGACTTTCACTTTGCTCAGCACTTCGTGTGTCGAAACGCCTTCCCACAGGTTGTCGAGCGTACTCCAGCGCGTCACGCAATGCATGTCGGCAAAAACCTTGATCTTGGGCAAAGCCGTGAATTCATCGTACGAGCAATGCCAGGGCGTTTCGACCAGGCCAAAGATGTGAAACGTCCAGCAGGTGCGGTCAAAGCTCGGCGTCGAACCGTAGTGCAACACCGGCCACTTCTTCGTCTGTACCTGACCCGGCGGAATGCGTTCATCACGCTTGGTATCCGGGCTGATGATCGTCGAATCCGATTCGTTCATGGTATCACCCGAAAATTTTGTGGAGCAGCAGATACACACCCATCATCGTGAACATCGCACCGATTATGTAAAGGCCAAGATTCACCGAGCGGCCACACTCTTTGCACAACCCATTCGGCCCGGCGTGCTCGGCGCAATAATACGATTCACAATTTCGACAACGCGCACGGCTCAAGCCCTGGCAGTGGTAACACGCGGGCGGCTGATATTCTTCCGCACGCTGGGCACGCCACCACGCGCTGGCCTCCGTTTTCGACATCGGTTTGGCGGAGATACGGTCGTGCCTGGGGTCACGGGCGACATATCCCGTGTTGCAATTCGGGCAGGTTTCCGTTGCGCCGCCGTGCTCCTCGCAAACGAGGTCGCCGCAGGAGTAGCAGCGCGTGACCGGTTCCTTATCGCAAAAACAGCAGCGTTCCATGACAATCACCAAGCCCAAGGGTGAGGTACTCCGAACCCTTGGGATGTCGTTTGATGATCCCAGAGGTTCGGAGTACCTCACCTCTGGGCTTGCATCAATCAATAATGAAACCCATTCTTGCGAATATGCACCATCGGTTGCCCTTCTTCCAGCAATGCGCCGGCCGTGATCTCGGCGAGAAACAATTCATGATCGCCAGCCGCCATCTGCGAACGCACGGTTCCCAGCAGGTACCCGTGCGCCTCTTTCAACACCGGCCCATGCGGCGACTTCCGTTCGACTTCGAGATTGGCGAAGGCGTCGTCGGTGAGCGCGAAGCCTTTGCCGAAGTGTGCGATCATGTCGGTCTGGGCCGCTTCGAGAATGTTTAGCGTGAAGGTCGCGCCCACTGTCAACAGCGAAACGATCGGTCGATTGCATTGCACGGCAAACGAGATCATCGGCGGCTGAAAGGAACACTGCTGCGCCCAACTGGCGAGCATGCCGGTCTCGACGCGGTCATTCGCCAGCGTGAGAATAAAGACGCCACTCGGAATACGCCCGAGTGCGGAGCCTAAGCTTTTCTGCGGATCGGTGGTTTGCATTCGGCACCAGGAATCGGGAGTCAGGGGGCAGGGGTCAACCGCCTATTGTTTTCACTAGCCACTCTCCCACCATCACTTCTCACTCAACATCCGCAGCACGACGCGGTCGAATTCGGCGAAGTCGATGTCGCCGTCATCGCCGCCGAAGCGGACCCATTTGCCGTGACGGTCGAACACGTAGTAGCACGGCATGTTGTTGAAGTCGAGTTTCTTCGACCAGACGGCATCTGGCTCATCCAGCAACAACCGCGTGAACGGCGGGTTGAGTTTGCGCAGGAAGGCGATCGCGTCGTCCACTTTTTCTTTGTCGTTGGTGGGATCGAGCGAAACGCACAGAACAACCAGACCCCTATCTGCGTGCTGCTTGTGCATCTGAACCAGATGCGGCATCGCCTCTTTGCACGGGCCTCAGTAGCTGGCCCAGAAATCGACGACGACCACTTTGCCGCGATGCTTCAGAACCTCGCGCTTTAGCCCATCATACTTGACAGTGGCCAGCGCCGATTTTTTTTCCTGATCGGGTCCCCCGGCGTAAGCTAACGTGCCGACGCAGATGGCAAGGGCGGTGAATCGTGTGAGGTTCATTTTTTGAGATTCCTGGTTTTTTTTGGCGTTCGCCTGGCCCCGCGCGAACGCTATACGGGAGGATTATTTCTCGTTCAGCATCCGCACTGCGACGCTTTCAATTTCATGGTAGGGAAGCCCTTCCTTGCTTTCTCTATAGTCCCAGCCGCGGTAACGGACCCATTTGCCGTGCCGATCGAAGATGTAATAGAACGGCAAACCGACGTAATCAAGTTTCTTCAAGTGGTCTTGATTGTCGGCGTAAATGAGATTGCGCAACGGCGACTTCCATTTCGTCAGCAAATTATTGGCGCGTGCGACGTCCTCCTCTTCCGTGGTATCATCGAGCGAAACCGAAATAACGACCAAGCCCTTGTCGCCGTACTTTTCGTGCTTCTTGATAAAATCGGGAAACGCTTTGATGCAGGGAGGGCATTTCGTCGACCAGAAAGTAAGGATCACTACTTTGCCACGATGCTTGAAAACCTCCTGCTTCAGTCCATCATAAGTAACGGGCACCGCCTTGATCGGCGCGTCCTGGGCACGAGCGGAAACGAATGCGATGGAAATAATCGCGAGAACGGGAAGCATAAGTTTATTCAGCATGGTGAAGTCCTTTCAAAAACAACACAGGTGAGACTCCAGAGCCGAAAGCGTAAGCGACGGTGGTTTTCAACCGTCGCTTACGCTTCCGGCTCTGAAGTACACGTCAGGCGTGTTGGATGCGGTAGAGCGTGCCAACATACTTGCGTCCGCCGGGTTCGCCGGCTTTCATCTTCTTCATGGTAAAGGGTAATCGCTCGTTTTGCAACGCCTTTCGGAAGGCATGGTGCGGCACGCGGTCCACATCGGTCAACAGGCACACGCCGCCGGGTTGCAGTAACTTCTTGATGAACGCGATCAACGGCGTCAGGTTGCGCATCTCGTAAATCAGGTCCGCAGCCAAGATGACCGGAACTTTCCAATCCTCCGGCGGAGCACGCCAGTCGAGCAGCATCGTGGTGAAATTGGTGAAGCCGTTGAGTTTCGCATTGTCGCTGGCAAAGCGCAGGGCGCATGGATCGTAGTCGGAAAACGTGACCTTCAATCCCATCGCCAATGCCGTGATACCTGAGAGGCCCAGGCCGCAGCCGACTTCGAGCGCCTCTGTTCCGGGCGTCCAGGTTTCGTGCAGAATCTCCTTCGCAAGCATGCGCGACGCGGGCCAAATGTCGGTCCAGTACGGCATGTATTCGTCCTTGCTGAACGCGGTGCGCACGGCGGTGTTGTCGAGCAGGCGATCCGAATCAGTCGGGTGATCGATGATGAACGTGCGATCCTCGACAATCACCTTCTCGCGAATGATCGGCCCAAGTTTGTCAAGAATCGCGTCCGGCGGCGGGGCGGGATAGAGTGCTTCGTCCATGCGATTATTGTTATGAGGTTGCATCGCGATCGCGCTCCGCTTTGCGTCGCGCCTAAACGATTCCATAAAATGATGGATGGGGAATCGCATGCCCGTGGGAGTTTCGCATGGACCTTACTCGCCATCTGAAAACGGAAACAGTTTCGCGGCTGTATCCGACGCAGCCGTGGATCGTGCAACCGACGCAGCCTGTTGCGGATGCGGTCAAGCTGATGCGCGAGAAGAAGGTCGGTTGTGTCTTGGTGTGCGAACAGCGCAAGATTCTCGGTATCTTCACGGAACGCGATCTGCTTCGCCGAGTGCTATCGCCGGGAAAATCTCTAGATACGCCGATGAGCGAGTGCATGACGTCCGACCCGGTGACGGTTCATCCGAAAGACTCGATTGGCAGTGCGATCAAGCGGATGCAGAAGGGCGGGTATCGACATCTACCTGTCGTGATCGACGATCGGCCCGTCGGGATATTGTCGGTCAAACGGATCGTGCACTACCTGGTCGAGCACTTCCCCGTGATGGTTTACAACCTGCCGCCGAATGAGCGATTCATTCACCCGCAACGTGAGAGTGCGTAGCCGAGATTTGGCGTCGTCCGAGCCTGAGCGCCAGCGAAGGGCATACTTGGCCCTTCGCTGGCGCTCAGGCTCGGACAACAATACGCAAACCAAGGAGTCCGTAACGCATGCCTGGCACGACTTTGACGATTGCCAGATCGACGATACCGCACGGCACGCCGGTGGAGCGTGCTGCTGCGGTGGTTCGATTTGCCGGCGATGCGAACGATGGCGTGCTCCTGGTTGGAACGCAGTTTACGTACGCTTGTGCGATGGTAGGCAATGCGGTGATGACGGTTCCCGATCCGGCTGCGGAGATTCGCGCTCCGGCCGGTGCGTTGGCGGGCGTGACGGCGTTTCAATGTCACTTCGCGGGGCATGCGATTCATACGCCTGGAGATCGACTCGACCTCTTGGTTGCCCTAAACCCATCCGCCCTGCGCACATATATTGGCGACCTTTCACCGGCTGGCTTGCTCCTCGTCGATTCGGATCGGTTTGTGCCGGATGAATGGGCAAAGGCGGGGTACGTCGCGGATCCGCTCCAAGACGCCGCGCTTCAGGCATTTCGCGTGCTGGCCGTCCCGATCAGGCAGCTCAATCGCGAAGCCGTAGCTCGCGTAAACTTGATCCCGACCGAGATCGAACGGTGCAAGTCTTTTTTCGTACTAGGATTGTCGTATTGGTTGTTCGACCGGCCGCCCGAACCGACCTTCCGCTGGATTCGCGAGACGTATAACAAGAACCCCGGCCTGGTCGAAGCGCATACGCGTGCGTTCAAGGCGGGCTGGCATCATGCCGAGACGCTGGGGCCAGGGCTGCAGTCGCGGGTAGGGCAGCGTTGTCTGAAATCGGGCAAGCATCGCATGATTAACGGGGCAACAGCGCTCGCACTCGGCTTTCTCGCCGCCGCGCGTCAGAGCGGCTTGCCGATGGTTTATGCGGGGTTCCCGGTTGCGCCGGCGAGCGAGTTGCTGCATCTGTTCACGGAGTGGAAGCAGGAAAACATCCAAGTCATCCAGCCCGAGGACGATCTCGCCGCCGCCAACATCGCCTTGGGCGCCGCATTCGGCGGGTCGCTGGGCGTAACGGCGACAACCAGTACTGGCATCGCGCTTCAGGCCGACACGCTCGCTCTGGCGGCCATCAGCGAACTGCCGATGGTTGCGGTACATGTGCAACGCGCCGGCCCGAGCCTCGGCATGCCAACCCGCACCGAGCAGGCCGATCTCCTGCAGGCATTTTATGGTCGCAATGGCGAATGCCCTGTCGTCGTGCTCGCGCAGTCCTCGCCCTCGGATGGCTTCCGGATCGCAATTGAGGCGGTGCGTCTAGCGGTGACGCGAATGACGCCTGTCGTCGTGTTGACCGACACGTATCTGATGTCCGCATCGGAAGCCTGGCATGTGCCAAGCTCGTCCGAGTTACCGATGGTCCTGGCGAAACAAACCAAAGCGGACCCAGAGCATCCGCTGTTGCCCTATTCGCGCGATGAACATTTGGCGCGACCCTGGGCGATTCCAGGCCGGGCCGGGCTCGAACATCGCACGGGCGGCATGGAGAAGGAAGCCAACACCGGCGCCGTCAGTTATGACCCCGCCAATCACGAGGCGATGGTCGCGCTGCGTGCTCGCAAGATCGCGAAGATTGCGGAAAAGCTGCCGCCGCTTGTGGTGCATGGTCCGAAATCGGGCGACGTGTTGATCGTGGCGTGGGGCAGCGTTTGTGGCGCCACCCACGACGCTGCGGAGCGCTGTCGAGCTGCGGGATTGAACGTCGCCAACATTGGGTTGACGCACCTCTCGCCGCTGCCTGCGGACCTTGTCGGGGTGCTGCGGAAATATCGCCGCGTGCTCGTGCCGGAGTTGAACGCCGGGCAGTTGTCGAAGATACTGCGAGCCGAGTATCTTCTTGATGTTGTGTCGTTGAATAAGGTCCAGGGCCAGCCGTTCTTGGTAAGCGAGATTGAAGCGAAGGTCAGGCAATTGTTGGGTCCATGTTAGCCGCTCGCGGCTTAGCGCTCGCATTGCGCCTCGAGATCGCTAAGCCGCAAGCGGCAACACAAATATCATCAGACGGGAGCCACCGCGATGTCCATTCCCGTGTTAGCGATGACGGCAAGCGATTTTTCGTCCGCGCAAGAAGTGCGCTGGTGCCCTGGCTGTGGCGACTATTCAATCCTGTCGCAACTCAAGCAGGCCCTGGCGTCGTTCGGCGTGCGACGTGAGAACATCGTCTTCGTCTCCGGCGTCGGTTGCGCGTCAAGGTTGCCGCACTATATCAATACGTTCGGTTTCCAGGGATCGTATGGCCGAGCACCGGCGTTGGCGACGGGCGTGAAGCTGGCGAACCCGAACCTTCAGGTCTGGGTCGTCATGGGAGATGGCGACGCCTGTTCCGCCGGGCTCACGCATCTTACGCATGCCTTGCGACGAAACGTCGACTTGAAGATACTGCTCATCAACAACGAAGTTTTCGGCCTGAGCCGTGGCCAGCAATCGCCCACCTCGCGCGTCGGCACCTGCTCGAAGACCAGCCCAGATGGCTCCGTCGAAACGCCGCTGCGGCCTGTGTCGATCGCACTGGCGGCGGAGGCGACGTTTGTCGCTCGCACTGTCGATGTCGATGTCAACCACATGAGCGAAATCTTCGAGAAAGCTGCCATGCACCGCGGTTCCGGCTTCGTCGAAATCTATCAGAACTGCAAAATCTTCAACGACGGCGTCTTCGAGTACGCCACTGATGCCGTCATCAAGACCGACTCGATCATCCATCTCGAGCACGGTCGGCCGATCCTGTTCGGCAAAGATCGCAACCACGCCCTGCGGCTCAACGGCTTTGAACCCGAAGTCGTGACGCTCGGCCAGGGCATCACGATGGACGATATTCTGATCCACGACGAGCGCGCTGCCGAGCCGACGCTGGCGTTTTTACTAAGCCGATTGGTTGGCCCGCAGTTTCCGGAATGTCTCGGCGTATTTCGCAACGTGCGCAAGCCGACGCATCAGCAACTGCTCGACGCGGCGTTTCAACAAGGCGACCCGCCGCGTGCGTTTGAATCGCTCCTCGCCGGCGACGAATCGTGGACGTTGGCGTAACCGATTGCCGCTTGCGGCTTAGCGTTCGCAAGGCGCCTCGAGATCGCTAAGCCGCAAGCGGAGAACCTGGGACCACCATCATGCTCTGCCCCTCATGTAACTGCAAGAACCTGCCAGGCGACGATGTTTGCAAGCGTTGCAAGCAGCCGTTGACGCCGTTCAATCTGCCGCAACCGGAGAATCAGGTCGAGCGCAGCCTGATGTACGATCAGGTCAAGACATTGAAACAGCATGTCCCCGTGACGCTCGCACACACCGCCAACCTCGGCCAGGCGATCGCGCTGATGCTGGAATCCAACGTCGGCGCAATCTTGATCGTGGACGACGCAGGCAAACTCGTCGGCATCTTCAGCGAACGCGATCTGCTCAAGAAAATCGCGGGGCAGACCACGACCTACGCAGAGCTACCTGTCACGCAATTCATGACGCCTCGTCCAGAATCGGTCTCGAACACCGATACGCTCAACTTCGTGCTGCAAAAAATGGACGCCGGCGGCTACCGCCATGTGCCTGTGCTCGACGACGGTAGACCGGTCGGCATCATTTCGGCGCGCGACATGCTGCGTTTCATGACGCGGTTGTGTCGGGATGCGTAGACGGCATCATGGGCGTGATAGAATGACGATCAACGACCCGGTCACCCACGGAAATCGGCCATGATAATGGCCTTCGTCGGCAAGCATCAGCATGGAAACACTCCTGACTGCAGACCTGCTCGGATATACTTCGCACGGTAGAAATTGTCGTTTTTCCGATCGGATCAAAACATTTCCGAGCCGCGACCGTAAGGGAGCGGCCGACAGGATACCGTGCGGTTTATGTCGGCCGCTCCCTTACGGTCGCGGCTCGGAAAAGCGTCAAACTCACCCCTCAAAGGGGTAGCCGATCCAAGCATAGGTCACGGAGGCCGACGTGTCATTTCTTGCGGTTCAGTTTTTCGCGGTTGGCATGATCGCGGATAGCGTCGAGATGTTCGAGCAGCACCTCGATCATCGTGTTGAGTTTGTCGTTGGCGTCGGAAAACCGCTTTAGGCCGTTCTGCAGCGAGTTGACCGTAGGATAAGCACTCTTTCGCCTGACGGGGCGGGTAAGGTCGCGAAAATCGATGACCCGCGGTAGGAAGTCCGTGTGGATCATCTCTTCGAGTTCGCGTGTCGATTTGTCGGCGCTTGTCAACAGCTGGCGTAAAGGCAGTCGGCGGAGCATTTTATCGGACATGGTGAGGCTCCCGAATTTCGTGGTTCCCACGAGCCGGAAGCGAAAGCGACGGTTGATCTCATCCGTCGCTTACTTTCGGCTCGTAAAACGACATTTGTGCGGTAGAGGTATTATACCCCACTTTTGACGAATTCCCCAATTTTTCTGGCGTGGTTGGGTTTTTGGAGATAGTCTGAAGGGAGTCGAAGCTGTTGCACTTTGTTTGTTATCTAGCCCGCCACTTTTGACGGGTGTTAAGTACCCGCCATTAATGGCGGGCTATATGAAAGTCGAATAACTTCGCATGCGGGTACTCCTACTAGCCGACATCCACGCCAATTGGGCGGCGCTCGAGGCCATCAAGGAGCCTTTTGACGCCTGCATTGTTTTGGGCGATCTCGTCGATTACGGCCTCGAACCATCGCGCTGTATTCAATGGGTCCGCCAAAAGGCCACGCATGCGGTTCGCGGTAATCACGATCACGGCGTCGCGCAGTTCGTCAAGGTTCAGGGCCGCAATGGCTTCAAGTATCTCACGGGCGTTACCAGGCAGGTCACGCAGGAGCGCATCACCACCGAAGAACGGCGATTTCTCGGCGCTCTGCCGGTCACCAAACGCGTAGCGGTTGACAACGTCAAGTTTCTACTCGTTCATGCAACGCCACGCGATCCGCTCGATGAGTACTCGATCCCCGACGTCGCCTTCTGGTCACGCCGTTTGGCGAATGTTGACGCCCAGGTGATCTGCGTCGGGCATACGCATCATCCTTACATTCTCGAAGTCGGCGACAAACTCGTCATCAATCCCGGCAGCGTAGGTCAGCCGCGCGACGGTGATCCGCGTGCGTGTTATGCGATCATCGAGAATCAACGCGTTGAACTCAAACGAATCGAATATCCCGTCGAAGACACCGTGACTTCCGTCCTGGAGAGCAACCTCCCGGAACCCGCCAAGGGCCTGCTCGTCGAAGTTTTCCGCACCGGCGGTCTAGCGAAACCCGACAGCGGCATACTCAACATCGACACGCCGACGCCTTTGGCGTAGTCCGTGGTCCGTAGTTCGTGGTCCGTAGCATTCAACCGGCAGTCGGTATCGTCGCCTCACATCATTCATTTCCAATAACATTTCATAAACACCTTGATATGGAATCTTGTTTGCCGCATCACATACAACGATGGACTTAGCCAGGCGATCCACGGACTACTGACCACTGACCACGGACATCCTCAAATGAAACTCGGCTTCGTCAGCGCCATACTTCCCGATCTTTCCCTTGAAGAGGTGTTCAGCTTCGCCGCTGATGAGGGCTTCGGCTGCGTCGAGCTGATGTGCTGGCCGCCCGGCGATGGCGCGGATCGTCGTTATGCCGGCGTCACGCATCTCGACGTCACCAACGTCACCGACACCCTCGTCGAACAGGTGCGCGGCTTGGTCCACAAGACCGGCGTGCAAGTCTCCGGCCTTGGCTATTACCCGAATCCGCTGCATCCCGATCCCGCCCATCGTGAGCGCGTCGTCACGCATTTGAAGCGTGTCATCCAGGCGGCGCCGCATCTCGGCGTGCATGTCGTCAACACGTTTATCGGCCGCGATTGGACGAAATCGGTCAAAGACAATTGGCCGATGTTCGATCAGGTTTGGCCCGACCTCGCGCAGTTCGCTGAGGCTGTGGGCGTGCGCATCGGCATCGAGAACTGCCCGATGCTCTTCACGCTCGACGAATGGCCCGGCGGCGCCAACCTGGCCATCACGCCCGCGATTTGGCGAACGATGTTCGACAAGATTCCGACACTCGGCCTAAACTTCGATCCATCGCATCTCGTCTGGCAGCACATCGACATCCCGCGGGCGATCCGTGAGTTCGGCAAACGCTTCGTGCACGTTCACGCCAAGGACGCACGCATCAACGTCGATGGCATATATCAGCACGGCAGCATGGGGCTCGATTGGCATACGCCGAAACTGCCCGGCCTGGGCGACGTCAACTGGAGCACCTTCTTCTCCGCGCTGACCGACACCGGCTACCAGGGAGCCGTCTGCATCGAAGTCGAAGACCGCGCGTACGAAGGTTCGCTGGCAACACGCATTCGATCCTTAAAGCAAAGCAAGCGGTATCTGGAGCAATTTATTTGACGTTCAGCCGCTGATGGAACAAGCCTGGGTGAGGTACTCCGAACTCCTGAGATGGCCGCGATTGATCCCAAGGGTTCGGAGTACCTCACCCTACGGCTTACGCCGAAATCCACAACTCTGGTGGAGAGCCCAGTTTCCCTGCTTTGTCGCGATTTGTTGCGTGAATGCCCGTAGCAACGCTACTCATCGACAAGTTTGAAATCGGCCGTGATGCCGCCTGGCTGAACGTCAGCCTTTAGGCCGGCGGTGTCAGGCATGAAATACTTCGTTGGGACCAATGCGGCACCAGGCTCGGCATTGCTACCCGTGGGATCAAACACGGCACCAGGGCGTACCTTTTCCGAACCGCGCGCGGTGATAGTAACGCGGTACATGCCTGGGCTCGCACCGTCGCCACGAACGATGGTCATCAATTCATAGCGACCATTGTCGTCGGTCAATCCCGATGACGGCAGCAAGTCCGGTGTCTCCGGCATGAATACGACGAGGGCGTTCGGGACAGGATTGCCACGATAGGTGACCGTCCCGACAACGGGCACTCGCCCATCCTTCTTGCCACAGCCCGGCAGCACCACCAAGAGCAGCAGCACGCCGACCGACACCATTTGACATCGCGGGATCATGAACGCGTCTCCATGCCAAGATTAGCAGTTCCAGGGCTCATGGTAGGGATACGGCTTCAACACCGGCGCGACTTCCCAGGGCGTTGTAAGTGCGCATACTGATGCTCTCCACAATGAAGTGCACGGTGCCGTCGGCCATGCAAAAAGTGCTGCCTCCGTTGTGATGGCTTTGAAAACCGCGCCCACGCCACGGTTGACCAGCAGGACAACCCGGGCAGAAAAAGCTGCCCTGTTGCATCGAGGCGGCGATATTGAAGTTGATCGGCAAACTCGTTCCGTTCACGCTGCCGGTGGAGGTGCACCAGACATTGTCGAACCCCATGGCGATTCCGGAAGTGTGTCCGAACATGATGGTATTGCTCGTGCCGTCGGAAACCTCAACCATCTTGACCCCTCCGATGCCATCAATATTGGCGGCGCTGCTTAAATAATTGAACAAGCCGCGATGGAAGCGGCCGCCGCCGAATCCACTCGATGGCTGGGTGCAGGAAGATGTTGTCGATGTCGGCGTGCATGGGCCGGAACTGCAGCCGCCGCACCCATGATTCGTGAAGGAGGCATCTCCGGCATTCGTGAACCCCAGGGTCTCGCCGACGATACAACCGTCGCCAAAACTGCCGAGGTAATGCGTGGCCACGGCTGTGGTTCCATTGCTGCCGCCTTGAGCTGCCGTACAGGTCGCGGGAAATCCGCGCCCGCCGAAAAGACTCGGAAACGGATCGCTAGGGCAACGCAACCACGGGAGTTGCGCTTCCAAGACCGCTTTGTGCGTAACGCAGTCAACGGCTACGTTGAAATCGATCTTGAGAAAGAGCGGATTTTGATCGATGTAGGGCAACAACACGGGCATTAGCCCCCAACCCTTGGTGAATCCCGAGGTGGCCGGAAATCTCTTCGTGGCGTCGTGACAGCCGTGGCAGGCGATACCGATCTGCTTCAGGTTGTTGATACACTGCATGCGAGCGGCGGCCTCGCGCACCTTCTGGACCGCAGGCACGAGTAGAGCGATCAGGATCGCAATAATGGCGATCACCACTAGCAACTCGATGAGCGTGAATCCCGAACTCCTCCCGGATTTGGCTTGAGACATGGCACAACCATCCGGAAATCGAACAGTCGGAAAAAGATGAATTACACCTCATATACTACTATCCCACCTGGGCCGCAACAAGACATCATTTGGCGAGTTGACGTGAACACGCCCAGCGGGTGAGGTACTCCGAACCCCTGGGATAGGTCGAGTACGATCTCAAGGGTTCGGAATAGCTCACCCTTGGGCTTGCCTTACTTGACGCCTCCCTCAAAAGTCGTATTGGCCCGTTAGCCGGACGCGGGAAAACCGTCACTTGCGCGTCCGGCTAACAAAACGACTTTTGAGGATGATGTCAGAATATGAGGCGATCGTCGAGGAAGCAGACATGATCGCTCTGTTGCAAGCGAAGGCTCGCACGTTTTTGAATATGCGTTCGCCTTCGCGCGGCCCTTCTTGATCGCCGTGAGTTAGGCCGTTAGTCGGCTTGAATTCAGAAAAATCACCCCATCTCGCCTGGCTTAACACACTAAATCGTGCTACAACAGTAATTCCAGCACAATCAGACCCTTTTCGTATTCTCTTAGGTGTCCTTATGTACAAATGCCTCGTCGTAGGCGCGTTACTTTTTTCGCTGCTCGCTTCTAGCGGGTCGGCTCTGCAAGCGCAGCCTAAACCGCCGATGCCCACCGAAAAGGGCAAGGGCGAACCGAAGGTCGAGCCGAAAACCACACCGACGACGCCCAAGGCCGGCGAACTCAAGAAGTATGACGACGTCATTCCCAAGACCGCGAAGAGCCAGCCAGGCGTCTTCACGGTGCACAAGGTTGACGACAAAATCTACTTTGAAATCCCGCAGGACGCCCTCAACAAGCTCATGCTTTGGCAAGCCGAGGTCGTCAAGGGGCCGTCGGGCGTCACCTGGGGCGGGTTGCCGTTGGGCCATCGCTATTTGCGTTTTGATCGGCGAGGCAACAAGATTTTCCTTTGGAACGTTTCCTTCGAGAAACGCGGCGATGGCAAGGCTGTCCAACTCGCCGTCGATAGCGCGAACATGGACTCGATCATCTATGCGTTCAGCGTCGAAGCTGAGGGCAAGGACCGCAGCGCTGTCGTCAATGCCACGCCGCTGTATCTGACCGATATCGCCGATCTGTCGATCAAGGGCGCGGTCGGGTCCGGCGGGGCGATCGACCCGAATCGCTCGTACATCGACGACATCAAAGCTTTTCCAACCAATATCGAAACACGCTCACTGCTCACCTTCACGGGCGGCGGCGGCAGCGGGTTCAGCCTGATTCCCAAAGGCCTACCCACTGGCGGCGGCAAAAGCTTCACGGCCATGGTGCACTACAGCCTCGTTCTGCTTCCCGAACGCCCGATGACGGGGCGGTTCTTCGACCCGCGCGTCGGCTACTTCACGCGCTCGTTTGAGAACTATGCATCATCGAAAACGTGGATGGAACGCCAGCAGTACATTGCCCGCTTCCGCCTGGAGAAGAAAGACCCGACGGCCGATGTCTCCGAACCGGTCAAGCCGATCGTGTTTTACGTTAGCCGTGAGGTCCCGGAAAAATGGGTTCCGTACATGCTCAAAGGCGTTGAGGATTGGAAGCCGGCCTTCGAGAAAGCGGGCTTCAAGAATGCGATCATCGCCAAGGTTGCACCCGATCCTCGCACCGATCCGACGTTCGACCCGGAAGACGCTCGGCACTCGGTCATTCGCTGGGTGGCCGACCCTTTTCAGAACGCGATGGGCCCGCATGTGCACGATCCGCGCTCGGGCGAGATCATCTCGGCACACATTATCTTTTGGCACGACATCGTCAAACTGACGCAATCGTGGTACTTCGTGCAATGCGCCGTCACCGACCCGCGCTGCAAGCAACTGCCGCTGCCCGACGAAGTGACCGGCGAATTGCTGCGATATGTCTGCGCTCACGAAGTGGGCCATACGCTCGGGCTGCGGCATAATCACCGCGCGAGCAGTGCCTATTCGATCGCGCAACTGCGTGATCCGAAGTTCACCGCGAAGAACGGAACGGTCGCGTCGATCATGGCGTATGGTCGATTCAACTACGTCGCACAGCCAGGCGACAACGTCAAGCAACTGATCCCGGTTGTCGCACCATACGATTATTTCGCCATCGAATGGGGCTACAAGAATATACCTAACACAAAAACGGCCGAGGACGAACGAGTCACGCTCGACAAATGGGCGGCCAAGCAGATCGACAATTCGCATCTCCGCTTCGGTGGCGAGGACGGGCCGGCCAGCGTCGACCCGACTGTCAAGACCGAGAACATCGGCGACGATTCCGTCAAGGCGACCGAGCTTGGCCTGAAGAACCTCGATCGCGTGCTTGATAAACTTGTCTCGGCTACGACAAACATCGGAGAGGATTTCTCCCTACTAGAAGATACCTACAAGGCCGTGCTCGTGCATCGCCGCAATTGGTTCAACGCGGTTGCACTCAACGTCGGCGGCGTGATCGAGCATCGTACGCTCGGCCAGCGCGGCAAGGAATCGTTCGTCCGTGTGTCGAAGGAGAAACAGCAGGAAGCCGTGAAGTTCCTGCTCGACAACGCCCTGACGACGCCGAAGAAGCTGTTCGATCCGGCGATCGTCAATCGCATCCGTTACACGGGTGTGATGTCGGATGTGACCGGGGCACAGAAGACGCTGCTGCAGAGCTTGCTGTCGTCGTCGCGCATTCGTCGTCTGATGGACGAGGAGTTGTTGCTGGGCGACAAGGCCTATGCCGTGACTGAACTGGTGACCGATATTCAGAACGGCGTTTTCAGCGAGTTGAATCAAGACAAACCGAAGGTCGATGTCGTTCGTCGCTCGTTACAGCGGGCGTACATCGAACACCTAAAGGCCGAATTGACGCCGGCGTCGGCAGGCGCATTCGTCTTCGGCGGGAGTGGCGCTGACGCCTCGGACTTCCGCGCTGTTGCGAGGGTGTCACTGCGTGTGCTCCAACGTCAGATCACCGGAGCGATCGGCAAGACGCAGGACGCGATTACGGTCGCCCACCTGCACGATTGCGAACGCGAAATCGACGCGGTGTTGGTGCAAAAGAAGTAAATGTTGAGGTTTTAGTACGACAGCGCTACTTGCATTGCAGCTGTCAGTTATGGTACACTGTAACTCCTTAAACCACGGACGTTTGCAAGGAGTTACGGATGACCCTCGATCAAATACTTTCGCTTGGTCCTCAACTCGCCGATTATCTCGGCGAAT
>SIAQ01000069.1 GCA_009697105.1 Gemmataceae bacterium | reverse complement strand
CGGTAGGTGTCGCGAAGATGGTGGAGATTTTGCATCACCTTATTGTGGCAGGTTTTCCAAAAGAAGAAAAACGCATTCCGCCTCATTTTTTCCTGGGTCAATGCAAGGTCCGTGAGTAAAATTCACCCACACAATAACGCGAAGAGCCATTATTTCTTTATGTCGAGGAATGTCATGTCACTTACTCGGTCTACTCGGCGGGCGTTTACGCTCATTGAGCTACTTGTGGTAATCGCCATCATTGCGATACTCATTGCGCTGCTTGTGCCGGCGGTGCAAAAAGTACGCACAGCAGCGGCACGATTGCAATGCTCGAACAATCTAAAGCAGCTTGGAATCGCCGTACATTCCTACCACGATGCGAACAAAGAGATACCGCCGAACGCCAAGATCATTTCCTATAACTGGGGGGCGGACAGCGTGCAACTTGGTCCAAACATCTGGACCTGGATCGCACGCATTCTGCCGTACATCGACCAGGGCGCCTTGGCTACACAGTACAACATTCCCAACGGCACGATGGGCGCAGCTCAAACGGGCCTGGCAACTCCGATTACGGTGCTGATTTGTCCGGCCGTATCCAGTTTTGAGAAAAGCAACCCCGCCACCGATTGGGCCAATATCAATGGAATCTCGATGGGCCTGACCAACTATCGTGGCGTGAGTGGGTCCAACTGGGGTGTCAACTCCGGCTCTACCTTCGCGACCGCTTACCCCGTAACCGATCCCGATCCGAGCCATGGCCAAGATGGCCTCGACAAAGGTAACGGCATGTTCTATCGCTCCAGCGGCAAACGCAAGCTCACTCTCGCCGGCATCTCCGATGGGACAAGCAATACCTTAATGATCGGCGAAAGCACCCACAGCTTCGACCAGCATTGCGGCGGCTGGGCGTACCCCAATTACGTCAACGGTACATGTGCCATTCCGCTCAACTATCCGGACCCAGGCAAGGGCATCGGCAATTGGCCGAACCGCTACAGCTTCTACAGCAAACACGAAAACGGCGGAAACTTCTGTTTCGGCGACGGCACGGTCCGCTTCGTGACGGAAAGCATCAACATCACTCTCTATCGCGGCCTGGCTACGATTCGCGGCGCGGAAACCGTCAATCCCGAAAGCTTTTAGGAGGTACGCCAACCCATTGGCGTCCTTTCACGAATCGCCCAATTTCCTTGCGAGTTCTCCATGCGATCTGTCTTTCTCTTCCTGTGTTCGCTGTTACTCTGCGTGGGCTGCGGGTCGAACGTCGTTCCCGTGGCCGGCCGAGTCACGCTCGACAAGAAGCCCCTGGTCAACGCCGTTGTATCGTTTCAACCAGAGTCAGACGCCGTCAATCCAGGCCCAGGATCACAAGGCCGCACCGACGCAAACGGCGAGTTCACGCTGCAATTGCTGACCAAGGACGTAAAAGGCGCCATCCTCGGCATGCATAAGATCACCATCACCGCGTACGAAGGCGATGACGGCCAAGCGCCATCGAGCGGCTCGGACATGGTGTTTCGCAAAGCCATCGTGCCTCGCAAATACAACGCTGAAAGCACGCTCTTCTTCGATGTTCCCGCCGGCGGCACAGCCAGCGCGAATTTCGACCTGGACAAGGACGAAAAATAGTTCACGCAATAGGAGAACCTCATGCTCGCATCCCTTGGCTTCATCACGCTGCTCACCTTGTTCGGCGGTTCGTTCCCGTCCGGGCCGCAGGTCGGTGACATGCTGCCTGACTTCAAGTTGCACGGGCACTTCGGCCCGGACGCAGGCAAGGAGATCAAACTCCACGCCAGCACCAAGGGCGGGCCGACGCTGCTTATCTTTATGCACGCTCCGGGCGAAATCGGTATCACGCGGCCCGGGCTTCAGTTCCTCAGACCCGTCGATAAATATTCCGCCGAACAGGACAAACTCGCCACGCAAATCGTCTGGATCACCGGCGACAAGGAGAAGACGGAAGGCTTCCTCAAACGAGCCGAGAATTCGCTCAATCTGAAATCGCCCGTCAACATTTGTCTAGACGGCGGCAAAGACGGCCCGGCGACCTATGGCCTCAACGACAAGGTGCAGATCACTGTGCTCGTCGCCAAGGACAACAAAGTCGTCGCAAACTTCGCGCTCACCGATCCGAACGCGAATGATTCCGCGAAGGTCATCGCTGCCGTCGCCAAGCTGTTGGGTAAGGAGGCGCCGAAGGCACAGCCCGAAGAGAAGAAAAAAGCCCGGCCAGACGGCAAATCGCCTGAATTGCAGAAACTCGTTCGCCTTCTGATTCAGAAGGAAAACACCGACGACACCTGCAAACGCATCGCCGGCGAAATGCGTGAATGGGCTGGCAAGGACGAAAAGAAGCAAGCCGAACTACGCGAGTACGCTCAACTCATCGTTCGCCTCGGCTATGGCAACGAGCATGCCCAGGCCGCGTTCAAGAAGCTTGCCGAGTAAACGTTAAGCCGCGACGCATAGCGGATCGCGAGCTCATTCCCCACGCAATACGGAACGACATCCATGCTGAACCTTCATCGCCGCGAATTTCTCCGTGCCGGTGGGGCCAGCCTGTTCGGATTGAGCCTGCCGCAGTTGTTGCAGGCGCAACAGAATCCCAGGGGTTCGGAGTACCTCACCCCTGGGCGTGGGCGACGACTCAAAGCGTGCATCGTCCTCTTCATGTGGGGCGGACCGGCGCAGCAGGACACCTGGGACCTGAAGCCCGACGCCCCCGATGTCTATCGCGGCGAGTTTCGGCCGATTTCGACGACGGTTCCCGGCCTGCAAATTTGCGAACATCTGCCGCGGTTGGCGCAGCGAGCGCATCAGTTGGCGTTGATCCGGTCGATGACGCACGATAACGTGGATCACACGCGGGCGACGCATTTTCTGCTGACGGGCAAGCCACCGCAGCCAGGTGCGTTGTCGGACGATTGGCCAAGCTATGGCGCGATCCTGTCGAAGCTTGGTCGAGGCCGAGGCCCGCTGCCGCCGTTCGTGTCGATGATGCCTGTCGTGCCCAACGGCTCGCCGCGATTCGTGGAACAAAGCCACGGGCAGGGTGCGGGCTGGCTGGGGCCGGTCTACAATCCGATGCGGATCGACGCCGACGCTTCGCTGCCAAGCTACCGCGTTGGTGACTTCGCGCTATCCGCCGATGTGACGCCGTTACGCGCCGGCGGCAGACAAGAACTGTTGCGCTCTATCGAGCAGCAGCTTCGCGGCCTCGAGCGCCAGGCTCAAGTGCATGCGATGGCATCGCACTACGAACGCGCGTTTTCGCTGCTCGCCGCTCCGGAGGTCACTCGCGCGTTCGACCTGACGCAAGAACCGCGTAGTGTGCGCGAACGCTATGGTCTCAACATCCACGGGCAATCAGTGCTGCAGGCGCGGCGACTGGTCGAAGCCGGCGTGCCAATCGTTACGGTGTTTTGGCCGAACGATGGCATCACCAACGTCAGTGTCTATTGGGACACGCACAACCGCAACTTCATCGACCTGCGCGAACGGCTCTGCCCCGTTACCGATCTCGCCTTCTCGGCTCTGCTCGACGATCTCGGCCAGCGCGGCATGCTCGACGACACGCTCGTCGTCTGGACCGGCGAGATGGGCCGTACGCCGAGGGTGGGTCAATCGGTGGTCGGCGGCGCCGGGGCGGGGCGCGACGGTCGCGATCACTGGGGCAAGGTGTTCACGAGCGTGTTGGCTGGCGGCGGCATCCGCGGCGGGATCGTCCACGGCTCCAGCGACCGCTACGCCGCCGAGCCTGCGTCGAATCCCACGCCGCCGATGGATTTGGCCGCCACGATCTACCATTGCCTGGGCGTGGACCCAAGAATGGAAATCCACGACCGCCTGAACCGCCCGCTGACGCTGTGCGACGGGCAGGTGATCGACGCGCTGGTGCGGTGATGCGCGGCATTATGTCATCACGACACCTGGTTACCTGCGCCATCCATGGCGTCAATATGCCGCTCTGATCAGCGTAGGGATGGTATAATTACGGCAGAAGCTTGGTTGGAAATCTGGAGGCCTCCGTCATGTGGAATGACCAAAAACGAAAGCGGTTCAATGAACTTCGGGAACCGGATCGGCAACTGGGTCCGGCTGAGCGGGAAGAACTTGACGTCCTTACGAAGGACCTCGAAAAGCTTGAGTTGGATTACCTTGCGCCGGCCACCGAGCGATTGCGCCAAGAACGAATTGCGACGACTAAACGTAGTGCTCGTCTCGAAAACGTGATTCAGCGAAAAAAAGCCTTCGCTGCGAGACTCGACACTATCATCGCAGACGCTGAGCATGAACGGCTCGCGATCGAGAATGAACTCGCTTCAGTGCTTGCGGATCGTGACGTTGTCTCCGAGGATCAGTAGGCGATGCGACAGGACCAGCGAATAGCCTTGCGAAAGCGTTTCGCGTTCCGTTGCGGATACTGTGGTGTCCGAGAGCGCGATGTCGGTGCGGAATTAACGATCGACCATTTCCAGCCCGGTTCAAAAGGCGGCGCTCACGAATCGGAGAATTGGGTTTATTGCTGCCACGCCTGCAACGAGTTTAAGGGAGATTATTGGCAACCCAATTCGGCTCGCCGACTACTGCATCCACATGTGGACAATCTCGCATCGCATGTGATAGAGCAGAACGATGGAAATTTGCGCGCGCTCAGTGAATCCGGTCAAATCTATATTGATCGACTGCAGCTCAATCGCACTCCACTCATCGAACATCGCTACAAACGTCAGCTTCGCGACGCGGCACAGGTTGAAGAACGTTACCTGCTTGAAGAGGCTTCTAGACTTGACAAAGACATTCAATCCAAGAAAGCTAAGTTGGACGAAATGCGTGGCGGGGAGGAGCACGCTTGATCCATATCGGTTCGTGCGGCTTGAATCTGCAGCAACGGCGAAGTAACGGCTTCATAGTCCAGAAATCACCCTCCCAACGTCCGGTCAGACCGGGAGTAGGTTGGCATTTTCTTAGCTCAAATCCTGTGACATACCGCGATCAATATCATCCAACCACCTGCACCCCGCTGCGCGGCCATTCCACGCCAGCGCGGGTGCGATAACCTTGCGCGGGGTCGAATTGCAGTTCTAGCATGCGTTGCAGGTTCTCGTCGAACAGCGTCAGCACGGGTTGCCCCGATGGATTGCGTGTGTTGACGGCCAGGCGCGCGATAGCCGAGATGCCGGCGAGCGATAAAAGTTCGCGCAAGCCGACGGGCAGCGTGCGGGCGATGATGAAGTCGTCGGCGACTTTGCGAACGTCAGTCAGCGCGATCGTGGGACGCGGGCAGTCGGCGAGTTCCGTGTGCGGTAGGCCGCCAGGGGTGGCTTCGTTTTTCAGCACTGCTTGAAGGGATGATGCAGGCGAGACCGGCAACTTCAACACTTCGGCGAGGTCGGCCAACTCTTGGCCTCGCCGGCGCACGAGCGATCCGCTGAACGCTTCATGGGCGAGCAGTGGCGTCAAGTCCGGCTCGGCCAGCGCCTTTGCGTAACCCAGCGGGCGGTCGATGAATAGGCCGATGCCTTGTTCGATGCGCTCAAGCGGGTGCGCCAAATCTTCTAGCGACGCCGACAAGATGGTACGACCGATCGGCGTGAGAAGGTCGCTCAGAGGCACGCCGGCGTAGAGTTGTTTGCGTCGGCGATGCGATTGCAGAAACTGTTCGTCGGGAAGCCGTGGAAAGGCCGCCGGCATGACGCGCGCGTTTTCGCCGGGCGATGTCGGCGCCTCGGGCACGAGGTGGCCTTCGTAATGCCGGCGCAGCATGCACGCTTGCCTTACCGCTCGGCGACGCAAGCGCGAGGCGTCATCGTTGGCTAAGAATAAACTCGTATTCGATTCGGCCGCCTGCAAATTGGCTCGCAGGATGGCGTCGAGGGCCAGGGCGTCGGGATAGTTGGCGCCGCGGTGATGGAATGTAATCAGGTCGTATGCGGTCAGATGTCGGCACAAGTGTCGCAGCAGCCAGCAGTGAAAGTCGATTTGTTCGGTCGCCGTTATCGTCTCGTGGCGACGCAGCACGTCCAGCCAGGTGAGTGTATTATCGACAAGCTGTGTGTATGGAGAAAGCGATACGTGGTTGAATAGCGAGCGCAGCAATCGCGGGATCGACCAATCGGCAGGGATGGCATCGCACAGGGCGGGCAGTTCGTTCGTGGGCAGCCGCCGAAGTAGAAACTCGATGAGTTTGACGCGATCCATCCACGCGAGCGGCTGGTTCCTGGCGTATTCAAGCAACTGTCGCCAATCGGCGATGGGTTGTTCGGTCGGCTCGCCAATTGTCGAAGCGATGAAGTGTGATTGCCCAAGCACGTAATCGGGCAGCGGCGCTTCGACGGACGTGAGCGGCAGCCGACTCGTGCCCACAAACGCTTGCCAAACCAGGCAGGCGATTTCGTCGCGCAGTTCGCCGAGGTTGGCAACATCCGCGAGGGCGACGCTGCCGACGAGTTCGCGTGACCAGGCGATCGTCTCCGTACTTTCAATTCCGCCAGCGTTGTCGATCGCCGTCCAGGCATAGGTGAGCAGCGCGCGAACGATATGCACCGCGCGATCGCGGAGATCGAACTTCACCGAGAGCAACGGTTCAGAGGCGTCTTCGCCAAATAGGCTCCAGGCGAGGAACGTCCGTGTTTGCCGAGTCTGCGTCGGCGGCACGAGTCGGCCACGGAAGATTTCCCAGGGAATCGTTTCCGCGCGGGCGGCGACGATCGAGAGTGGAGCGGTCGAGAAAAACGAGCCGGGCTGGATGAGCGCATCGATCATCTGCCCGACGGCGAGCGAATCGTCGAGCGAACCGACAGGCGGCTGCGGATCGTGCGAGCGAAATCGCATGGGGAATGAACTCTACTGGATCATTGAGAAGCGACCTAACCACAGAGGGTACAGAGGAAAACAATATAGGCAATATAGCCTATCAGTCATTTCCCTGGTTCCCAAACTCCTGTTTGGGAACTCACGTTCTCGAAACTCCGTTTCGCGGAACCTCAATTTGCATGGAATCGATGAGGCGACACAGAGTTTCCCGAATGCCCGTTCCCAAACAGGAGTTTGGGAACGAGAAAGCTCAATATCCCCCATTGTATTTCTCTGTGTTCTCTGTGCCTCTGTGGTTAGTTTTTTTCTTCAGCGTTAGTAGCGCCGGCGATTCTGCGGGCGTTGCGGCGGTTCCTCTACGACGGCGAACTTCACTTCGTTGCCGTTGTTGTCGTAGCACACGAACTCGAGGAACTCAGGCGAGACGGCATTGCCTGCGCTGATGATGGAGACCGCCTTGTTGCCCTGGTCTTCGAGTCCGACGATCTGTTTGCGCTTGCGATTGAGCAGAAACTGGGCGGCCTCTTCGTGAACGCGCACATCGATTCGGCTGATGTGGATGCGATTGACGGCCGACTGCAACATTCGCATGACTTCAATGCTCACCGATTCACAGGTCTTGACATGGCCTGTGCCTCGGCAGTGTGAACAATCCTGGAAGGCGCTGCGTTTGAGCGACGGGCGGATACGCTGGCGGGTCATCTCGATGATGCCAAACTGCGAGATACGCAAGATCTTGGTGCGGGCCCGATCGCGTTCGACGGCGTCGCGCAGGGCCTTTTCGACATTGCGGCGATGGCGTTCGTCGCGCATGTCGATAAAGTCGTTGGCGATGACGCCGCCGAGATCGCGCAGGCGAAGTTGCCGAGCGATTTCCTTGGCGGCGTGCAGGTTCATCTGATAGGCGGTTTCCTCGGCATCGTTGTTGGAAGCGCGGAAGTTGCCTGAGTTCACGTCGATGGCGACGAGAGCTTCGGTTTGATCGATGACGATCGAGCCGCCGTAGGGCAGCGGGACTTTGCGCTGCTGGATGCGAGCGATTTCGCTTTCGACGCCGTACTTGTTGAACATCGGCTCGGTGCTGTCGTAGAACTTGATGCGGTCGGCGAATTTGGGCATGACCGCTTCCATGAACTCTTTGGCGGCCTCATAGGCACCGCGCTCGTCGACCCAGATGGTGTCGATGTCGCCGGCAAAAATGTCGCGGATTGTGCGCGTCACCATGTCGCTTTCGCGATAGACCTCGGTGGGCGATTTTTGCTTGGTGATCCGGCGAACGACGACTTCCCACAGGCGTGAGAGGTAAGCGAGATCGCCTTGCAGCTCATTGGCGTCGCGGTCTTGGCCGGCGGTACGGATGATGAAACCAACGCCCTTGGGCGGGCGCAGTTGGTTCATGATGTCGCGCAGGCGTCGGCGGGTTTCTTCGCTTTCGATTTTGCGCGACACGCCGATGCGGTTGAGTCCGGGCATGAGGACGAGGTATCGGCCGGCGATGCTGATGTAGGTGCTGAGGGTCGGGCCTTTGGTGCCGATGCCTTCTTTGATGACTTGGACGATGACTTCCTGACCGCGTTTGAAGATGTCCTCGATGTTGGGTTTGGGTCGCACGAAGGGGCCGGACCGACCGCCACGATCGGCGTCACGTCCGCCGGGGCGACCGCCGCTTCGTCCGCCGCCAGCGCCGGGGCCGCCACGGCGGTCACGATCGCTGCGTCCGCGCCCGCCACGGTCACCGCCGCGACCGCCGTCACGTCCGCCGGTTCGACCGCCGCGAGGGCGTGGAGCGAAGGCTTCGGTGTTGCTGAACTCGTCGTCGAAATCGGCGTTGCGTTCGTCGGAGAATTCGGTCTCGCCGCCGGCCTGTTGGTCGGCGCGAGCGGCATCGGCCTCTTCGAGGTTTTTTTCTTCCTCGCTGAGATCGGCGAAGGTTTCGACCGGTTCGGATTTCGGGATGGCGGGTGGCAACGGTTCGTCGTCGAAATCATCCTCGGCGAAGGTTTCGATAATGGAACCGTCGTCCGTGGTCTCCAGCGTTTCCGCCGGGGCCCGCTCACGTACGTCGTCGAGCGGCTCTCGCGGCGTGAACGGAAGTGGAGCCGGCGGTGTCGGCACAGGGACAGCGATTGCAGGCGGCGTCACTCGCGGTGCACTCGAAAAACTCAGGTCGTCATCGGAGATGTCACTGTGGTTCGAGGCTGGTCGCGGCTCGATCCGGAAATGCCCGTGTTCGTCGCCATCGGTACGGCGTTCCGTCGATTCCATCGGTCGGGGACGTGGTTCATTGCTGGGCGGCGTCGGCATTGGGTCCGCAGGCGGTGGCGCATCAGCCGACGTGGGCGTTTCGACGCTCTCGCTCGGTGCGTCATCGCCAGCGCGCTTGCGAGGTTTGCGTGCACGCGGCTTTGCCTTCGCGCCGCGCGGACTGCGCTTGCGGGCTTTGCCGTCGTCAGCTTCTTCTTTATCCTCGACGACGACCTCGGGGGTAGGCGGCGATTCAACCACGTTCACAGGCAGCTTGGCGGGAACCTCCGGCGGCGAGGTTACGGCCTCGACTCGCGGCTCGACGATTGCTGCAATCGGTGCCGGCTCGTTTGCCAGATCGGGCGGCAGCATCTCCTCGCGCAACATTTCGCCTTCGATTGGCCAATCGCCGTCCAAGGCATCCGTCGCGTCCGTTGGCTCGTGCATTTCCACAGGAACCGGTTCCGTGTGAAAATCATCCTCTTCATCGAACACCTGTTCGATGATGAATTCCGGTCCTTCGTCTTCTGCCATTTCCACGGGAGGCTGACGCATTTCAACGGGATCGGCAGGACGACCTTCGTCACTGAAAGTCGGTCGCGGCGCATCTGGTTGGCGCGGCGCATCGTAGTTCTCCTGTCGGCGCGGGCCACGATCACGACCGCGATCGCCGCGATCGCCGCGCCCGCCGCGATCGTCTCGACCACCGCGATCATCACGGCCGCCGCGACGTGATGAACTGCGTTCTTCGTGTTCGCGATAATAGGCCGGCTCCACGTCGGAGACGTGCAGAAAACCGTTGCGGCCGACGCCGAAATCGACGAACGCCGCCTGGATGCTCGGCTCGATATTGACGACGCGGCCTTTGTAAATGTTGCCCACATAGCTCTCGGCGCTGGTGCGCTCGACGTAGAGTTCCTCGAGTACGCCGTTCTCGAGAATCGCGATCCGAATCTCTTCGGATTGCAGGCAGTTGATGAGCATTTCCTTCTTCATGTTTTTCCTCTCGGTGTCGTCCCGCGCCGCTGATTGCTCATAGCGGACAGGATGGATGTATTGCGCGATTGAGGATTGCAGATTGCAGATTTGAATGGAATCAGCAATCGCCAATCTTCAATCATCAATTCTTCGCGTTCAGGTTTCGAACGACAGCGGGTTGTCCATAATCGCCGTGGGCGGACGGATTCTTTCCCTGGGCGAGGGCGATGTGTCTGCGTAGTCCTCCACCGGCGCGTTGCTTGTAATCACCGGCGGCGGGGTGGCGCGATCGGGCGGTAGCTCATCGTAAATCTCAAGGTCGGTCCGCTCGATTAGGCCACCCGCGTCAAGAGCGGCGGCCAAACCGAGCGCGTTAATAACTTCGTCCGCCCTGGCGGCACCATAGGGCGTAATCCACAGCGACATCTCAATCGTATCGCCGACAGCGCGAAGCTCTTCCACGAACGGTCGAATGTTGACGCGTCGGTGCTGCGGGCGCAGGCGCTCCACCCACGATTCGGACTTTTGCATGAATGCCGCACATACTTCGGACAGGTCGTCAGCGGGCTTCGATTCAGGGACGAAACGACAAAAGACTCGGCGGACGCGAGCCGAGAGCTTCACATCGATCTCGCAAACACTGAGGAATATCAAGCCTGGCGGAGCGTGCTGGATGATGCGGACGCGGACTTCGGCCTCGGGTAGTGGTGCGATCAGTTCAAACTCGAATACTTCGTTCAGGCCGGCAACACCGAGCGCCAATGACAATGCGAACCAGATGCGCGGCCGTGGATTGAAGCCTTGCGAAGTTGGGATCGAGAAATCGGCCCGGCGGAAGAGTCGCTCGAAGATGTGCATTAGGTCGTGATGGCTGACGAAACGCAGATCGGCGGTCTTTTGAAAGCGCACGCGGTACTTGGCGCGCGACGGCACGGAGGGAATCGCGGGTTCGGGAGTGATCGCGTCGATCGGCATTGCCGAGTTCTCCCCACACGGGGAGTTGGGACCGCGCCGAAGTAACGCAAGGATGCGTGCCAAGGACGTGGTCGATGCCAGGGTTGCGAACGCCTCGAAAGTTGGTAGCGAGAGAATTACACGGGAAGGGAAACGGATGCCAGCAAAGGATGCAAAGAAAAGTGGCGACAAACAACCGAAATCCGTTGCGGCTGCGAACGGTGCGGTTGCGAATCGGCCTATTCCTACCATCCTGGCACGGCGGTTCTCATGGGGATACCACACGCGGAGGCGCAAGCGTGAGATTGGGCCGGTGTTGTCTTTTCGTCGTCGTCATCATGATGGACGAGAAAAAGGCCGGCGAAAAGTCATTCGGTTACGGCGCGGGTGGTATCGGTTTGTTTCCCTTCTCCCTCAGTTCACCACGACTTCCGGGAGGATTCGGCGGGTTTGTTCCCGCAGGTAATTGTTTACGTCGCGAGCGGTTTCAAACCGTTTCGCTTCCTGGGCGACTTGCTTGGCTTCCTCGATGGTTATGGATCGGATGATCTTCTTGATCTCCGGGATATTTTGGGGCGTCATGCTCAGCTGGCGTAGGCCCAAACCGAGCAAAAGCATCGTGTAGATTGGGTCCCCGCTCATCTCGCCACAAACGCAAACCTCGATGGAATGCTTGAATGCAGCCTGGATGACGCGGTCGATCAGCCGCACCACGGCGGGGTCGCCTGCATTGTAGAGGGAAGCGACATTTTCGTTAGTGCGGTCCGCTGCTAGGGTATACTGTATCAGATCATTCGTCCCAATGGAAAAGAAATTTACCTCTTTTGCCATTTCTTCCGCCATCAGTGCTGCGGACGGAACCTCAATCATGGTGCCAACGGGCAATTTCCGATTATAGGCATAACCCTCTTCTTCGAGTTCTTCCTTAACATCGGCAAGGATCATCTTGCATTGGCGAAGCTCCATTAACGTGCTGACCATCGGGAACATGATGCGTACATCCCCAAATGGGCTGGCACGCAGAATCGCCCGCAGCTGGGTTTTGAACATCGCCAGGTTGCGCAGGCAGAGCCGAATGCTGCGCACACCGAGGCTGGGATTTTTCTCGTGCGGGTGATTGTCGCCGACCTGAAACAGTTTATCCGCGCCGAGGTCCATGGTGCGAATGACCACGGGTTTGCCTGGCCCCATGGCGCGGAGCACGGCAAGGTAAGCCTCATACTGTTCGTTTTCATCGGGCTCGCTTGTCTTGTTCAGGTACAGGAACTCGGTGCGATAGAGGCCCACGCCATCGGCGCCGCGGTCGGTGCAATGCGGGCCTTCCTGGGGGAACTCGATGTTTCCCATGAGCAGTGTACGCGTGCCGTCCTTGGTCGCGGCGGGAAGGTCGCGGAGTTCGTCGAGCCGGCGGGCGAACGAAACCGACTGCTTCTGCAACACGAGATAGCGTTCGCGGGTTTCGGGATCGGGGTTGACGATGACGATGCCGCGGTTGCCATCGACGATCACTTCATCGCCGCCGGACACCTGTGTTAAGAATCGACCCAGGCCGACGACGGCGGGGATTTCGAGGACGCCGGCCATGATCGCGGTGTGACTGGCTTTGCCACCGGCTTCGGTGGCGAAGGCATAGACCATTTTCGGATTGAGGTTCGCCGTCTGACTGGGCGTCAGGTCATGAGCCAGGATCACGACGGGTTCCTGGAGGTTTTGCAACGGATCGCCCTGTTCGCCGACCAGGTGCTTGAGGATCGATTTTTCGATGTCGAGAATATCCGACGAGCGGGTGCTGAAGATCGGCTGATTCATGCTCTCCAGCGCTTTGGCGTGGCGGCGCATGACGAGGCTGACGGCGTACTCGGCGCTATAATTTTTCTGCGCGATCATCTGCTCGATTTCGCGAACCAACTCGGGATCGTCAATGAGCAAGGCGTGAGCGGCGAAGATGGCGCCATATTGTTTGCCCAACTTCGCACTAATGGCGTTCTGATTCTCGCGGGCATCGGCGCTGGCTTTCGTCAAAGCAATGCGCAGATGATCAATCTCCGTGGCGACGAGCGATTTGTCCACCGTGCGACGCTGAATGCGCACGCCCTCGGTTTCGACGACGAGAGCCGTTGCGATTGCCACGCCGGGCGAAACGGGAATGCCGCGTTTTAGTTCCATGAATGCGCGTCACGCCCGGGGTTCAGGTTCTTTGTCATAAGCCCGTTCAACAATTTCGGCGAGAGCTTTGAGCGCCTCGGTGGCGCCGTCACCTGTGGTCTCGATGACTATTTTCATACCCTGCTCCGCGCCGAGACCGAGCAGGCCCCACATGCTCTTGCCATTGACCGGTTGTTTATCGACGACCCACACGGAAACCTCGCATGCGAAACGGCACGCGGTCTCCACGAACGCCTGCATCGGGCGCATGTGGAACCCTTGCGGGTTGGTAATAGCAATCGAAAGCCGACACGTTTTGCCCGTCATGGCATCCGTCAAAAGAAAGCCCCGTGGTGTAAAATATTACCGCTTGCGGCTTAGCGCTCACGTGGGGTATTCCGAACGCTAAGCCGCAGGCGGAATACAAAATCGGGAGAATTCGCGAGGTCGCCCCTACGCACGATCGTGGTTCGCGATCAGGTCCCACACCTGTTGCGGCGACGTGGCCTTGCGCAGCGAAACGACAAAGTTCTTGTCGCGCAGACAACGTGAAACGCCTTCCAATGCCCGCAAATGTTCGCTCGGGCGTTCTTGCGGCGAGATCAGCATGACCAACACGAACACCGGTTCGCTGTCAACGCTGTCGAACGCTATGCCGGTCGGACAAATTGCGATCGTCCCGACGAGGCGATCAACGCACGAATGCTTGGCATGCGGGATGGCGACGCCTTCGCCGATGCCCGTGGAACTGAGCAATTCCCGTTTCAGAATCGCCTTGACGACATCGTCGGCATCGTTGCCCTTGAAGTAGCCTGCTTGCCGAAGATTCTCGACCATCTCGCGGATTACGGCTTCCTTTTGAATTGCCGACACGCTGGCCGAAATTGCTTCGCGGACGATGAATTCAGACATGCGCATGATAATTCGACTCCATCAATTTTCGTCAGTTTCTTCCACGTTCAATGACCCAGCTACTTCGCCGGCGGAAGGCGTGCGGCGATGGTCCTGCACCTTTTCCTTGTACTTGTGAACTTGGTGCTTCAACTTATCGACCACGATGTCCACGGCTGCCAGCAAGTCCTTATTCCGATCGCTGGCGACGAAATCGTGCTTGTGCTCGGCAGTGACAAGGATTTCGACGAATTTCTCGTCGTCTTTGATGTCGACCAAGACTTCGATCATCATCAGACGCGGAAAGAGGTGATTGAGTTTGTCGGCCTTGTCGCGAATGTGTTTTTGTGTTTCTTCGCTGAGGTGCCCATGGCGCGTGGAAATTTTTATTTGCACAGATAGTGCTCCTAAACGGACGTTTACTAACTCGCGGACGTGTCACGCCGCATTCGTGTCTGGATGACTCATTTTAGCTCACGAACCATGATTGTTCAATGGGCAAGGCCCAAGATGCGTCGCGAAGGGGAGCATAATGTGGTGTACAAGTGAATTTTTATCAAGCCCGCGATTGATGGAATGCGTTGGAAACTCGCCATAACGGGCGGGCAAACATGGGGATATTGCTGGATCACTTGTCAGCGAGGGCCCGGCACACGCTCGGTTATTTTCAGCGAGAAAAGTCCGACTCTCGGGTCCATGCTGGAAGCTCGGAGAGTAAAGACGCCAGGGTCGCGGGGCTCGAAATCGAACTGCGCCTTGTTGTTGCCGAAGTTGCCCGCATTTCGCATCACGAATCCTGCAGAATCCTTCAATTCGATGAAGGGATTGAAACGCGTCGATTCCATCTCGATTTGATAAAGCTTGCCAGGCTGCAATTCGAGGAGGAAGCGTTTCGCGCGACTGCCGTTGGGGGGATTGTCAGTGGGATCGGTCGGCGTGAGCAATGTTTTGAGCGTGAACGCCCCACCGTCGAAGTGGACGCGTTGGCCATGGAGCTTGCCGATCGAAACGAGGTCGTCTCTTGATGATGGCGATGTCGAAATCGCTGCGATCGCCAACCGCGGCGTAGCCGGGCGCCGATGAAAGTTGAGCACCATCAAGCTGCTGAACAACAAACCGGCGACCACCAGGGCCGTCGGCAATCCAACCAACCAAGGCCAAGCCGGGCCACGCGGCTGCGGCGCGGGCGGCTCGCGGCGCGGGCGGCGGTTTTTTAGAGGTCGCGATGTATCCGGCTCGGCATCGGGAATCGGCGGCGGCAGCACCGGCGTCGCCCGACGCACCGGCGGCGCATTCGATGACGGAATCGTAAACACATGCTGGCAGCGCGGACATTGCCCGCTCAAGCCCGCGTGCTCGTCGGGAACTTCCATCCGCGCTTCACATTCCGGACACACAAACGCAATCGACATAAGCGTGCAATCCTTGGTGTATTTTCCGCCGGCCATACGCCTTTGTGTGCTGCGACACTTCGCGTTGTACTACCTTGAATACATTGTATTCTGTCCGAAATCGATTGGAACCGCATGTCTACTTTGCCTGGCTGACAGATTCCGCACGGTCGACGCGTGTACTTTTCGTCGCTCGCACCGATCGACGTGACATTTGTCAAGGTATGGTGCACAGTTAGAACGAAGGATTCTCTTCCACGGATGGCCGATCCCACCTGATTTTCGCTTCTTTAAGGAACACCATGAAAGGCTTCATTATCGGCTTAACCGTCACACTCATTACCTGCGCCGCCTCACCATCGGCATTCGCGCAAATCATTATTACCGACGGCGAAATCGATCGGGGCTTGCGCTACCGTAACACGACGTCGTGGGACGGCAGGCCGGTTACCCAACGTTATGCCGACAGCATCGGCCCCTATTTCCTCTTCGGCGGCAGCTCGGCACAGATGCATTACCTCGATTACCTCGATCGTTATGACCGGGCGCGTAAGTTTGGGTATCCGATACCTTCCGACCCGTTCTTTCCCGAACCGATCGCACCGCCCGAATTAGTGACGCCCGAATCCACGATCGTTCAGCCGGCACCGCGCATATTCCACTTTCGGCGATTTCGGTGATCTTAAAAAAAAACACGAGGCCGAGGCGAACCCACGTTGCCAAGTGGGTGGGGAGACCCGCGCCGGTAGGGAGGAAAACCGACGTGGTGGGCGGTTGAATCTACGCCATTGCGAACGTTTCGCTTTCTTTCTCGGCGTCAATCTCGTCACGAACCTCCTGCGCCATTTTCAGGACAAACGCAAGATCGCGCAGAATAGCATCGGCTTCCGAACGAAGTTGCGTGCGACCTTGCCGATTGGACGTGGTGACGCATTCATTCGACATGCTCGGTTTGGGTTGCGATAGCGGTTTCATGGTCGTGCTCCTGACTTATTTCGATATGGCGTTTTATCTTACGTTCGGTCAACGGTAATTTGTAAAGCACGCCGCATGCCAAACTAGAGGAGAGTGAGCGGTATTGATATAACTCATTTGTTATCAATAGACTGCGGAATAGGAAGTCTGGCAAAGACACATCCATGCGCATAGTGTACATAATGCAACTATTGCAAGCAGCCAGCAATCGGACGGAATATTTGTACAATTCGGCGATTCCATACCTACGCCCACAAGACGGCCTAAAGTTGAACGCCTACAATACTCGCCATGAATCCCACCTTGACCAAAGTCCTCGCCTGGTGCGTTCACGGATACACGGCTCTCGGACTCGTCGCCGCGGGCGGGATGGCCGTGGCCATTTTTGACGGCACACCAAGCGCCATTCGCTGGGCGTTTTGGCTGATGTTGATCGCCACGCTCGTGGACGCGACCGATGGCGCACTCGCTCGCGCCATCAAGATTAAAGAAACGCTGCCACATTTTGACGGTAGGCGGCTCGATGATATCGTCGATTTTCAAACCTACACGTCCCTGCCGCTGTTGCTTATTTGGCGCACGGAACTTCTGCCAGCCGATTGGCAAGTCGTGCTGTTCCTGCCTTTGATCGCCAGCGCTTATGGATTCTGTCAAACGACGGCGAAGACGGACGACGGCTTCTTCCTCGGCTTTCCGTCGTATTGGAACATCATCGCGTTTTACGTTTATGTTCTCGACATGCCGGCCTGGTTGCGGGTCGTTTTGATCGTGTTCTTTGCGCTGATGACCTTCGTTCCCACACGCTACCTCTATCCGACTCACCGTGGACGGCTGAATCGATGGACCAATGTGCTGGGCGGAATCTGGAGCGTGCTGTTGGTCTGGATCCTGATCCGCATGCCGAGCGAATGGCTGGGCGGTGGTCGAATGGATGATCTCACGCATCATCTGACGTTGGCTTCGCTGCTATTCCCGGCGTATTACCTTGGCGCGTCGTGGTTCATTAGCGTTCGCATTTGGCGTCGCGCCCGGCGCCAGCATAGGCATGACATAACTACACTGGCGTGATTCGATGGATGCCACAGCCGAATTGTGCAGGCATCACCGCAGGCAAGCAATTTCAGTTCCCCGACGCAGCGAGAAATTCTTTCTGCATAATTCGCGAATTATCGTTATTATTGTTGTTGCATTTCAACGAAGGTTGGGTTAGACTTTTACTTCATCTATCAAATCGGCGTGCGGAATCTATTATCAATTTCAATTCGCGCGCCGATTCCCGCAGGAACGACATCCCATGAAAACGGTCCATTGGCGGCGAGGCTTCACGTTAATTGAGCTGTTGGTTGTTATTGCCATCATTGCAATCCTGATTGCTTTGCTTGTGCCCGCCGTACAGAAGGTGCGCGAGGCGAGTGCACGGATGACGTGCCAGAACAATCTCAAGCAGTTGGCGTTGGGCGTTCATTCGTTCCACGGTGCGAACAAATCATTCCCGACATATTCAGGCATCTTTCCCATTTCAAGGAATTTGACCACCCAGGGTGCGAATCCCTACGCGGTGTACGGCAGCTGGATTGTGCACATCCTTCCGTTCATTGATCAGGCACCGTTGTACGATTTGATCAAACAGGATGTTGATCAATTCACCAATACAGGAAGCGTAGTTACTGCGCCGGGCGGAACATTGATCACGCCAGCTGTACCCGCCGCGTGGGTTCCGCCGCCGACACTTGTCACGGCGGCCGTGCCCGCAACTTACTTCGCCTACTCGGGGTCGCAACAATTTGTGGCGACGGTATCGGGTAACGGGTATACGATCTACAACCTCCAGTGGGTTCCTCCTAAGAACCCCGATCCAGGGACGGGGACGGGCGCCATCTACGATTACAGCAAGTCAAAGCTCGTGCCAGGCTCGGCTGCGGTCTATGGCCCGCCGGGTGCGCCGACCAACGGGTTTGTCGGCATTTGGCGTCCGGAAACGCGCTCGGTCCCGATTGCGGTCTTGAAGTGCCCGTCCGATCCGAGCGGATTTCAGCCCGCCGCCAGCAGCGGCTTGGTCTACGCCAATACCACGACACCATGGTCCAGCACCAACTACCTGGCGAACTGGAATGTCTTTTCCGCTGAGCAGCCCAGCCTGGGTTACCAGGCCCCGCCGCAGAAATTCACGAACGTCACCGATGGACTCTCCAATGTCGTCCTTCTTGCCGAAGGTTATGCGTGGTGCGAAGCCCGTGGCCGTACCGCGCTGCTTGCCTGGCACCTGGGCGGCGGCGGAAACTATTATGACGGGGTGCATAACTTCGGTTTGACATTTAGTCTTGGCAACAACAAGATCGACCTCGGCGCCGGACCCGTCTCCGTCGCCGGTGCGAATGGCTTTCCCAATCCGTCGCTCAGCGCGCCTCTGGTTTTCATGTTCCAGATTCGTCCCGATCCTATCCAATCCGGCGCGATCGGCTGCGATTCGCTTACCGTCCAGACGGGCCACGACGCCCTCAATATCGCCATGGGCGATTGCAGTGTCCGGTCCTTCTCATCGTCGATGGATCGCATGACCTGGGCCGCTCTGATGCTCCCCAGTGACGGCGCAGTGGTAACGGCCGAATAGCTCGAATGCAACCACGGATGGCAACGGATTCCTCAGAGGCGAAATTCCATACCGGCGTTTTTCCCACCTGTGTAATCCGTGTTATCTGTGATTCCATTTTTTCAAACCGTCGTGCAACTAATGGTCCGACCAGCTTGATTTGACAGGTGGGGCCAGGCTTTCCAGCCTGGCCAGGCTGTGGAAATCCTGGCCCCACGGACCTGTCAACTCTGTCTTTTCGCACCACTAGCTACCATCGCCACGGCACAATCGCTGGCACCCTTCGCCGATATTCCTCGTATTCCGAGCCGAATTCACGAACCAGATCGTGCTCCTCCCAACGGATTGCGACCAAAACATACATCGTCATGCCGAGGTTCATCATCAGCAACTCCCGCGGCATCACCGGCACGCCCCAAATCGCAATCAATAACCCAAGCATCAACGGATGACGCACCAAGCGATAAGGCCCTTCGATACGCAATTTCGCGGGCCCAGGCCTGACACCGGTCCAACCCTGCGTCAGGCCGAAGAACGTCGCATGATCGAACCACGTCGCACAGACTCCGACACCGAAGGCACCCAATAAACTGACCGCGACAATGGCAATCGGGCCGTGCCAGAGCGGCTCCCCTGGCAGCGGTTGCCAAAGGACGGTCAATAAACTCAGCACCAATCCGGACGTTGCAACGTAGGCGGATCGTTCGAGACATTCAGGAACAATACGTAAGATGTATTTTTTATACGCCGGACGTGCCATGCCGCTATGTTGCATCGCGAACAATGCCAGCAAACCGAGATTGACACCCATCGGCCAGGCCGCCGAGGTCGCCTCGTGTCGGGGCCACACGCCTATTCCGGCGCCGAGACCATAAGCGAAAAAGACGCTCGCGCCGGCGAGTCCGATCAAGTAGGCGATAACCGCGACCACGCGCCGAAACATGGGTGCTTTCTTTCGTGAACTGCCCGTGTAAGATAGGCGTGTTGAACTTCCCGGTTTTTCAGTTGTGACAAAGAGCGCTCACATGGGATATTCCGAGCGCTAAGCCCCACCAGGGAGGCAACTGCAAGAAAGTTGTTTTCTTGCCGCCTGCATAACAGCAATTGTACGATTCACTGACGAAAGGGTTCTTCATGTCCACCAAGGGCGAAATGTTTGCGGGTCTCACCGTTGCGATGATTACGCCATTCAAAAACGGCGAGGTCGATTATGACGCCCTTCGCAAGATCGTCGATTGGCACGTGGCCGAGGGAACCGATTGCCTGGCGCCGTGTGGCACAACGGGCGAATCGCCGACACTCAACCACGACGAACACGAAAAAATCGTCGCTACCGTTTGCGAATGCGCGCGTGGTCGAATCAAGGTCATGGCCGGCACGGGATCGAACAGCACCCGCGAGGCGATTCGCTTGACCAAGTCGGCGAAGAAGGCCGGCGCGAACGGGGCACTGATGGTCGGGCCGTACTACAACAAGCCGACACAGGACGGGTACTTCAAGCATTTCGCCGCTGTTGCCGAGGCCGTCGACTTGCCAATCGTGCTCTACAACATCCCCGGCCGCACTGGCTCGAACATCCTGCCGGAGACGATTGCGAACCTCGCCAAGCTGCCGACGATTGTTGCCGTTAAAGAGGCGACAGGTTCGATGGATCAGGCGTCGGCCATCGCCGCATTGTGCGACATAACGCTGCTTTCCGGCGACGATAGCCTGACGCTGCCGCTGATGAGCATCGGCGGTCGCGGCGTCGTCAGCGTCGTCGGCAATGTCGTGCCACGCGACATGAAGGCGCTCGTTGCCGCCTGGGATGCTGGCAAACGCGACGAGGCGATTCGCTTGCACTACAAGCTGTTCGCGCTGTGCCGAGATATGTTGGGCATCACGACGAACCCGATCCCCGTGAAGACCACGTTGCGCATGCTGGGCAGGGACACCGGCGAACTGCGCCTACCGCTCTGCACCATGGACGCCAGCCAAGAGGCGAAGCTAGCACAGACGCTGAAGGCATATGGGTTGATGTAATTTTCCCCGTTTTCCGCTTGCGGCTTAGTGCTCGTCCCTCGCCCCTCGCCACATGTGAGACAGCTTTAGAAATGACGCCTCAGAGCGCATTCATTCCGCAGCCTACTTCTTCTCCGCTGGCCTGAGCGTCCAGGCCAAGGCGAGCCACCCGTTGCGGACGCCGCCGCGCGGGGCATAGAAACGTAAGTCGGGGATCGCTTCGACTTGCGGCAACACGAGCGCGAGGCGTTGCTTCAGGACCTCCTCCATTATCGCGCCCCGCAGCAATGTGAACGCCACGGGTTGTGCATTCAGTTTCTTGCCATCGGATGTCGGTTCATCGCCGGGCAGATATTCGATGGCGCCCTCACGCTCGGCCTGGGGCGAATCGTCGGTATTTTCTAGCCGATATTTGGCGCGAGCACGCATGCCGGCGTAGCGAGTTGTGTCATTTTGTTTGATCGAACCGATATGGATTTCAGCGATGTAGCCGTTCTCTGTCGCGGTAACGGTGAGCGGGTCGTTTTTCGCCAATACGATGACCGTCTGCTTGCCGCCCAAGTCAGTGAGCACTTTTTCGAGCGCCCTTAGAGTGTCCTGTTTTTCGGCATCCTTTCGGCCATCGCGCAATAGACCGAGCGTTACTTCGTCGTAAAATTTCTTGATTTCGCTCAAAGGAAATTCGCGTCCACCCACGGCGATACGGGCAGCCTCGTTCATCAACGATGGATGGGCGAGCAGGGCGAGATCGAGGTTGGGCGTCATCGTCGGGCGCGGTCCGATGACGATATCTTTCGGTATCGCCAGGCGCAGCTTGGTATGAAGCGCGTTGGCCGTGGTGCTGAATTCGAGCGAATCGATTGCCAGGCCGCGGCCCTTGAAGTGCTCGAATTCCGATTTGCCAAACACCGTTGCCGCCTTGAGAATCGGCGTCATTTCATCGCCAAGCCGTTTCGATACACGTTGCGCCATCTTGTTCGCGGCCTCGTCTTCGGCGGTGGCCTTGGTGCGGTCGAACAGGAATCGCGCGACACGTTGGGCGAGCACGTCCGGATCAGCATAGCTCTTCACATCGTCCAAGGTCGTGGTAGCCTCGGCCTTGCCTGGCAAATCGAACACGCGAAGACCTTTGCTATCGATCACCACGCGCCGCCGAACTTCCACGTTTGTATTCGTCGAGGAATAGAGCATCGTGTGCGGTCTATAACCGATCGAACGCGAATAGATGGAGCCGTTAAACACGACATCCATCACGCCGAACTTGGAATTGGGAATAAGTTGTACCCCGGACGCGCCAATCGTACGACCCACGCCTTCGACAGGCGTATCCTGGATTACATCTTTGAAACGCTCGGTCTGATCGATCGATCGTCGAACCAGAGTGTTGATCACCGTGGCCGATACGTCGAGATAAAGGTTTGGCACCTTGGCGTTTTTCTTGTCGTTCGCGCTGAGCAGGTCTGTCGCGATGATGAGACAGACGATTGCGAGCAGCGGTTTGATAACAATGCGGATACCATTCATCTCACTGTCTCCAACGGGCAATGCGCGAATCTTCGCAACCGGCGACCGTGTCCCGTGAAAACAACCCTGTTCAAAGCCGCGGAAACTGGCAAGTTGGCGGCCGGGAGATCCATCGAACCACTGAGTACGATCGAGGCATAAGTAGTAATACTTAACGCCTTCGCTTATGTCCAGGCGAACCATTTCTGGAACAACCAGCGAACCGTCGGCGTGAGCCGGGTGCGGTTGTGGGCGTCGCCGAGTTTGCGTAACGCCTCGGCGTGGGTTGGATAGGGGTGCACGGTATTGGCGATGGCTTTCAGGCCGAGCTTGCCAGTCATCGCCAGCGCGATTTCGCCGATCATTTCGCCAGCGTGGCGCGACACGATCGTCGCACCGATGATTGCGTCGCTTCCCTTGCGAACGAGAACCTTCGCGAAGCCGTCCGTATCGCCATCGAGGATCGCGCGATCGATATGGGTGAACGGCTGTGTGAACACATCCACGGCGATCCCACGTGCCAGTGCTTCCGCTTCCGTTAAGCCGACTTGCGCCACCTCCGGATCGGTGCAGGTGCACCAGGGGATTACCAGATCGCTGGCCTTCGCGCGGCCAAGAAATAGCGCGTTGCGGACGGCGATTCGCGCATACGCATCGGCTACATGCGTGAACTTGAATCGCGAGCAAATATCGCCAGCGGCATACACGCGTGTGTTCGTCGTCCGCAGGCGATCATCGACGATGACACCCGCCTTGGGATCGAACTGGATTCCCGCGGTTCCTAAGTTCAATCCTTCCGTATTCGGCACACGCCCGGCGGCAACCAAAATGGCATCGACGGTAATCAAACGCTCGCCACGATGGTGCACGCGGATGATTTTCGCACCCGCATCGGTCAGTTCAATTGCGTCGATCCGCGCGTCGAGCAATACCTCGACTCCATCGCGTTCAAAGTGCTTCGCGAGGATTTCCGAGGCGGCGATGTCCTCACGCGGCAGCACACGCGAATGTTTGCCGATCAGCGTGACACGTGAACCGAAGCGAACGAACGCCTGGGCCAGCTCGCAGCCGATCGGTCCGGCGCCGATTACCGCCAGGCGAGCGGGCAGGGTGGTGAGATTGAAGATCGTCTCGTTCGTAAGCACGTTCGCTTCATGCAATCCGGGTATCGCGGGCAGCATCGGGCGCGTCCCCGTGGCGATGATCGCGCGGCCGAAACGCAGCGTTTGCTCAGCAACCGCAATGCTGTCTGGTCCCGCGAAGCAGGCATCGCCGAGAAACACGTTGACGCCGAGATCGCGAAACCGTTGCACGGAATCGTTGGGGCTAATGTCGGCCCGCAGGCGGCGCATGCGATCCATGGTCGCTGCGAAGTTGACGCGCACGTCGCCAACGATCTCGACGCCGAACTCGGCACTTCGCCGAACATCGGCGACAGCACGGCCGGCGCGAAGCAGTGCCTTGGACGGCACGCAACCGAAGTTCAGGCAATCGCCGCCGAGATAGCGACGCTCAATCAGCGCGACGTTCGCACCCAGCGCCGCAGCGCCGGCGGCGCTGACAAGGCCGGCTGTTCCCGCGCCGATCACGACGAGATGATACCGTTCCTTCGGCGTCGGGTTGACCCAATCCGCAGGCCGCACGGATTCAAGCAGTCGCGCGTCGTTGGCGTCGCTCGGGATCATGTCGGTCTTCCTTTATCGCCTGTTCATGAGTGACTGGGAGGTTTCCACATGAGCGCTAAGCCGCAAGCGGCGAAACGGGAACGACGATCATCCGGTCCTCATCCGTCCCTCGCCAGCGCGACCGATTTCGCGCCCGTCAATGTTTGCAGTGCCTCGGGCGTGATTTCAATTTGCAGTCCACGCTGCCCCGCGCTGATGTAGATCGTCTCGAACAGGCACGCCGATTCGTCCAGAAACGTCGGCAGTGCTCTGCGCCCGCCCAGCGGACTGATGCCGCCCACGACGTAGCCCGACGTCTTCTCCGCGATCTTGGGATCCGCCAGCTCGGCTTTTTTCCCGTCCGCGGCGGCGGCAAGTTTTTTCAGATCGAGCTTCCCCGCAACAGGAAGTATCGTCATCACGAGCGCATCGCCGTCGACACAAGCGACCAACGTCTTGAACATGCGGTCGGGGGATACCCCAAGCTTGGTCGCGGCTTCCTCGCCAAACGATTCCGCGTTCGCGTCATGCGCGTAGCGATGCAGGGTGAACGCGACGTTCTTCGCTTGCAGCAATCTTATCGCGGGAGTCACGTGGGGTACCCTGGATCGAATTTTGTTTACCCGCGACGCGAAGCGGAGCGCGGCCACTCGCCCGCGCTCCGCTTCGCGTCGCGGCTAAACCTCGTTTTGGCGCAGCTCCGCAAGCGGGTAGAAACAACCGCGCCAGGCGATGCCGCCCCGTTTGAGCGTCAGGAATGCCGAGCGTGCGAATATCCACACGAGAATCGTCGTGAGCGCGGGCGTCAACACGGCGGTGAGGCGCGACTGGCTGGTGAACGGTAGAAATAAGGCGATCGTCCACATCGATACGAAGCTCGCCGACGCTGCGACGATCGTCGTCGGCACGTCGGTCCAACCAAGCAGGGCGAGCGGGCCAAGGTCGGACAACAGCACCACACACAATCCGAATGCGAGGAACCAGACGCGATAATCGACGCCCGCAAGTATGTTCTTCTCCAGCCCGACCGTCATCGCCCGAACCGACGAGTACCATTGCAGCGATAGCGCGTCCTGGCCGAACACAATCTCCTGTCGGAAGCCGCCGAGTTTGAGAATTTTGCCGAGCTTCATGTCATCGTCAGGCCGCAAACGGATGCGTTCATGCCCGCCAGCCGCCTCATAGGCATTTCGGCGAACGAGGTTGAACGCACCCAGGCCGATATGGTTCGGCGACTTCGGATCGCGTGCCCGCCACGGTTTGACGAACAGCGTGAAGTTGCGAATGAACATCGCCGACAGCATATTGATCCAGAAACTATCCGATCGGATGACAGGCGATACGGTCAGGTGATCGATCCGGTCGTTGACCAAGAGTGCCACGGTGCGCTTCAGCGCATCTGGCGTGAAGACGATGTCGGCATCGGTGAACAGCAGCAACTCGCCGGTCGCAATCGACACGCCGCGCATGAGGGCGTGGTTTTTCCCAAGCCAACCCGCAGGCAACTCGGTGATCGTTTCAATTCGCAGCTGGGGATGCGTCGCCTGGACCATGGTAAGCACTTCGCTCGTGCGATCCGTCGAGCGGTCGTTGACGACGATAACCTCGACGTTGGGATAATCGAGGGCGAGCACCGAGCGCAACGCTTGTTCGATCTCCGCTTCCTCATCGCGGGCTGGGATAATGATCGACACCCGTGGCCAAGCGCCATCGATCGTGGTCCCTGAAGGAAGGTCGCGTGCTTGCGCGCGGCCATAGAGCAACAACACGAGGTTGTAGAGTTGAAGGGCCAATAGAGCGCACGCAAGGTAGAGCACGATGTCATCCGATCCGTTTTTTCCGCTTGCGGCTTAGCGCTCGGAACATTCCGTGCGATCGTCAAGGTTTTCTATTCGTGCTAAGCTATGATTCCACGTAACCCCGGCGAGGCTCCTTGCGTGTCAACGACCGCAATCCTAAGATCATTGCAATCAGCGATCCTCATCGCGGCATCCTTCGCTGGCGCTCATGCTCTGAAATAAAATTCGTCGATGACGTCAGGAGCAAACAACCCCATGGACGATTCGCAACCAGCCTTCGACGCCGATCCTGCTGCCGAGCCGAGTAGGCCTCGCCGACCCTGGGCGGCGAAATTCCGTGATGCGCTGCGAGGCATGAAGCTCGGCATCCGCGGACATAGCAGCTTCTTTGTGCACTTCTTCGCCACTGCCCTCGTCATGGCGGCAGGCGTTGCTTTGCAGTGCACGTTACACGAATGGATGATCTTGCTGCTGTGCATCGGAGGTGTTCTGACGGCGGAGCTATTCAACAGTGCACTCGAAGTGCTGCATCGCGGCCTCGACCCGGAGACACGGGAGCGCAACTACAAAGCGCTCGACATCGCCGCCGGCGCGGTGCTGATGGCGAGCGTGACCGCGGCAGTCGTCGGCGCGATCGTCTTCGCTTATCAACTCGCGAAATTGTTGCATTGGATATGAATCGAATTCTCGCGATATTCCGAGCGCCAGGATTGTAGGGTGTGTCAAGCGCCAGCGACGACGCACCAGTGTTTGCCATGGACCGGTGCGTCGTCGCTGGCGCTTGACACACCCTACAATCTACTGCTTCGCCTTTTTGAGGGTGTACGCCGCCTTGGCTTGAATTCGGCGGGCGTAGATGCGATCACCCGCCGCGATGAATAGTTGATCCGCCTTCTCGCCGCCAATCGTGATTGCCGTCATCGGCTCCTTCGATGGCGATGCCACGACGCCCGAGAGTCGGCCCGTCGGATCGAACACTTGCACACCCAACGGCGTGCAGGCATACATCAAGAAGCCGGCGTCCATCACCATTGCCGAGACCGGCAGAGGCTCCTTGGGCCGCGTGCGCAGCGAGTAGTAGCGATCGCCAGGACCGAACGACCCATCAGCTTCGATGCGCACGGCCCAGAGGTAGGCGCCGTCCGCCTCGCCGATCACGAGGTGGCCGTCGTCAGGCCAAAGCGTCACACAACTTGGCGTGATCAGGCCTGGCAACTTCAGCATCGGTTCGTCTTTTTTCGCCGAGGCTTTGAAGTGGACTGCTTTCTTGCCCTTCAGGTCGGTGGCGATAGTGTAAGTCCCTTTTGGCCCCTGCACGCTCGCCGCAGACATTTCTTTGCCGACGACGACCTTGGGCAATCGGGTGACCTCCCCCGTCGGGCTGATTTGACCCGCAGGCGTCGGCTGATAAATGCGGATCGACCCGACCACTTCGCCTTCAAGCAACGTAACGTTCGGCCAATCCTTGGCTATTTCGCGCCAGCCTTCTTTCTCGACGAGGATTTTCGACAGCGGAATATCTTGCGCGATGGCGATGCTCGAGGCCGTGAGGAAGATCAACGTGGTGAGGAGGGCTTTCATTGTTTGGAACTCCACCTTCTTACGAGCCGGAAGCGTATGCGACGGTTTTCGCTGGTCCGTCTTTCGAGGTCCGTCGCTAACGCTTCCGGCTCGTTAGGTTGACGGGTATTTCAAGACTGTTGTACGCGCGAAAAAGAAAAACGCTCGCGGAAAACTCCGCGAGCGTCGGTTTTTAGTTAGTGGGCCCTGTTCGAACCGAATCCGCTATTCCTGCGTGGATTCCACCTTGGCCGAGCAGCAACTCTTCTTTGCCGAGTTGACGAGCACACAACATTCGCTTGGCGGGTTGCAGCACTCGGCGCCCGGATAGCAGCAATCGGATTGGGACGCGTTGTAGAGCACGCAGCATTCGCGCGGCGGGTTGCAGCAATCAGCGCCGGGATAGCAGCAGCTGAAGTTGCGGATCGCCGCATCGCCGGAAACCCACAAGGTCCCGGTCAGCATGAGGGCGGTGATGCATTTGGTAAACATGTTCTTTCTCCTGAAGAGAATTTATTTGATTCTTGAAACCATGGTTGACTGAGCGCACAATCGACGCGCATGATGGAACTTCCCACCGGCTCAACACAGCCAAACGCAATAGAGAAGATTCAAGTGTGGAGATGGCCCAAGAATGTTATTCGCCGGTTTGAATGGTGAGAAATCCGCAAATAAATCAGGAGACGGGACAAATGGAATTGAAATCGAGAACCCGATACCTGGGACAGATGTCAAAGGTATCGGGCACCGTCGCCGGCATCGGCTCGCAGCAGCAAGCGATTGGCACAGCGGGCGCTGGTTTGGCAGGTTCCGTTGGCGTCGATTCGTCCTTGCAGCAACAGCACGTCACCTTCGCTGTCGATTCGTTAGATGCAAAGGCAAACGTCGGTAGCCAACAGCACCAACCGATTGGCAACGCAACCGAAAGAGCGGCGCAATACACCAGGGTTTGATGTGCGATCCGTTTCATATTGTTATTATGGCCGAGTCCGACCACCTTGTCAAGGGCATGCGATACCGACGACCGCTTGCGGGTGCACGACCCAGGGCCGTTTGATTATCGGTGAAAGTCGCCCCTATTTCCTCACAATGCATCACACTGGCGAAGATAGGCGGAACCCAGCAATTCCCGCTCTTACAGCTTAGGTTCTCATGGCAAGGCATGTACAGCTGACGGGTCATTTCTCGGAAGTTGTTGACCCGTTGCTTTAGGTTAAATTGTAGTGTTTGGGCTATTCAGATGACGGCTGTTTTTTTGTTTGCAACACTTTGTCAAATAACGAGGCGGCGCAAGGCCGTTTTC
>SIAQ01000068.1 GCA_009697105.1 Gemmataceae bacterium | reverse complement strand
ATGCAGCACCTTGAGTCGATCACGTTCTTGCTGGCTCATCTCGATCCGGTCTTTCTGTTGCACGCTCATAGCTGTCCTCCTTGCCCAAGGGCGAAAGAGGACATTCCTATTGCGTTATGACCGGACATTTCTATTTTAGTTCAACAGCCAGAAAAGTGTGGAATGTGTGGCCGCGTGTCCGGCTATTTGGATGCTCAACCGATAGCGAATAGCTAAGCTCACGACACCAGCCGAAAGAACAGCTCTTCGAGGTCGCGCTCGCCGTGCTTCTCTCTCAACTCTTCGAGCGTGCCGCTGGTTTGGATTTTGCCCTGGCTAACGATGGCAACGCGGTCGCAAAGTTTTTCGACCTCGCGCATAATGTGCGTCGAGTAGAGGATGCACTTGCCCTGATCACGCAGGCGTTCGATGTTTTTCAGGACTGCGCGGGCGACGAGCACGTCGAGGCCGAGCGTGGGTTCGTCGAAGATCATCACCGGCGGGTCGTGGACGATCGAGCGAGCGATCGACACCTTTTGCCTCATGCCGGTGGACATCTTGGCGCCGAGCACGGCGCGGAAGTCGTTCATCTGCAGGTCGGCAAACACCAGCTCCATGCGTTCGCGCAAGTGTGCGGGCGGCATCGCATAGAGCATGCCGAAGAATTCAACCATCTCCCATGCGGTCATGCGATCATAGATGGCGGTGTTGGCGGAGAGAAAGCCGATATTTTTGCGGACGAGCGAGGCCTGCGTGACGATGTCATAGCCGGCGAGCGTGGCGATACCGCTGGTCGGTTTGAGAACAGTGCAGAGCATGCGCATTATCGTGGTCTTGCCGGCACCATTGGGGCCGAGCAAGCCGAAGACTTCGCCGGCGTGCGCGTCGAAACTGACATGATCGACCGCCATGACATTGCCGCGGCGGAGATCGCGAAACGATTTCGTGAGGTTTTCGACGTGGATCATGCGGAAATCACGAAACCAGGGTGAGTTCAACGTGGAAGCGAGCCTTTCGGTTTTTCTCGGGATCAGAAAGCAGGTCCTTTGTCAGAGGAATGATCCGACCCGTCGATGTCCCACGTCGATTGGATATGCACCTTTGGGAAATAAATCCCCCCCAGCGGCGACGTTTTCGTGCTGTGCTGCCGATAAGTGATCCGCACAATCCATCTCCCAGACAGGCAGAGTGACTCGTCGCCCCAATGTGGAATCGTTGTTGTCCGGCATCACGCACCTCGCAGGATGATTGCCACGCACATAATTGACGCCACCGGCAAAAATCGGATTTACTGGTTCCCAAACTCCTGTTTGGGAACCTCGTCCGCGAAATTCCGTTTCACGTAATCTGGAATCGCACGGATTCTATGAGGCGAAACAGAGTTTCCTGAATGCCCGTTCCCAAACAGGAGTTTGGGAACGAGAACGGAATCGGATTTTCGAGGGTTGCGCCATAATTGGTGCGAATCCGAAGCCTCAATCCTCGAACCTGATCTCCATGACCTTAAACCGCATCGTGCCCATCGGGACTTGAATCTGCACGACATCGCCGATCTTCTTGCCTAGCAGTCCTTGGCCGATCGGGCTGTTGGTGAGGATCTTGTTCGTGCGGTAATCCTCTTCGCCTGGGCCGACGAGGTTGAAGATTTCCGTCTCGCCGAGATCAAGGTCCTTGACCGTGACGAACGCGCCAAAGACGACGGCATCGGTCGGCAGGCTGCTTTTGTCGATAATCATCGCCCGGCTCAGCTGATCCTTCAACGAATCGATGCGGGCCTGGAGCATCCCCTGGTCTTCGCGCGCGGCATGGTACTCCGCATTCTCGCTGAGATCGCCAAGATCGCGGGCGGAGGCGATGCGCTTCGCCACCTCGATCATCTCCGATCCCATCATACGATCCAGCTCCATCCTCTTCTTCTCATAACCTTCCTTGGTCATCGGCACGCGATCGTCGGCCATGGGGCACTCCCTTGTGACGGAACGAAGGCCAGAGACGCGGTCCCTGGCCTTGGCATAAAAGAACACAGAGCCGACGGAATGCTCCGCCGGCTCAACGAATGGTTTCACCTACATTCTATATCTTCACCGACAAGCCGACGTTTGTAAAGGTTCGTTTTTGAAAAACCGCGAAGATTCTACGAATTGCCGCTTGCGGCTTAGCGCTCGCGTGATGGCCTGCGAAATGGATCAGATACTCGACGACGCTGGTGCCACGCCGCCGTGGATGCGGTATGGTGTAAGATGCGCTGGTTGATCTTTCAACCAATAACGGCGCCATTCCTCGTGTGCCTCGCGCAGATTTTTGGCGTCAATCAACTGCTGTTCCATACGGGCAAATGGGTCGTCCGATTCCACGTCAAACTCGCCGGTACTGAAATTCAACGCAGTGTCCGGCGCGGCAGAATCTTGTCCCGCTTCTTTTTGCGAAGGTACTGTCCCAAGGATGGCTGTGCCCACGAGCAGGGTCCAGGCAATAATCGTTTGACGAATTCGCATGACGTGCCCCTTCATGTACGCTCAAACTGAAATCGACGGAGTCACGCGCTTGTACCAAGTTTGCCTGACGACGTCAAGCAGAAGAGGAAGCGGCGACCTTCTCCAAGGTTAAATACTCGACGCCGCCGGTGCCACGCCGCCAGGAATGCGGGATCCTTGCGACTGGTTTCCGCCGCTGCTGTTCCAGCCATTTTGCATTTCACGGCGCAGTTGCCGGTATTCGTCGAATTCAAACATCTTCCGGTCGGAATTGCCTTGCTGGTCGTCGTAGAATTGGTTGATCGCGCAACCGTTGCCTGCGACGGACATCAACATGCAACAGACAACGTATCGTTTCATCGCGATGCCCCTTCAACTTGTTTGAGCTTTGTTGCGAAAACCATGACAGGCAAGCTGGGCAGCTTGCCCCACGATCAGATACTCGATGATGCCGGTCCCACGCCGCCGTGGATGCGGTAGGGTGTCAGGTGCGACGGTTGATCGTTCATCCAGAAGCGGCGCCATTCGTCGTGAGCGTGGCGAAGGTTTTCCGAATCGATCAGCTGTTGCTCCATGCGAACCATCGGATCGCTGGAGTATTGATTGAGCATGCAGCCGGTGTTTACGAAGCTGAGCATCGCCATCGCCGACAGGAAGAGCAGTTTGCGTTTCATGGTTTTTCCTTATTGTTAGCCGGACGCGCAAGCGACGGAGCGATTCATCGTCGCTTGCGCGTCCGGCTAACGAACGATAATCGTCGCTTACGTCAAACTATGCGGGCCGTATCGGTTTTATCGGCCATGCGGATGGCGCACTTGAGAAAAAGAGCGGATTTTCCAGAATAAGCTCAAGAATCCTTGGAGTGCTCACGGTCGGGACACGATTTTATGGTGGCCGTCGGATTGCGCGAGCGCTAAACGTAAACAAAATGGGGGAAATATGAAGACTTGCTGGACTCTACTTTGCGCAGTCATCGCCATCGCTTTCGCCGCTTCAAATGCGACGGCACAGGAGAAAAAAGTGATCCGCATCGGCATGATCGGGCTTGACACCTCGCATGTGCCCGCCTTCACCAAGCTGTTCAACGACCCGAAGGCCGCGGGCGAACTCGCCGGCTTCCGCGTCGTTGCCGCTTTCCCCGGCGGCAGCCCGGATGTCAAAGCGAGCTATACGCGCGTCAAAATGTTTACCAAGCAGATTGAGGAAAACTACGGCGTCGAAATCGTCGGTTCTATCGAAGAGCTGCTGAAAAAAGTCGATGTCGTTCTCATCGAAAGCGTCGATGGCCGAGCACACCTCGCCCAGGCGGCGTTAGTGTTGAAGGCTGGCAAGAAGGTCTTCATCGACAAACCACTTGGCGGTTCGCTGGCCGACGTGCTGGCGATGTTCGCGCTCTCCAGGGAGCACAAAACCCCGATCTTCTCAAGCTCAAGTTTGCGCTACGCCATCAATCTCCGCGCTGCGAAATCCGATCCGAAGCTTGGTAAAGTCGTCGGCGCGGTCTCCTATGGTCCGTGCGAAATCGAAACCTATGTGCCCGATCTCTTCTGGTACGGCGTCCACGGCGTCGAGTCGCTTTACATGATCATGGGCACGGGCTGCAAGAGCGTGAGCCGAACGCACACCAAGACCACCGACACCGTCGTCGGCGTTTGGGAAGATGGCCGTATCGGTGAGTATCGCGGCTTGCGAAGTGGAACGAAGGGTTTCGGCAACGTGCTGTTCGGCGAAAAGGCGACGCTAACGACGTCCGGCGCTGTCGGCGGATATGAGCCGCTCGTCGTCGAGATCGCGCGGTTCTTTCGGACCGGCGTGTCGCCGATCAGCGAAGCCGAGACGACCGAGATCTTCGCGTTCATGGAAGCCGCCGACGAGAGCAAACGCCAGGGCGGGGCCGCGGTGACGCTCGATAGCGTGATGAAGCGAGCGTCGGAGTTGAACAAGACTCGCAATTTGCCGTGATGCCGTATGCGGAATTGTTTAGCCGCTCGCCTTTGGCGAGCGTGGGCGTGGACGTCCGCGCTCGCCAAAGGCGAGTGGCTAAACGAATTCAACTAGGATTTCTCCAGTACATACCGAATCAGCATCCCGTTGCCGTCGTCAAAGTACTTCCACGATGCGGGAAAGAACACGATGTACTTGTTGAACGTGTGCGTCCCTACCAATTCCAGTGCCCGCTCGCGGTTGGCGACAAGGTTGTCGAACCATGCTCGTAGCGTCGGGCGGTAGTCGTGCATCGTGCGCTGTACGATGCGGAACCCCGCCTTCTCGAAGGCCCGCACCTGAGTCGGATGGCCAGGCATCAGCGAGCCGGGGAAGAATATCTGAGCCGTCACCATTGTCGTCGGGATGCCGTCGGAGGGCATCGTGAAGAAGTGATGCACCATCCGCCCGCCTGGCTTTAGCGTGTCGTGCAATTTTTTGAGCAGCAGATCGAGGTCGGCCGGCCGCACCGCTTCCCACGCGCCGATCGAGTAGACCTTGTCAAAATGGTTCGGCGGATAATCGCAGGTGATGAAGTTCTTCAATTCGACATTGAGCGAGAACCGTTCGCGGAGGTAAGCGTACTGCTCCTTGGAAAGCGTGTATCCAGTCAGGTTGCCCGGATCGCCCGTCTTGTCCGCGATGTAGCGCATCATCCCGCCCCAACCGCAGCCGAGTTCGAGAATCTTCTCGCCCGCTTTCGGCTGGATCAGATTGAGGATGAAGTCGGCCTTGATCGTCTGCGCTTCCTCGATCGTTTCGCGTCCCGTCGGAAAGTCGGCACACGTATACGACATGAATTTCTTGTCGAGAAACAGTTCATAAAACGCATTCGAGACATCGTAATGGTCTTCGATCCCGATATTGTGCGGCGTGCGCAGCTGCCAGGCCAAGATCAAACGCCGCGCGAACGCCGGCGGATAGTGATTCCACAGCCAATCGACCGGGCCTGGGAGTGGTCGGGTGATGAACTTCCACGTCGCCTCCGGGTCAAGCGGTCGTGGCGAGCGGATGAAGTATTGCAGCCCCGCGTACGATGGGCCGTGGAGCAGAGTTTCGCCGAGAAGAGCTGGATAACGCAACAAGGCATTCATTAATTTGTACCACAACGTTTTGCCGCAACGCGCAACGGAGCGAGAAGTCGACTCCGCGCTCCGCTGCACGTTGCGGCTAATCCAAACGAGACACTTGCCCTATGATATTCTAAACCATCGCCCGTGGACTGTGAGGCCTACCATGAGAATCCTAGCCATCGTTTTATGTTTGTTGACTCCACTTGTTGCCGAGGCACAGCAAAACGTTTTCACGCCACACCATATCGCTAAGCTTCGTGTCGTCACCGAAGCGGTGATCTCGCCCGATGGCACACAGGTCGCCTACGTGCTGGCGGTGTCTCGAGATATTCCGCGAGAGAAGGACGGCGGCTCGTGGACCGAACTCCACGTCGTCGATACCAAGGGCACCTCGACGCCGTTCATCACCGGCAGCGTCAACGTAGGCTCGATCACTTGGACGCCCGATGGCAAGCAGATCGCGTTTCTCACCAAGCGTGAGAACGACCCAACGCGCTCGCTCTACGTCATCGGCACCCGCGGCGGGGAAGCACGTAAACTGATCGCCCACGCCACCGACATCCAAGGCTACAGCTTCTCCGGCGACGGTCAACAGGTCGCGTTTCTGGCGACGCAGGCGATTGCCAAAACGAAGAAGGCGCAGCAGGATCAAGGCTTCAACCAGGAAGTCTACGAGGAAGATCAGCCGTTTACTCGTGTGTGGATCGCTGATTTGACGAGCCGGAAGCGTGAGCGACGGGACGATGACAAAGAACCCGTCGCTAACGCTTCCGGCTCGTCAAGAATGCTCAAGCTCGACGGCAGCGCGTCGGAACTGCACTTCAACCCGAAGGAGGACAAGATCGCCGTCGCGCTCGCTCCGAATCCGCTCATCGACGAGCACATCATGTTTCGCAAGGTCCACATCGTCGATCTGAATACAGGGAAAACGACCAACCTCAACAACCCCGGCAAACTCGGCCAGATCGCCTGGTCGCCCGACGGCAAGAAACTGGCGATGATCACCGGGGTGGACAAGCACGATCCGAAGGAAGGGCGATTGTGGTTTCACAATGTGGGCTTCAATGGTTGGACGGATTCTACTCCAGAAGGTGATGTTGAATCCATCGTGTGTAGGGAATCAGGGATTATCTATCAATCTTCGGTAGGTGTCTCAGGTTACATCAGTTGGGCACCGGACCTTAAAGGCGCTCCCGCCAAGGGCTGGTATGACGGCCGAACTCAGACCGGGCCGGTCGTGACCAGCCTGACGGCATCGACTGACCATATGGCAATGGCACTGATCGGACACAATTCAAAACATGGCCCGGAGGTATATTTCTTCGATTTTGATGGCAAGGATCTTCGCCGCCTCACCGATAGCAACCCCTGGCTCAAGACAATGGCGTTCGCGAAGCAGGAAATCGTCAAGTACAAGGCGAAAGACGGCCTCGAACTGGAAGGCGTTCTCATTCGCCCGCTAAACGAGGAAAAAGGCAAACGCTATCCGCTCGTCCTTCACGTCCATGGCGGCCCCGAAGCGCATTACTCGAATGGTTGGATCACCCGCTACGCCGACCTCGGCCAGGTCGCCGCCGCCAAAGGGATGGCGGTGTTCTGTCCCAACTATCGCGGCTCCACTGGCTACGGCGTCGTGTTTTCGATGAAAGGCCAAGCGGCGGCCGCGGGCAAGGAGTTTGACGATCTCGTTGACGGCGTCGATCATCTCATCAAGATCGGCCTCGTCGATGAAAAGAAAGTCGGCATCACCGGCGGCTCTTATGGCGGATATGCGACTGCCTGGGGCGCGACTTATTACTCGCATCGCTTCGCTGCCGGTGTCATGTTCGTTGGCCTCAGCGATCTCGTCTCTTGTGCCGGCACGACCGACATCCCGCAAGAAATGACGCTCGTGCATCATCGCAAATGGCTATGGGACGATTGGGATTACTTCCTCAAGGCCAGCCCGATCAAACATCTCGAAAAGGCCAAGACGCCGCTCTTGATCGCGCATGGCAAAAACGATCCGCGCGTGCATCCGTCGCAATCACTCGAACTGTATCGGCATCTCAAAGTTCGCAATCAGGCTCCCGTTCGGCTCGTCCTCTATCCCGGTGAAGGCCATGGCAATCGCCGGACGGCCTCAAGGCTCGACTACAACATCCGCACGCTGCAATGGTTCGAACACTACCTCAAAGGCCCCGGCGGCGCCATGCCTGCGATGGACCTCGACTACGGCCTGACCGTGCCCGCGAAGGCAAGCGCAAGCTGGGATACACGCACGCCGCAAACCGCGACGGCTGGGTTTACGCCCTGGCTTGGGCGTGGGTGTCCGTGTTGCATTGGGTGGTGACCAAAAAAACGCACGCCAATTGTCACCATGACGAAGCGATAACAACAGCGGTTGAAAACCGCATCCAATGCCCCAAAGCCGGGAGCATGAGCGACGGTGAAGATGGGCCGCTTACGCTCTCGGCTCTGGGGTCGTAGACGAATATCATCACTGTTTCGACTTTCATTTACGAGGTCAGCCATGCAACGAATCGTAGCAACCTTGCCCCTTTTCTTGGCAGTGTTGAATTTCGCCCACGCGAACGATGGCAGCACCTGGCAAGACGACGCCAAGGCTTCGGTCGTGAAGGCGTTGCCTCTTCTGCAAAAGGGTATGGACGGCCACATTGCCAAGAAGACCTGTTTCGCGTGCCATAATCAGTTGATGCCAATGTTGGCGCTAACCACAGCGAATGGCCGAGCGTTCGAGAGCAAAGAATTCGATCTGAAGAAACAGACGAAGTTCATCGCCGATTTTCTCGATCGAAACCGCGACAACTACAAGGAAGGCAAAGGGCAGGGCGGCCAAGCGGACACCGCAGGGCAGGCGCTTTACACCTTGGAACTCGCGGGCTGGACGCGCGACGGCACGACCGAGGCCGTCGTCGAGTACCTGCTGCTGCGGGATGAAAAGTTGGGCTATTGGCGTGCCGTCAGCAATCGGCCGCCATCCGAGGCGAGCGCCTTTACGACGAACTACTACGCCATCCGGGCGCTGCAAAAGTGGGGAACCGCGGCGCAGAAAGATCGCATCGACAAACGCTTGGCCACGACTCGCTCATGGCTCCTAAAAACATCGGCCAAGGACACCGAGGACCGCGTTTTTCGGCTCCTGTCACTGCAGGCGATGGGCGAATCGATCGAAGCGAGAAAGCCGATGGTTGACGCACTGTTGCGTTCGCAACGCAAGGACGGCGGCTGGGGCCAAACCGACGCCATGGGCAGTGACGCCTATGCCACGGGGTCCGCGCTCTACGCACTCCATCAGGCGGGCCAGGTCTCGGTAAGCAGTCTCGCCTATCGGCGTGGCATCGCGTTTCTCGTCATGATGCAAGAAGACGACGGTTCCTGGAAAATCCGCTCACGCAGCAAGCCGTTCCAGACCTATTACGAGAGCGGCTTCCCCCACGCTAACGATCAGTTCATCTCCATAGCCGCCAGCAGTTGGGCAACCACCGCGTTGACGCTGGCGATTGCTGCTTCGCGTAGTCCGGATTGACTTGTTTCTTGCAAGTGCAGGCGTGGTTCTCAGGAGCGACGGCAACGAGGATTCGGTGGACGTCATGCACTGGATCGGCTAATCTCACTTCAACAGCATCACATAATCCGCCTCCGCCAAATCGATGCGGAACGTCACCACGCCGTTGTTGGTCGTGAACGGCAGGTTGCGTTGCCCGCTGACGGTGCGGACGGCCTTCGGTGCGTCCTTCATGCGGACCTTCACTTCAAGGTCTTTAACAGGAGCGTTCGTCCAGTTGACCAGCGTCACCAGCGTGCCGTCCTTGTGGTCGAGGACGATCGATTCGACGCTTGTATTCCCCGTGCAATGGACGTGACTCTCAACTCCGGCATGGAGAGCCGCGCCCAGGATTAGGTTTACCGAATCGAACTCGGTCGGATAGTAGAGCGTATGTTTTCCGCCGCGTGCCCATGGAATGGCTTTTAGTGCAGGTTTCATGTAGCTCGTGCCCACGACTGTGCCGGCCGCGAGAACGAGCCCCTTGCCAAGCTCGCGGCGTGAACCTGCGGTACCACCTCCCTTCCATTTCCAGGTCCCTTCGGCCGTATCGACCGTGAAACTCTGTTTCATGGCGACGGCAACACTTGGACCAGCATCGCTAATAATGGTGTCGATCGGTTCGCACAACGGCAGTTCCAGCAGCGTCCGCATATGATACGCGTTCTTCGTCGTCTTGATGTCTTTCAAGCCGAGCAGTTTGAGCATCGCGGGTTCGGGTTCGCCGTACTGGTTCATGTGCCCGCAACCGGCGCAACAATAGAGGACGCCGCCGGCCTTGACCCACTCCTCCAGTTTCGGGATGACGCGATTGTCGATCCATTCGCCGGCGAAGTAGACGACCTTGAGGTTCTTCAGGTAGCCTTCGAGAATGTCCTCCTCGGTGATGCAATCAACCGCGTGTTGGGCTTGCCGCAAGGCCAAATACAGCATCTGCTGTTCCTTGCGGCACAGCGTTTGATTGACCTCCTTCGGCGCGTTCTTGCACACAGCGGCGAAAGGATCCTTCTCGCGCGGAATCATCAGCTTCGTTTCGTTGTAGTCGGTCGCCTTGCTCATCAGAATTGCGATCTCGGCGGGTCGCACCTTGCCGGTGGCCTGGAGCTTCTCGACCTCGGCAGAATCGTAAATCGATTCGCAGATCGCGCGGAAGTTGTCCTTATAGTTCCATGCGACGTAGTTCTCGGTGAAGCGTTCCTCCGGGCCGACCCAGAAGTTGTCGATATGCCTCGCGCCAAAGCCGACGCTCAAGACCATGTTCCGCCGCAGGAAGCCAGCCTCTTGGCCCGGTGCGTGTGGCATCACATAGTAATGGATCGGGTAGTTGTGATACTTCGTCGCACAGCGCATCTGAGCGAAATGCCAGGAGATCATCTGCGCCGGTTCGGGCACGCTGAAGATGTAATCCTCTGACCACATCATCGTCATGCCTTGATGTTTGAAGATATCGATCCATTGGTAGAGCGCGCCATAATACATGCAGCCATGATGCGGCGAATAGTTGGCGCCGGTGAGCACGTGCGGGCCGATCAGTTCCTTGGCTCGCTTGGTCATTTCGCGATAAGCGGCGAAGCGTTCCTCTTCGTTGAAGGTTTGCGAGTACCAAGCGAGGCGACCATTACCCGCAGGGGTGAGCGCGGCTTGCTCGACTTCAACGCCGAGTTCTTTCTTGGTGATGCCTTTGACTTTTAGCCAGGCGCGGAACTTCTCGTTGTTCTTGGGGTCCTTGTAGTTGATTTGGCCGAGGCCGATCTCGTCGCCAAAGCTGAGGACTCGCAGGTTGTCCTTGTCTTTTTGCGAAAGCGACTTGGCGTAGCGTTCGATTTCGGGGATGTTGTGCGTGTGCGCGTACAGGCCGCCGCGTTTGACTTGCTCGTATCCTTCGGGCAGCATGGTATTGTAGCCGAGGGCAGCTTTGAGATCGCTGACCCAATCCTCCTTGCCGGAGAAGGCGCCGTAGTAGATGATTTCCTTCGGTTGTTTGCCGCCGTTGGCGCGGCGCCATTTCTTGCTCTCGGCGATGATCTCGCGCGCCCAATCGCGGCTCGGTCGTACCTTGGCCGACTTGTTCCACATCACATCGATCGGAACGACGACCGGTTCGCCGCTGATCGCTTTCATGTCGCCAACGATGTCCTTGCCTGCTTCGTCCCGCGCGAACTGCAAGCCGAACGCCGTCGCGCCGGGCAGGTTGACGGTCAGACCTTCGTCATGCACGAGCCGACAGAACGGGCCGATGTTGATCCACGCGCTCCATTGGCCTGGGGCGACGGTCGGCACGTCTTTGGCCTTCTTATCGGCGGCTTCGGGAAGGATCGTCGTCGCGCCGCCGTAGTCCGGCTGGAAATGACCTGCACGTGACACGGAGAGCCGAGCTGGCTTGTCGCTGGTGTTCTGAAAGCGCACGAAGAGCCGCGATGCGTCAAGCGCTTCGCGCGTGAACGGGCTACCGACTGCATACGGCTTGAAACCCCTGTATTCGTCCTTGAGATTCGTCGTGAGCACGACAAAATCGACGAAGCGATCGCCTGCCGGTTTCGGGTTGGCGACAGAGGTGAGCCGAATCGTCGCTTGACCTGGTTTGAGTTCGACGGTCTTCGCGGGTGATTCCGCGCAATCGTGATCGACGCCCCAGGGCCACCAGAGTTCGTCGGACGAGCCACTGAAGCTCCATAAGCGGTCGGTCCCTTTCTTGCCGTAGACATGCGAAAAGACGGTGGCCCCGTTTTGAACGATTTCGATCTTGTGCAGATAATTGAAGTACGGCGGTGCCTGATACTTGCTCCAGACGCGGAACGTGCCGGCGTCTTTCACGGCGATCGTTTTCGTCGCAATGGAATCGACGCTATCGGCCGGCGCACCGAGGCAACCTCCGTGCGTCATCCACATGCCGCCGTAGGAGTGGCTGCCGTAGCTGTCCTGCTGATGGGTGATCTTCCAGCCCTTCTTGTCGAGCGGCGTGAACGACTCGCCCTCCTCGATGATGATTTCCGCTCGAAGGGTTTGAGTCAGGAAGAGGATGCACAGGAGCGTAGGAAGGATGCGATTCATGGGTCGATTCTCCGCGCTAGGTGTGAATCGGGCAGGCTTGGACCATTTTAGCGAAAAGGCGGGCGAACGGCAATGCGAGGCCGCAACCCTGAAATAGTGCGTCTCTTCTTCGCTCACACCACCACATTTCCCGTCGCCACGCCACGTGCTGCGGGAAGCTCGAACACGCCGTCCGTGCCACGGGCCAGGAAGCAGTTCGCGACGATCACGTTGGCGCATTGCTCATTGACGCTGATTGGCGTTCGGAACCCGTTATTGCCGACTGCGCCGCGGATGGTGCTGTCGGCGATGCGGATGACTTGGCAGTTCTCAAGCGCGATGCCGCGCGTGCGGGCACCAAGGATTTGGATGCTGGTGAGATTCACGTTCTGGCAGCCGCGTAGCTCGATGCTGCTCGTGACCGGATCGACCGCCGAGCGGATGTGTTGCAGGATCAGGCCGGTCATCGTCACATTGCGGCAATTACGCATGACGATCTGATCGGTCGAGTTGCCTTTGTAATCGGAGTTGTGATCGATGCTGTTCGAGCCGATGACGATGTGTTCGGCGTTTTCCGCCCAGAGCGAATGGCGGTAGCCGTTGTACATGCTGTTGCCGGTGATGACGACGCCGCGACAGGAGTGGAGATCGATGGTCCGCGCCTGGCTGCCGAGGAGGTTGCCGGTGATCGTGAACATGCCGACGGCATTGGCGTTGTCCTTGGCGCCGACAAGCCGCACGTTGGCCCCGCCCGGACTTTCGCGGGCCTGCACGGTGTTGCCCACGAGCGTGCCTTCCCGTACCGTGCCCTCTCGGCAATCGAAGTAGACGTCGGCGCAGTCAGTGAGTTTGGCGTCGTAGTTGTACTCGATATCGTTCGAGCAGATTTGGATGTTGCGAATCTCGGACGCGACGACCTTGATGCCCGCCTGCTTGCAATAGCTAATGTGACAGCCGTGAATGTTGATCTGATGCAGGTTGACACAATCGAGAAAGATGCCGATACCGGTGTTGTCGTAGATGTGGCAATCGGAAATGAGGACGTTGCGATTACGGTTGGCGAGATGGATGCCATGTCGGCATTTGCGGATGAGCACGCGGTTGATGGTCGGCTGCATGACGCCGTCGATGCGGATGCCGTCGGCCTGCGGATGGCGACCGACGATCTCGATGTTTTGCACGGTCGGCATGCGTTCACGCCGCCAGAAGTCGTCGGTGAAGTGCGTCGGGTCAGCGGTGCGGCGATGCGTGCCGACGAGGTTGATCGCGGGCCCAGCGCCGGCCATGATGATGCGTGCCGTGCCGAGGCTGCCATCGATGCCGATCGGGCCGGCGGATTGCAGCGGGAGTTGCAGTGCGCGCGTGACGAGATAATCGCCACGCGAAAAATGGACGACGCCATCGGACTTTTGGATAGCGTGCTGAATCGCCTGGGCGTCGTCGGTCTTACCGTCGCCACGAGCGCCGAAATCGCGAACGGATGTCATGCGAGGAATCCTGATTTTGGCTTGCGGCTTAGCGTCCGGAACCTTTCACGCGAGCGCTAAGCCGCAAGCGGAATACGGGGAAGATTTACTTAGCATTCATCGCGCACCGGAAGCCCGTGTGGCTGGCGGCACTGGTGACTTCGCCTTTGCCGCGCGCGCCGATGTAGTAGCGCTCGCAATAGTTGGGCGAGCACATGAAGGATCCGCCGCGTTGAACTCGCTTGGCGGCTTGGGCCTCGCGGAGATCGAAGCCGGCGTCGGGGCCTTGCGGATTGCGGAAGGCTTTAGTCAGGTCTTTGTCGTAGCATTTGCTGTAATAGTCCTGGACGTACCAGTCGGCACACCATTCCCAGACATTGCCGGCCATGTCGTAAAGACCATAGTCGTTGGCGGGAAACGACATGACGGGGGCGGCGCCTTCGAAGCCGTCGAGCTTTTTGTTTTCGAGCGGGAAGTTACCCTGCCAGGTGTTGGCCATCCATTTTTCGCCGGGATTGATTTCGTCACCCCAGGAGAATTTCTTGCGATCCAGGCCACCGCGGCCGGCAAACTCCCACTCGGCTTCCGTCGGCAGGCGTTTCTTGGCCCATTTGCAATAGGCGATGGCGTCGTTGTAGCTGATATGCACGACCGGGTGTTTCTCGATGCCCTTGATCGTGCTACCAGGCCCATTCGGCCGCTTCCAGCTCGCGCCATAGCTGATGTCCCACCAGCCTTCGTGTCGGGAAAGGTCGTACTTCCCAGGCCCGGGCTTTTTGTATACAATCGAAAACGGTTTCAACTCGTCCGGCGGCACGTCCGGAAAGTCCTTCGGGTTCGGCTGCTTCTCCGCCTCGGTCACGTATTTCGTCTCCTCGATAAACTTGGCAAATTGCTCGTTCGTCACCTCGTGCTTGTCCATCCAGAATCCGTCCACGTGCACCAAGTGCAGGTCGGTGGCATCCAGGAACATCGGAACGTCCTCTTCATCCGCGACATCGGTCCCCATGTAGAATTCGCCGCCGCGGATCCAGACCATTCCTTCGGGTGCCGCACCGGCGGGCGCGTCGACGGGATTGAGCTTCGGCTCGCGCATCGGAATGTCTTTGCCGAATACGCTCCTGTTCTGGCGTGATTTCTTGAAGATACGATCCCCGTACAGCGTAAGCGTCACCGCCGTGCCACAGACGGCAATAATGACGCCAACAATAGTCACGAAGCGAACCAGCTTTCGTAACGCAACCTGACGCGGCGACAGCGCGACCGATGCGGCGAGATTCAACGGGGGACTTGCTTTGTTTTCTTGCTTGGTCGTTTTCATCGCCAACCCGATGGAATGGAGGTCAATAAACGAGCGATGGTGTTGTTATATGCCAGACGCGGAATACGGTAGATCCCGCCCGCCATAATCGCCGCGCATGGAGTGAACAACGAGACGTTGGGTAAGCCATTCGATGATGCGCGTCTCCGCCCAGCGAATGCCGCCCGCGCCATCGTGGCCGAGGAAGCCGAGATGTCCGCCGTGCGTCGCGATGTGAATCTGAACCTGCGGCAGGGAACCGATTTCCTCAAACGGCGCGACCGACACGAACGGATCATCGCGAGCCGTCAGTATCAGCGTTGGCACGCGGATCGTCGAGATGCGTGGCAACGCTGACGAATCCTTGTAGTACTCGAGCGCGTCGCGGTAGCCCCAGCGCGTAGCCGTGTAGATGTCGTCAAACTGCAAGAGCGTGAGGTTCGGCGGAAAGCGCATCAGCGGTATCTCGGGCCGGACGCGCGAGTGCTGGGCGACCTGTTGGAGCAGATGACGAACGTACCAGCGATCATAAAACGGCAACTTTGCGATGAGTTCGGAGCAACGCACGAGATCGATCGGCGGCGCCAGTGCGACGACGCTCATCAACGCGGGATGGACGGAATCGCCCGCCTCGCCCGTATGCTTCAGTACGATGTTCCCGCCGAGCGAAAATCCAATCAGCGCGATCGGCGAGCCGGGAAAGGCATGCGCGACGGTGGTCACGGCCTGGGCGATGTCATCCGAGCAGCCGGCGGTGTACAGGCGACACGCGAAGCGCATGCCAAGGCCGGCCCCTCGCAGGTCCAGGCGGAAGACACGCCAGCCGAGCGCACGCAGTCGGCTGGTCATACGGATCATGTAATTCGATTGATGCGACCCGCCCAGCCCGTGGGCCAAGATCGCGATCGGTTTGTCGGGATGGCATTCCCGCGACGACGTTTCGTGCGCAACAATCGCATCGCCGTCGGTCAGCGCGATTAAGCGACGTGGCGACGGCGGTAGCCGTGCCGCTGCCGGAAGAACGTTGCCAAGTATCGTCTGCACGTGCGGATTGCGAAGCAGCGGCAGTGGTGAAAATAGATTCATGAACCGTCACATGGAGTTCCAAGGCCCGACCAGCGGGATGATCTTCGGGTGCGGCACGACGATGCCGGTCACGCTGCCATGTCTGGCTTGCAACTGGGCGAAGTTGTAACGGAAAAACGCATGGATGCCCGGATCGGGTTTGCCCGCCAGATACGCGCTGGCGTGCTGTGCCATCTTCTTGTCATATTCACGTTGGCTATGTGTGTGAATATGGCAACGCCCATCATGCCGCCGAATATCGCCGTCGAACGCCGGGCCAAAGTGGTATAGCTCGTGAAACAGCGTGATGAATTTCTGCTCGAACTTGAGATCCAAGAATCGCGGCAGGCAGAACGTCATCAGGTAGAGGAACTCGTGGTCGCCCAGAAAATAGCGCTGTATTTGAAATGACACGCCGCGACGTTTGCGAATCAAGAGTCCGCCTGAAAAGCGCAACGGCGTGACACGCGCTTGCAAGCCATGCATGCGCTGGCCGCGTGCTTGCGTGACGGTCACGAGAATTCGCGGTACTTGCAGATGACGGAAGTCGGGGCAGTGGATCGCGATGTTCATCACCAGGCGATGAATCGCCGCGCAGAAATCGAACGGTTCGTGAGCACGCTGACCGGAATCGAGCGACGGCATCGCGATCTGGGATGCGGACGACTCCACACCCGATGCACGGATGGCGCGTCGTGGCAACGGATTGTCACGCTCGCTCCATTGGTGGGCGAGCGGCAGCGGTTTCGGATGTTTGCGCGGTCGAGGCATATTGATATAGCCCGCGATTTATTGCGGGTTCGTAATTCACCCACCATCAATGGCGGCCTATATGAGACCATTAATCTATTCCAACGAATTCCAAAAAAAACTGAAGAACGGCGCCGATTCGTCCGATCACGAAAAGGAAGCCGATTGTTCGCAACAATTGAATGCGGAAAGCCTGGCAAAATAAGAAAGGCAATGGTCATGAAAACGAAGCTGCGCCTGCTTGAACTCGGCATCGCCTCAGTAGGCCTGTCGATGGTCATGGGCTGCCAAACGTGGAACATGGAAGCGGGAATCACCCTGCCATCGCCCTATTACCTGCGTCATCCACCACAATATTTCCCCCCGTCGGAACCCTATCCGTTGCCGAAGGAGCTTCGTAGCCAGGAGGAGGCGGCGAAACAGCACTTCGACGCCCAGCGTAATGGCGGGCAGTAGTTCTGGTATAATGAATGTCAGTGCCGGAAGGAAGCGACGAGGCAATTCGTCCGTCGCCTATACTTTCCGCGCCGGAGTCATTTTCTGGAGGCTGCATTTTTTCATTTCTTTTTCATTTTTCCACTTGCGATTTTCCTGAAGAGTTGTTAGTTTTATTGGAATGATGGATGTTTGTTTCGTGTGGTCTTGTTAAATGCGGTCGGTAGAATTGGGTCCTGGCAGAGGTGCGTGCGGTGGTTTCGGTTTTTCAGGGAATCTTGTCTGTTCTCGGCGAAAATAGACTATGTAAGTCGCGACCAACAAAAGGCAATTTTCCGTCGGAGACTGAAGAAGCATTCGGGCCGCCTCGTTTACGCTTCAACCTCGAAAATCATCTTTTGGGGGTGGTGTCATGTAAAAGTGGCGAGGCGAGAATGGTATCCCTTGCGGGCCTTCACTTGGCGGTGAAAGGTTCCCGTGGATCGAGGTCAAATCATGAAGATCAGTTTGACGGTGATTTTAGCTGGCGGCGCCACGGGGAGGTCGTTGCCGATCATGTCGCCTCAGTTTATTATCGGTCGAGATCCGGAATGCAATCTCAGGCCCGCGAGCGTAATGATCAGCAAACGGCACTGCGCGGTTCTTGTGAAAAACAATCAAGTGTTTCTGCGTGATTTCGACAGCACGAACGGAACCTTTCTGAATGAACACCCGGTAAAAGGCGAAGTCTCGCTGAGCAACAGCGATGTGCTGAGGGTCGGTCCGTTGTCGTTCAAGGTTTCGATTGAGGGGCTGCCAGCGCCGAGCAAACCGACGCCGCAGCCGAAGCCGAAAAACACGGCCGCGACTCCTAATGATGCCGACTCCATCGCTTACTTGGCGTTCGCCGACGAGGATGGCGATGTAAGCGTTGAACCAATCCAAGCGAATGAGGAATTGGTTCCCTGCGGGACGACGGCGATGGAGATTCCCATTTTTCTGAAAGAAACCTTGGCCTCATCTGCGTTAGAAACCCAAACGTCGGAAAAGCCAGAGGAAGAACCGAAACCCGCCGCCAAGCCCGCCAACAAAACCGGTGCCGCCCAGGATGCAGCGAAGACTTTACTCGACAGGCTGCGCACCGGGAAACGGAAATAGTCGGCGGATTTCGCTCGATCCTCCGCCTGCGGCTTAGCGCTCGAAATATTCCCTGCAAGATCTGACGGCCAATCTACCTGGTTCCTATTTTTTCTCCCGTGCCAATCTCACTCCTTCTAGATAACGAATTTCATTCTACCGTGCGCCGATTGCTGCTCATGTGGTTTGAGCTCCGCGCTCGGCCATTGCCTTGGCGCGAAAATCGCGACGCCTATCGCATTTGGATAAGCGAAGTGATGCTGCAACAAACGCAGGTGGCGACGGTGATCCCCTATTTTCATCGATTCGTCGAACGATATCGGTCGCTGTTGGAACTCGCGGATGCGGATGAGCACGAGGTGTTGCAACTATGGGAAGGGCTTGGTTATTATCGCCGTGCACGCGACTTGCTGAAGGCGGCTGGCCAATTACGCGACGCTGGTTTCGACACCATTCCCAATGACGAAGACCTGGTGCGGGCGCTGCCAGGTTTCGGCAGGTACACGACGAACGCGGTGCTTTCACAAGCGTACGATGCGCGATTGCCGATCCTGGAAGCAAATAGCACGCGTTTGCTATGTCGGCTCTTTGGCATCGATGGGGATCCGAAGATTACTGCCAACCAACGGCGGCTTTGGCATCTGGCGGAATTGCTGTTGCCTCGAAACAAATCAGGGGCATTCAATCAATCGCTGATGGAACTCGGTGCGCTGGTGTGCAAGCCGACTGCACCGGCGTGTTCGGAATGTCCGCTGAAGCGACGCTGCGTGGCCTGTCTCCAGGGACGGCAGGCCGAGATACCCCAGCACAGCAAATCTGCCGCGATGACGAAGCTTTCGGAGGTCGCGGTCGTCATTACCAATGGCGATCGCGTGTTGCTCGTGCAGCGCCCGCCGATAGGCCGATGGGCCAACCTCTGGGAGTTTCCGCATGGGCCGAACTCCGATGGCGAGACCCATGAGCTGGCAGCGGCCCGGCTGCTCGAAGTGTTGGGAATCCGCGGAGCGGTCGAAACCGAGATCACCACGCTTCGCCACAGTGTGACACGCTACCGGATCACTCTGACGGGATTGCATATCGCCTATTTGAATGGCACGCTCGATTCGACTCTATATCCCAACCACGCCTGGGTCCAATTGGCTGAGCTTACGAATTACCCTCTCAGTGCCCCGCAGCGGCGGTTGGCAGAGGCACTCGGCGGTGCATGCCACGGCCCGTAACGATCTTGTCTGCCTCAACGTCGTGGGATCACTTACCCAATTCAGCATGTTCTGTGCTGATCGTTGCGCCACGGGCATCGGTTGCGGTAGCAAAGTAGATCACGGGCCGAACCTGGGGCAGCGATACGGAATAGAAATCAGTAGCGTTGCCGACCATACGCTTGGCCGGCCGTGTCTCCCATTTGCGTTTCTGCCAAGGGCCTTTCGTATCGGTGGTCCAATGCACCGCAATCTTTTCTATGTCATGCGTTTGAAAGATCGCCAATTTGATATCGCCGCCATTCCGCTCGGTGCGCACACTCGCATCGTCGAAGCGAAAAAGCGGCTTGCCCTTGCGAAGGTGTTGGTCGGTGAACAGTCCGATTTCCTTCGGCGCCCAGCCCTGCTGATGACCGTGCGGCATGTTCACAGTCACGCAAAGGTTGCGGTTCTTCACGAGCCGATAGCTCTTCTGATAGCTATCGAGCGGATACGCGAAATCGTTGGTGCCGTTGACGAATAGCATCGGCATCTTGGCCTTGGCCAAGTACGCGGACGGATCGAAATTCGCGGCCCAGGTCTTGCGCCAGTCGGACTCCATTTTCGCAAACGTATTGTTCCAGACACTGTTCTCGTGGATGAAACCGCAGCCGTAGACCGGGATAGCGACTCGGAAACGCTCGTCCACGCCGGCGACGATGCTCGTCAAGTATCCGCCCCAGCTGATGCCCGTCAATCCAATACGATCAGCGTCAACGCTCGGCAACGATCGCAGCAGGCTGTGACCACGAATGACGGCGGCCACGGCGTGATAGGACCATGCTTCTTTTAGAGGCTGCTTTTTGAATCGCGACGGGTCGTCTTGATTCGGCCCGCCGTCGGCCAGGCGTTTGCGCCCCTCGCCGTGGCCCGCCAAATCCATCGCCAAGGCGACGTAACCTCGCTTGGCCCAAAGCTGCGCCCATTCGGCAAACGCCGTGCCCCCGCCGCCATGCACCAACACCATCGCCGGCAGCTTGCCGTCAATCTTCTCCGGCTCTGCGTAATATGCGAACACGCGTGTCGGCTTGCCTTGATACGGCTCCGACTCGTACATCAGCCGGCGAAGCTTGCCGTCCTTGTCGAGCCATTCCACCTGCGGCGGTTTTTGCAACTCATCCAGGTTCCATGGCCCCGTTTGCGTGTGTGCAATCGACGCCGAAATCAGGACTGTAAGTGTGGTAAGACATGCTCGAAACATGGTGACCTCCGTCAATTTCGAAAGATAGCTCACGCAAAGGCGCCAAAGCGCAAAAAGGATCGTCAACTTTCATTCTTCTCTTTGCGTCTTTGCGTGAGATTCGTATTCCAATCTCGCAACTATTTGCCGCGCAACACCTGATCGAACAGCTTATACGCCTCCTCGCGCATTTCGGGCGGGAAGTCGTGCTGGCAATCGGGATGCTCGACTCGCAAGCGATTCTCATGGCCGTGCAGTTTGAAGATCGGCCTCGCCGCGGCAGCGACGCGATCAACGCTGGCAGCACGGAAGTTCGAGTCCTTCTTCGGCGCGATAATCAGCGTATGCCTTGGCGCCAAGGCACCGATCATCTCGTGGAAGTCAAACGGAATGTCCGCGAGCTTGCCCTTGTAGTTCGCGAGCTTCAACATGTAGCGCGTTTGGCACCAGCCGCGCTCGGGATCCCAGTTCTTCGGGTTGCCATCGTAATAGTCGAGATAGGAATCCAGCCCACAGCTTGTCACGATCGCCTGCAACCGTTCATCGAACACGGCCGTGTAGACCGAGTTGTGCCCGCCGAGCGAATGCCCGATAGTCGCGAAACCCTTCGACGCATCGACGAAGGGCAGCGACGCCAGCAGATCGAGCCCGCGCGAGTTATCCCACACCGCCTTGAGCGTGCCGCTTTCCCAGCCGAGCTTTTTGATATCGGGCTGATACTTCGCCAGCAACGGATAGTTCGGGGCGAGCGTGACATAGCCGCGTTCGGCGAGTTCCTTGGCATAGCCGCGATTGGCCTTACCGAGACCGACGACTGTGCCATGCCCGATGACATTATCAGTGCCGTGCAGGCAGAGAACCGCAGGCGTCTTCTTCTTGCCGTCGAGCACGGCCTTGGGAATGAGGAGATACGCGGGAAGGCGTCCACCGGGTTCCGAGGCGTAGGTGATGAGTCGCCGTACATGATCGCCGCAGTCGACTTCTTCCTCAATCTTCATGTCGAACGCACAATGCTTCTCTTTGCCTGGAAATTTGCCCATTACGCTCTCCATGCCGCGTACGACCTCGGCTCGCCGTTTCGCCCAATCGGCCGGCGTCGTCACTGGTGCGATTTTGCCATCGGCGCCGCGATAAACAAGCAGATTATTGCGTGGCAGGCGAGGCGGTGCCTCACCAGCGGATGCGATGTGCGAAAGGCCGATCGCCAGAACAAGCGTAATGATGACAGCGGGAAAAATGGCACGCGACATGGATTGCCCCCTACTTGGTTTACTCGAATCGAGATAGGTAGCTTATGCTCAATTCCACAACAGGCGAGAACGTATTCCGCTCCATTGGCTCCGTGCAGTGAATTCACCTACGCTCCTACCTGACCTAACTTAGCTGGATGGAACTGCGAGCAGGCGGAAGCCAACGTGGAAGTCCGAGGAAAACAACCCGGCAGGGCGTTCCGGCCTTGCGGCCTACCAGACCTGCCGGGCCGGGTTTTCATTTGGCCGAGCCGTTGCAAACGATTCGACACAGGACGACCACCTGGACTTTGCACCCTGGCACGCTTCCCACGAGATGACGCGGAAATTCTGGCCCGACACGCCCGACGGCATGCCGCAAGGTACTCGCCACACGAAAACCGTTATTGCTGTTACGGTTCGCCGGCTGATTGTTGTTGCGATAAGAAGAACGGACGTTCGATGCTTGATTGTTGAACGAGCCGCCGCGCAACACACGGCTATTCGGTAGCCGCCCTCTGAAAGCGAATTGTATCGAAGAGTCGGCAACGCAGCCGATACGTGTTAGCCTGGCGGGCATGACCCAGCCAACTCATGATGCGCCCATGAATCTCACGAAACAGTAGTCGCCCTGCCGCATACTCTTCCTGCATCTCTCGGACGCGGCGGCGAAACTGGTTGACGTTTTTCTTGGGCAAAAGGCGGTGCGTCGGAAAAATTCGATAGCCGAGAAAACGGATGCCGTCCTTGACTCGCGAAACAACGCTCTTGCCCGAATGAAGCCGTAAACGCGATGGCGTCAGGAATTCCTTGATTTGCTCGCGCAACTCGCTCAGCTGGCCCTTGTTGTCGGAAAATACGAGAAAGTCATCGACGTAACGAACGTACCCTTTCATTCCAAGCCGATCCTTGATGAAATGGTCGAGCGGATCGAGGTAGACGTTCGCGAAGAACTGGCTCGTTTGGTTGCCGATGGGGATGCCGCGCCTCCTCTCGGCGAGCGTGAACAGATCGTCGCCGGGAAAGATGTGGAGCATAGCTTCCTGCGGATTACTGTGATCGATGATTCTGCCGACGAGCCAAAGAACATCCCGATCCTTGATCTTTCGCGCCAGCTGAGCCTTCAAGATTTCATGGTCCATCGACGGAAAAAACTTCTTGATGTCGGCCTTGAGTACGTAGCGATACCGGCGAGCAAATTCCTGACAACGATCCACAGCTGCGTGCGTTCCCTTGCCCTTTCGGCAAGCATAGGAATCGGCGATAAACGTCCGCTCGAAAATCGGTTCCAAAATCCTCGTCAAGGCGTGGTGGACGACACGGTCGCGGTACGGGGCGGCGCTGATCTGGCGTTCCTTCGGTTCGTAAATCGTGAAGCTGCGATAGGGGCCGGGTGTGTAGGTCTTCGCCGAAAGTTCCTCGTGGAGATGCCACAGGGCACGCTCTTGTTGGAAGTGAAAGGCGGCCACCGCGGGACGGAAACGCTTCCCCTTTTTCGCGGTGTTGGCGGCGCGCAGCAGATTCTCGAACGAAATTAACTCCTCCCAAAGGTTGCCGTATCGTTTCATGGTTTCACGCTGCTTTTCAGCCAACCGCCCACTAATTTACCGATCTCGTCAATCGCCTTGGCTGCGAAGCCATAGCTTTCGACCTTGAGGCATTGTAGGTCATTGGCGAGCCGCATCTGAAAGCGGAGAATCTCCAATCCAAGATTGGCTTGCTCCAAAAACTCGATTCGCTGTTTCGTGTACTTGGCGCGGAGGAGTAGTTCCAGCAAATCATACAGGTTTCGTTCGATGCGTTCGCCGAGCACAAATCGATGATTGCGCGGAAATTTCCCGGTGTGATGGCACGACCACAAGATCAGGTCGTAGGTCTTGGTGATAACCGTCAACTCCTGAATAGTCTTTGCGAACCGTCATTACCACTCCCATAGTGTACAAATGCTAAAAGCTTTTTTTTCGTCCCCCTTCGGGGGCAGCTGTAAAGCAGTAAAGAATTCAAGCAGCAAAAGTCCTCGCCACACGAAAACCGAAAATGCAGTAACGGTACGCCGGCTGATAGTTGAAGCGAGAAGAAGAACGGACGTTCGAAGCTAGACCGGTGAACGAGCCGCCGCGCAACACACGGCTATTGCCGGAACTCGGCCCCTTCGGATCGCTCGATTCTTGATTCGGATAGTTGCCGTACCTGTCCTCGCACCATTCCCAGACGTTGCCGTGCATGTCCTGAAGCTTCCAGGAATTCTCAGGGTATTTACCTACACCTGCAACGGTCGTGCCGCCAATCTCCATGTTGAAATTCGCTTGCTTGGTCGTGATAGATGCACCGAACCAATAATTCGTGGTCGTTCCCGCTCGGCAGGCGTACTCCCATTCGGCCTCGGTCGGCAGACGGTATATTTCCTTCTCTTTATCAGAAAGCCATTTGCAGTAGGCGACGGCATCATCCCAGTTCACGCAAACGACGGGATGCTCGTCGTCTGTTGAAAGCCGGGATTGCGCCAGTCGGCTTTCGGATCGTCCTTCCATTCCTTGCCGTTCCAGGTGTAGGCCCCGCCGGGCGTCTTGTGGCCGGTGACGCGAACGAACTCGGCGAACTGGCCGCGCGTGACCGGGGTGACGCCCAAATAATAGGCGGTTGTCAGGATAACTTTGTGCTGCGTTTCGTCATTGAATCGGCCTTCCTCATCCGTCGGGCTGCCCATGATGAAGTCGCCGGGCGGGATGTAGGCGAACTTCATGCCGCGCGTGTTGGTGATGAGGTCGCCGCAATTGTTCTTCGGGTTGGCCGTCGGCGAAGGCGCCAGCGTAGGAGCCTTGAACTGCTTATTGCACAAGGGGCAGCTCGTCACCTGCCCAGACTTGTCGTTCAGAAGCGTGACACAACGTGTGCAATGCGGACAAAATACAGCAAAGGACCCAGACTTTGCGTTCAACCGCAGCGTCTGCTGCTCTTTTTCTTGTTCGGCGTGAAGTCTCGCTTCTTCTAGATGCCGGGCCAGTTCGGTCTGCCGCCGAATCGCTTCAACTTGTTCGCGTTGCTTTCGCTCTTGCTCAGCGCGAAGACTTGCCGCCTCCTGTTGCTGCACTTGTTCCGCAAGAAGTCTGCCTTCCTCCTGTTGTTTGCGCTTTTGATCGGCGTGAAGTCTCGCCTCCGCAGCTAAGCAAGCCGACGATGTCAGCGCCGCATGAAACTCACGGCCATCGGCGAAGCGCTTTTTCGGGTTGGTCTCCATCGCCCTGGCGAGCGCGGCACGCAACGCCAGCGGGATTTCGTCGGCGTCGAAATGGATCGGGTTACGCCGGTCCGGCTTGTCGTGCAGCAGCGCGAACCAGATCGTGGCGGCGAGGCTGTAGACATCGCCGCGCGCGTCGGCGGGTAGGCCGCGCGTTTGCTCCGGGCTGCCAAACATCAGCGTCACGCCGCCGATCTGGGTCTTGCCAACATTGGCGTTTTGCACGGCCAGGCCGAAATCGACGAGCACGAGTTTCTGATCCTTCGTGCGAAAGACGAGATTGCTCGGCTTGATATCGCGATGCACGATGCCGGCGGCATGGACCTGCGCCAACCCGTCAGTGACCGGCGCGAAGACATTTTGCGCGAGTTCGGAACTCAGCGGGCCTTTGTTCTGAAGATGCCTGTCGAGCGTCGGGCCGTCGATGTATTCCGTCACGAGGTACCGGCAGTCACGCTCGAAATTGAAATCCAGGTAACGCAGCAGGTTGGTATGGATCGGCAAGCGCATCAGGGCCGCGATCTCACCGCGAAAACGCTTGACGAAATCTTTATCCTGGCTGTAGCGCGCGTGCATGATCTTGAGGGCGACGGTCTCCGTGCCGTGCGTCGCTTTGAAGACCTGGCCCCAACCGCCGGCACCGAGGCGGGCTGTGAGTGTCCAGCCATCGAGAACATCGCCCACTTCCGGATTCACAGAGCCGGAAGCGTGAGCGACGGACAGCGGTGGCGCAACGCGCGGCGTGACACCGGTCGCGATCACCGTGGCCCGGCGATGTAGCTCGCCGAGTTCCTTATCGTGCGGATGCTGACGAACGACCTCGCCGAGTTCGCTTTGCACGCTGGGATAATCGTGATCGATGAGGGCGATACCGGCTTTGAAGAGATGCGTGTCGCCGCGTTTGCCGACGGCTTCCAGTTGCTTGACCGCAGCGCGTGCGAGCTGCGGTTGGCGGAGTTGGATGTTGAGCAGGATGGCCTGGCGAACCATCAGCAGTTCGCGCGGATCGGCCTGGGCTTGCTGACAGGCCTCCAGGAACGGCATGACATTTTGCAGCCGACGCATGATCGGCAACATCTCGTGTTGGCCTTCGAGGAGGTTGCATTGCTGCTTTTTGATGCAGTCGAAATCATCGAGAAGGGCATCGAGTTTACGCAGGCCGGCGCGGAGCGTGGCATCCGTCGCAATTGCCTGGCGAACGATGGCCTCGATGTTGGTGGATTGCTCGTTGACGGCGAATGCCAACTCGCCGTTGAGCAGGTCGAAGAGTTGGCCGAGGCGTTGGAGTTCGTCGGCGTTGGCCTGCGTCGCTTCGAGAAGTTTGGCTTCCCAATGATGCTGGGCCACGTCCTTGCCCTTATCGAACACTTGCTCAACGAGTTGGACGAGGGCACTGCTGCCCGGGGCGATGACGTTAAGGACGGTCGTGGTGACGAATTTGGCCACGCCGCCGTACTTTTTCACAACGAACATGAAGCTATCTTGGAGGGACATGGCGCGGAACTCCGTGGGTTGGGCGAAGTCTCAGAGTGTCTCGAGCTTATTCGCTTGGCGACGCAAGGGATTTGAAGCGAATGGCGATTATTGTATGGGCGCGTTGATCCATCACCCCCACCAATCGCTGCGCTCATGGTGGGGCTTGTGGCGTTTCAATCTGCAATTTGAAATCTGCAATCTGCAATATAGGTCACCCCATCAACCCGCTGATCGGCTCCGCGTGGTAGATGTGGTTGGGGCGTTGATTGGCGTCGTGCCAGGCGGTGGTGCGCGGTAGGCCGAGCGTGTCGTAGATCGTCGCGGTCATGTTTTCTGGCGTCTGCGGACTTGTCGCGGGGTAGCCGCCGTTGCGGTCGGAGGAGCCGATGACGGTCCCGCCGCGGACGCCGCCGCCGGCGAAGAACACCGTCTGCACCGCGCCCCAATGATCGCGGCCTGGCAGCGCGTAATGCTGCGGCAGATGGCTGATTCTTGGCGTGCGGCCGAACTCGCCGGCCATCACGATCATCGTCGATTCGAGCAGGCCACGTGATTCGAGATCCTCAAGCAAGGTTGACACGCACTGATCCATTGGCGGCAGCAGGTCGTTCTTCAGATGCGGGAATGCGTTGCCGTGCGTGTCCCAGGTTTCGTTGCGGCCGAGGTTCACCTGGATCATGCCGACGCCGAGTTCGACAAGCCGGCGAGCGAGTAGGCACGAGTAGCCGAATAGATTGCGGCCATATGTGTCGAGCATCTGGCGACTTTCGTTGCTGAGATCGAAGGCTGAGCGCACCCGGCTCGACGTGATGAGCGACAACGCGCTGGCGCGATGTTGATCGAGATCGATCGCGGCGACGGAGCGGTCGAGCGTCTGCTGCTGGCGATTGATGAGTTCGAGCAAGCCGCGCCGGGTTTCGAGTCGGCCTTGGTCCAGGCCTTCGGGCAGACGTAACACTGGCGGTTGAAACACTGGCGTGCCGACGTGTTCTTGTGGACGACTCTGATGATCGAAGCAATCGGGGCACGCGCCATAGCCAGCGCAGTTGTGTGAGGCCTGGATCAACCACGGATCATGCCGATGGCCGAGTTCACCAGCGAATTGGCCGGGGATGATACGGCCACTGTGATGGATGTAATTGAACGGCACGACCGCTGCGGACGGCAGCCCGTTGCGGCGCGGCACGAGGTGCCCGGCGATCGACGCGATCGACGGGAAGTCCGCCGGCCGAGGCATCGACGGGTTGAATCCGATCGGGGCCTGGCTACGGCCCGTCAACATGATGTGATGCCCGAGCGAGTGATCGTTCGACGGATGCGTCAACGACCGCACCATCGCCCATTTGTCGATGCGTTCGGCCAACTTCGGCATGTGCTCGCTCATCAGCACGCCAGGGATGCGCGTGCGGATCGGCGCGAACTCGCCGCGAATGTTGTCCGGTGCGTTTGGCTTGGGATCGAAGCTGTCTTGCTGGGCGAGCCCGCCGGAGAGGAATATATAGATGACGGATTTGGGAGCCGTCTGCGTTTGAGCCGAGGCCCGCATGGCCAGCACATCCGCAAGTGACAGGCCGAGCAACCCGACACCGCCGACCTGCAACATGTCTCGACGCGTAAACTGCGGATGGCGCAACGTCATGGCTTTTCCCCTGAATGCGTGAAAAAAGCGGAGTCGTTATTTTCCTTGTTTATACACCATTGCTTGCGATTCGGTTAGGGACTCGGAAAAAAATAATTATCCCAGCGCCAACTTGGGTCCATCGATTTCAAGGAACCACTTGCCTAATTCGTTATCACGTGCCACGTGGTCCTTGACAGTGTTCATCTCTTTTGGCGAGAGTCGTACGCCCGTCGGGTAGATTCCGTGCATCGGTTCGACCACGGGATTCCGACCATTCCACGTCATGGTGCGGGCGAAGCCAAGGACCGTCTCGGTATCCTCCAACAACTCGCCGTCCCAGTGTTGCTCTAGGATGCCCCAGCAGTGTCCGATCGCGTTATACTTGCTGTGGTACGGCGGGTAATACGCCAACCGCACCAGCAACGCATTTTGCCTCGCAAACTGCACCATCCGTTTCGTGCATCCCTTTGCGAATCGTGGGGCGACTCCACCCGAAGTCGGCCTCGGCTTGCCACTGTCCGCCACTGCCGAGGGAATCTACGGTCCGCGCCATGAACAACCGCCGCTGAACTCCATGCAACGCCTTTGCCGTTTCGACGATGTTGGTTGTGAACCCGTCCGTGAGTTCCATGATGATGCTCCTTCTGTGAGGAAGAAGCACTATACCAACCCATGCCGGTTTTTGG
>SIAQ01000187.1 GCA_009697105.1 Gemmataceae bacterium | reverse complement strand
AAATCGGTTCATCAGCCGTTGCCAACGCTGCCAAAGTTTTTTTGCATCGTCCATGACGCTATCCCTCCTAGTTTTTCTGCCTGGCTTACCTACCAAACAGAATGCCAGAAGGGTGGCGTTTTTTCATCAGGAATCCTGGAAACTACTGTATAGTGGGGTCGCGCTTAACTCGCTGAAGCCAAATGATATCCGTCTCCCCGACCTCCTGGGGGGAGCGTGTCTTGCAGCTCAGCGTACAACTCCAAGGGGATCCCCCCGCGGTAACTATTGGCATAAATCATGAATGGCCCTGTGTCTTGGTGGGTAATCGGTTTTCAGAAACGTATGGGTTGTCATCTGGAGTAGGTGTTGTATGGTTCCCGTCGAACGTTAAGGATTTTATCCGTAGTGCTCGTTGTGCGAGCGCTTCCTCGCGGAGCACTGCGGATAAAATATGGTTGAACTGAGCCCCGTGACAATTAGGTGAAGTTCGTATTGACGCACTAGCCGGAAAAAGTGTACTATCAATCCCGATAAAATATTCCGCGCAACCCTGTAAACGGCACTCAACCTCCATACCGTTGCTTTCCGCAAAATCACTCCTTCCCTGTTGGCTCCTTTTGCGAACGACGGTGAACGACGACAAAGAAGAGAAAAGCACTCCCGATCGATTGCCGATCCCTCGGCTCGATCGACCCGGATAACGGCGGGGCTCTCCCTCCCAAAGGATATTCGGGTCCAGCACCAAGGACGGCTGACCACGCGACCGGTTCCGCATCGGTCCTCAACCCTCCAGTGGTGCTACATGTCCATCGCAAAATGGCACTCCTTCAACCGCACCGAACTGCTGGAACTCGCCCAAGAAAAAGGCATCCCCGGCGTCGGCCGACTGTCAAAGGATGCACTCATTTCGGCATTGGATAAACACGCCAAAACGAAGGCGAAACCGAAAACAAAACCAAAACCGACGAACGGAAAACGCAAGGCCGGCGCCACGCAACCACATCATCTGACCAATGGCGCTGCGCATCACGACGAGTCGTCCGCCTATGGCAAAAGTAACGGCACGCCATCCAAAGATATCGCGGCGAAAGTCGGTAAGGATCGCATTGTTTGCATGGTGCGCGATCCGTACTGGCTACACGCCTACTGGGAGTTGACGCGCCAGGTGGTCCAGCGTGCGGAAGCCGCCCTGGGGCAATATTGGCATGGTTCGAAACCGATCCTAAGCCTCGTCGATGTCACGCCGTGCGAGCATCGCAGCACCGTTGAATGCGCCGTCCGCGACATCGAGATTCACGGCGGCTGCAACAACTGGTACATCGAAGCCCCGAATCCGCCACGCTCCTATCGCGTGGACATCGGTTACCTCGCCAGCAACGGCCAATTATTCACGCTTGGACGCTCCAACATCGTCACAACGCCACGCCCCGGCATGAGCGACGCCATCGACGCGAATTGGGCCGACCTCAACGTTGAAAAAGCGAGCAAAATATACGCCATGTCCGGTGGCTTCGACCTCGGTTCGTGCAGCCTTGAGCTTAAACAGCTATTCGAGGAACGCCTGCGTCGCCCGATCGGGTCGGCAGTGGAAACCGGCCTCGGCCCCAGTGCATGCATGTTCGGCGAAGAGCGTCATTTCTCGCTTGAGCTGAACGCCGAGCTGATCGTTTTCGGCTCAACCGATCCCAAGGCGATAGTTACGCTAGAAAACGAACCGATCAAACTTCGCAAGGACGGCACGTTCACTGTCCGTCTCGGCCTGCCCGAAGGCCGACAGGTCTTTACCGCGATTTCCGTCAGCGCCGACGGCGTCGATGAACGCAAGGTCGTCCTTGCCGTCGAACGCAACACCCGGCAGCTGGAGCCCAAAATGCACGAGCTTGACGAGTAGGCGAAATACGAGCCAGAAGCGTGAGCGATGGATTGGATTTGTTTTCTCAATCCGTCGCTGACGCTCCCGGCTCTGATGGACGCCGATAAAATCGATTCGCCAGCAGGTTTTCTAACGCCAGCGCAAAGAGCAGCGCGATCATAAGCCAGGGAAATAGCTCGATTGGCTCGTCCCAGCGATCGTTCAATGTTTCCAGAATCGGCGTGTGGCGTTCTTGCGCGATCACGGCATCCTTCCCAAGCAAGCGTTCGATCTCATCGATTGGCACGCGCGTCAGGTCGCTTTCGCTCGCGGCAATGTTCATGCTGAAGCGGACAACCTCGCGCGAAATCTGCTTCTCGGCATCTGACGCGGTCACGCCATATTGGCCGACCCGGGTAAGCCGATCACCAATCCAACGGTCGTTCTCGTCAAAGCGGATTTCCTCGGACCCGCCAGTCCAACTGCGTGTGAACTTGGTGAAACCGGGCACGCGTGCCACCATCGGCGGCGTGTTGCCGAGAACGTAACCGGCGGGAGCATCGGCCTCCGCTTTTTGGGCGATCAGGTAGCGAGCGCACAGTGACGTCAGCGCAATGTAGAACGAGGTCACGCTTTCGCCGTAGTCGTTCCAGGCGTCGGCACCGACCGGTTGGAAAGCGAGATCGTCCATCGGCGTAGTCAGGAGCAGCACTCTACCGCCAGCCTTGTTCGTTTTACCGAGGACGGCGGGTTGACCGAGCGCGTCGTCGTAGCGAACGATGACCTGATCGGGTTCGGTCGGCAGGACGGTCCAATAGCGCCAGGCCCCGCGCGGGTTGAGCAGGTAATCCACATTGTCGCCCGCCATCCAAGCGACATACAGCCGTAAGAACGGATGGCGCAAGTCACTGCGACCGAGATTCCACCCCGCCTTTCGCGTCGGCGAGACGACGCTCTCGCCAAATCGTCCCGGCAGAAACGCTCGCGCCGGCTCCGACCAATAGGCTCGGGTATCGAGCTTATCTCCCGGCACGACGCATACCGCACCGCCGCCGACCACATAGTCACTCAAACTCCGCATCAGCTTCTCGCTCGGCGCCGCCACGCTGACGAGAAATACGCCGCGATAGGGCGTCAGATCAACAGCATCGTCTGTCTTTTTCCGCGCGACATGATACAGCAACGACTCCAGCGCCTTTGCCATCGGCTCGGTGCGCTTCGGGTCGTCGCTTAGGACCAACACGCTCGGTCTGGCATCGAGCCGAAATGTCGCGAACCGCACATCGTTGTGAGCCCAGGTATCACGTGCTCGCGGGAATTTCACTTCGATCGAATGCCAACCCGGCGTCAGTTTCCACTCGAGCGTGTCGATTGAGAACGCCAGGGTTCGCCGTTCTCCTGCCTTCAACGCGAACGCCTGCTCCAACGTCTTCTCGCCCACTCGGCACTGGAATGTATCGCTCACGTCGCTGCCTGTCGCCTGCACCGTCGCCCGTAACTCGATGCACGCACCCTCGACAAACGTCGCACGCCCGGCAGCGAAGGCGACATCAACAATCGCGACATCGCTCGGCTGGGCGACGCCAACGTCAAACAACAGCGTCTGTACCTTCGGCGCGTCGTCCAGGCGCTGGAGACTTGCGAGTGCAGCGCGGTCCCATGCTCCTGTCGTGCGATCGGTGAACGTGCAGACGAATCGCGGCATCGTTTGGCCCGCGGGATCGTCCCAGGCGTCGAAGCGGCGTATCGCGTCGGCGATCAACGGCGACACAGGCGATCCGGTTGGCTGAAGCTCGAGGTTCCCGATGCGCTGCCGGGCCTTGTCCAGCGTGGGCAGAAAATCCTCGCGCGATGCTCGATTTGGGTTGCCGGTGTCGAGAATAAGATATCGGCCATCGGGTGGAAGGTGATCCAACAGTTCGAGCGCCCGTTTCTTGGCGAGATCGAGCAGCGTTTGATCGCCGATCTTGTAACCCATGCTCGGGCTGGTGTCGAAGATTAGGATCATCGCGACGAGACGTTCTCGACTCAAGCCCAGCGATTCGTGAAACAGCCGAGGCCGAGCGAGGGCGACGCAGATCAGCACGATCAACGTCATGCGCAACAACATCAACAGCAGATGGCGCAACCGAAGCCGGCGCGTGTTCGTTTGGCGCTTCTGCATGAGAAAGCGAAATGCCGGGAACGGCAGTATCTTCGGCTTCTGCCCGGCCAGGAAATGCACTAGCACGGGCAGCCCGGCGAGCAGCAATCCGCCCAGTAAGATGGGATATGCGAATGTCATAAGTATTTCCGCTTGCGGCTTAGCGCTCGCTTCACGACAAGCAAGCGCTAAGCCGCAAGCCGCGGAAAAAAGAGACGCTCGAAATCGCGGGCGTCACCGTGGGGACAACACGATGTCGAATGCGCCGACTTTGTAGGCACCCTGCCCGACGCGCACTTCGCGCAGATCGATGATGAGCGATGGCCGAATGAACTGGTCCTCGCGCTGGTGTAGATCGCCGCGGAAATAGAGCTGGGTGATAAGCGGGCGGTAATTAGTATGCCGCACCCAGTAATGGATGTGCGACGGACGCCAGGCGCGTGGGCCGATCTGATACGGGCCGGGGTGGATCGTCTCATACTCGTAGTACCCGGCCTCGTCGGTCATCAGGCGAGCGCGATGGACAAACAGATTGGCGGCGGGCGGCGCTTGCGGATCGTCGTTGTCATAACGGCCCTGGGCGTTCGCCTGCCAAATATCGAGCACGACGTTCGGCAACGTTCGCCGAGTGTCCTGCGCCCACACTCGGCCACGGATCAGGAGCACGTTGCCCGGTTCGAGCGGCGGCGTGATCTTGCCACGAAACGGCGCGTTTTGGCGATGGTACGGCCCGAGGATGTTGGTCTCAGTGAGGACAAAGTTCGCCGGCGCTTGCGCGGCAGGAATGGCGATGTCGCGCAGGCGATTCGCGGCGGGATTCGGCACGGGCGGTGTCGATTGAGCGACGAAGTGGCCGTACGCGCCGAGATCGCCGCTGGCTTCCGTCGGCATCGCCAGCGCCGGCAGCAACAAGCCGCCTGCAGTGACGCCGAGGCCGGTTTCGAGAAAGCTGCGGCGGTTGATTGTGTCCATACGGCGGTCCTTTCCATTTTGGCTATTTAGTATTTCAAATTGTTTGGGTTTTGGTGCTTCAGTATTAATCAGTAGTTTCCAGGATTCCGTTTTGCTCAAGTAAGTAAAAACACTGTCCCCCAGGAGAGCGACGGCGATGCGGTGCTCCCGGCGAGATTGGGCGGTTTTTGGTCGAAGGCTGCCGGTTTTCGCTTCCGACCTATGCGGTCGAGGC
>SIAQ01000067.1 GCA_009697105.1 Gemmataceae bacterium | reverse complement strand
GAAGTCGCAGGTCAGCCGCCGCGAGTTTTTGTCATTGCCGGGCCATCGGATCCGATTTGTGTACACGCCGAAACACAGCTCGTGGCTTAACCAGATCGAGATCGCGTTCGGGATCATCAACCGCAAAATGATGCACCGTGGAAATTTTCTCTCAATCGCCGACCTGGAAGCCCAACTGCGAATGTTCATCGACTACTATAACCGAACGATGGCGCACCCGTTTGACTGGACCTACACTGGCAAGCCCCTGGCCCCAACCCGCTCCATCCGGTTCTGTCCGCACCACCGCCATCCAAACCCGGGAAATGTCAAACTGGGCAAAATCATCGTCCCATGATACATCAACTGTGACGTGTAGCAGTAGCGGCTTCCGGCCTGGAAAATCGCTTGACACCCGTTATTGTGAGGAGATAGTCGATTGAAATGAATAATGTTCCGCTCCAAATTTGACGCAATCGACAGAAATTCGCTTTACGAGCCTGAAGCGCAAGCGATGGACTTGAGAAATCCGTGGCTTACGCTTTCGGCTCGTACTTTTGTCAGTTTCGTACGTCAGGCGATAGCTCGGTTCACCGCCCCGGCAGCTGATAGCCTTCCTTGTTCAGCCGAATGCGATACAAACTCTGCCCCGCCGTGATGTACAGCGTGCACGCTTCGGCGCCGCGGCCGAAACCGACGTTGGTGGGCACTTCGGTCTTGATGTACGCCAACTCCTTGCCTTCCGGCGAGTAGACGTAGATGCCGGGCCGAGTGACATCGCGCACGGCCACGTAGAGGTTGCCTTCTTTGTCCGCGCATAACCCATCTGGTCCATCCTGCGGGGCGTAGTCAACGAGGATTTTGCGGAATTTGGCTGTGCCGTCGGCGGCGAGGTCGTAGGCTTGTAGGGCCATCAGACCTTTGCGAGCGGGCGCGTCTTTGGGGAAGCGTTCCATGGCCCATATGCCGTTGTCGTTGCTGACGACGTAGAGCGTCTTCTGATCGGGCGAGACGCACACACCGTTCGGTTTTCCCGCGTCGGTGATGATGCGCGAGACCTTGCCGTCCGGATCGATGCGATACACCGCCTGCACCGGTTGATCGATCGGTTCATGGCCGAGGTAGCGCGGATCGCTGAAGTAGATTCGGCCCTTCTCGTCGATGGTGATGTCGTTGGGCGAGTTGAAGCGTCGGCCTTCAAATTCGGCGGCGAGGATGTAACTTTTGCCCGTCTTCATGTCGGTCTTGATGAGGCGTCGCCCGCCGAAGTCGGCGCCCTCGGCGACGATCATGTTGCCCTCGGCGTCGAACTTGATGCCGTTGGACATGCCGCTGGGCGAACGGAAGATCGTCGTTTTCTTGGTCGTGGGATCGAACTTCCAAATATGCCCGGCTTCGATGAAGCCGCGCTTGTCTTTGGAGACATGAGAGAAGGTGATATCGCTGAAATAGATTGTGCCGTCTGGCGCGGACGCGCAACCCTCCGTGAGAACGACACCGGCGTCGAACAGTTTTTCGAGCTTGGCATCCTTGGGCACGATCGGGATCGCGGGTTGTGCGTGTGTGTGTGTGGTGGTGAGTAGTAGCAGGAGTACGAGGCTGAGTTTACGCATAAAAATCTCCAGTGAGGAATCGGTGGGAGGTTGGAGAAAGTGATATTCCAAGCGAGCGATTGTTTCAATTGATGAATCAAATGCGTGTTCCGAATCATGAAATTCGCAACGATTGCCCCAGAGATCGGAAGCGTTAGCGACGGTGTATTCGACCGGCGCTAACGCTTCCGGCTATGGGGTCGCCGTGACTTGGCTAAATCCCAATATGGCCACTCCCGCCAAGCCGCTTTTTTCGCTACAATGGTTACTTCCCGATTTCCTGTATGTTTGCCAGGTCGGCAGGCGGTTTTCGGAACAACCTCTTTTTTTCTCGCAGTGACGCCGGCTTCGTAATATGCCCGCGTCGGAAGGATTTTGGCATGGTAAATCGGAATCTACTTCGTGAATATGATCTCTCCGAAGAAGACATGAACCGGCAACTCGCCGAGGCGATGGGACTCGATGAATACGACCCATTACATCCTGTAGTAACCTTCGGCGAAGACGAAGAATTCGACGTCAACAATATCATCAAAGGCCGAGTCATCAACATCGTCGGCGATGAAGTCGTCGTCGACGTCGGCTACAAAAGCGAAGGCGTTATCGCCATCGAGGAATGGAAGGACGAAGGCAGCAACATCGTCAACGCGCCCAAGCCGGGCGATGAAATCCTCGTCCTCCTCGAATCGGTCGAAGACGAATCCGGCGCGATCGTCCTCAGCTACCGCAAAGCCAAACGTCAGAAGGAATGGGAAGACATCATCGCCAAGCACAAGGAAGGCGACGAAGTCAACGGCATGGTCACGCGCAAAATCAAAGGCGGCTTGCTCGTCAACATCGGAGTCAACGTTTTCCTGCCCGCCAGCCAGGTCGATATCCGCCGACCGCCGGACATCGGCGACTACATCGGCCGCACAATCGATTGCACCATCCTCAAGATCGACGAAGCGCGGCGCAACATCGTCGTCAGCCGGCGCAAGCTCATCGAAGATCGGCGCAAGAAGGCCAAGGACGAACTGCTCAAGCAACTCGAACCGGGCCAAATTCGCAAAGGCATGGTCAAAAACATCGCCGAGTTCGGCGCGTTCGTGGACCTCGGCGGCATCGACGGCCTGCTCCACATCACCGACATGAGCTGGGGCCGCGTCAACAATCCGCACGAAGTCGTCAAGATCGATCAGGAACTAGAAGTCTTCATCATCTCCGTGGATAAAGACCGCGAGAAGATCGCGCTGGGCCTGAAGCAAAAATCCAAAAGCCCGTGGGAAGATGTCGTGGGCAAGTATCCGATCAGCAGTCGGCACACGGGCGAAGTCGTCAACGTCATGTCGTATGGCGCGTTCGTCAAGCTCGAACCGGGCATCGAAGGCTTGGTCCACATCAGCGAAATGAGTTGGACCAAACGCATCAACCACCCGAACGAACTCGTTTCGATCGGCGACCATATCGAAGTGCAGGTCCTCAATATCAACAAGGACAAGCAGGAAATATCCCTCGGCATCAAGCAGGTCCAGCCGAATCCGTGGGACAAAGTCGCCGAACGCTATCCGCCGAACACGCAGGTCGAGGGCATCGTTCGCAACCTAACCAACTATGGCGCGTTCATCGAGATCGAAGAAGGCATCGATGGCTTGCTGCACGTCAGCGACATGAGCTGGGTGCGCAAGGTCGGCCATCCGAGCGACGTGCTCAACAAGGGCGACAAGGTGAAGTGCGTCGTCCTCAGCGTCGATCAGGAAAAACGCCGTATCGCCCTGGGTCTCAAGCAAATGGCGAACGACCCGTGGGAAGGCGATATCCCAAGCCGCTACAAGCCAGGCGATAACGTCAAGGGCAAGGTGACGAAGATCACCAACTTCGGCGTATTCATCGAACTGGAGCCAGGCCTGGAAGGCTTGCTGCACATCTCCGAATTGGCCGACGGCAAAGTCGACAAACCGGAGCAGCTGGTGAAGCAAGACCAAGAACTGGAAGTTCGCGTGTTGCGAGTTGACGCTGCTGAACGCAAGATCGGCCTGAGCCGAAAACGCGTCGACGAGATCGAAGAAGCCGGCGTGGAAGCCGGCGTGGAAGCTGCAGCACCCGCCGAACCGACGAGCGGCAAACCGCAGCGTGAGCTTCGCGGCGGCACAGGCAGCGGCGGGAACCTTATCAACATCGACAAGCCCGAAGCCGGAGCGTAAGCTGCGACGATCGAGCATCGCCTCATTTCATCGCCGCTTGGGGTTTGACGTTTGCATGAAACATTGCAATCGTCAAACCCCAGGCGGCGATTGTTTGTTCACTACCCGAATTATTCACCCCGGAAATCCAGCCCGGCCAATCTGCAACAAATACAGAATCGCGAAAGTACGAAATCACGAAAAATAACTTCATGGTTCCCAAACTCCTGTTTGGGAGCCTCGTCCTCGAAACTCCGTTTCACGTAACCTGGAATCGCACGGATTTTTTGAGGCGAAACAGAGTTTCCTGAATGCTCGTTCCCAAACAGGAGTTTGGGAACGAGAACGGACTTGGACTTTTGTCGGCTCCGTGATAATTTGTGTTTCTCTTTCGTACTTTCGGGATTCGCATTTTGGATTTTCTAAGGAATATCTGAGGTGTGTGAACATGCGCATTGGGATCACGAAGAATTCCGCCTCCCGCCAGGGAACTTTGTGTCATAGAATAGCGTCGAAGTACGGACGCTCATTTCCGCGCGTTGAAATAAAGGGGCTTGGTGATGTCCCAAGTAATTGAAGCGAAGTGCCCGAAATGCCAGAACACGCTTCGCGTGCCGCTGGATTGGGTAGGCAAAACGATCCGTTGCAAGTTCTGCCAAGTGACATTCCAGGCCCATGGCAAGCTCGCGGGTTCGACGTCGGACAACAAAGCAGTCGTCCAGGTTGCCAAGCCGAACATCCCGATCGGGAAGCCAGCGAACAGTGCTGCGCCCGTTGCGGTTGCTGCGGGCGCTCCACCGGTGATGGCAACCAACACGTCGTTCGGCTTTGACGAAGACCCATCCGCCGAAACTCCCAGCGTCGCCAAACCGCGGAAAAAAGGCTACGGCGCGATGACTCTCGTTGCCACGTTCGGCGTGTTGTTCTTGGTCGGGGCCGGCGGTGCGGGCTACTTTCTTTACAAAGTCATAAACACGCCGCACGGCTTAGGCAGCGACAAGCACGTAGCCAAGGGCGATGGCCAATCGACGCGATCCGACAGCAAACCACCAAGAGCCGTTAAAGCCGACGGCCCTGCCAGAGACAAAGGCACGACGACGAAAAAAGACAGCAATAAGGAAGCGCCGCCGCCTGCCGCCGACAGTGGTAAAAAAGAAGAAGGGAAAACGCCGACCAAGAAAGTAACACCCTTCAAAAATCCGCCGCCTTTCAAGGATATCGCCAAGAAAGACGCGCCGAAAAAAGGCCCGGTTTTCAGCAACGATCCGTTCCCGCGCCGTGCCCTGCTTGTGAGCATCAATAATTACTTGATGTTCAACACCGTGCATTACGGCAGCGGGCGCGACTCATTTCGCGGCGGCTACCCAGGCAGCAGCACGGGAGTTCTGCGTGACTTCTTCCAGCGCCAACCGCTTTACTTCCCAAGCTCGCAGGTCTTTGAACTTAGCGATGGCGTCCCGCTTGACAGCAAGGTTGGCCGTACGAACACGACGCAGAAATCGGTCGTACAGGCGGCGATTCAAGACTTCGTCGGCTCCTCGCGCGAACAGGATCGCATCGTCATCCTCTTTGCGGGCCACGGCGCTGTCCTCGAAGATAAATCGTACCTCGTGCCAATCGATGGCAGCTTGAGAAAACCGGAATCACTGATTCCGCTCAAATGGGTCTACGACCAGCTGGCGAGCTGCAAAGCCCAGCAAAAGATTCTGATCCTGGACGTGTTCCGCTTTTCACCAGGTCGCGGCGCTGAACTTCCGACGCCCGGCGAAGGTGACGAAGGTTCGATGCCTGAAGCGTTCGACAAAGAGCTTGAAAACCCACCGGCGGGCGTGCAGGTCTGGTGCTCGTGTCTAAAAGAAGAGTCGTCCACCGAACTCGAAGGCGGCAGCGCCTTCCTGCAAGCGATGTGTCATGCTCTCCAAGGCGGCGGTCCTGAAATGTCCGGTATCGCCACGCCCGATCAACCGATACCGATCGAAGGCCTGGTCATCAAAACCAACCAGCGATTGACGGAACTCGCTGCTGCCGAGAAACGCAAGCAATCGCCGCGACTTACCGGCAAAGACGCCGGCAAGGCCGTCGCTTTCGATGCCAAGCTCGGCGTGGCGAACGTCATCAGCTTTCTGTCGCCAGCAGCCGCTTCGGGCAAGGACGTCGCCGGTTACGCACTCATCAACAGCATGCTCGACGAACTCAAGTTTCCGCCTGTACGCGACACCCGAGCCGGCGACATCGCTTTGCTCAAAGCGCAGAATCTCCCCGCGTTCCCGGCGAAGATTCTCGAAGGGTTCAAAGCCGACGGTTACAGCAATGTTACCGAATTGCGAGATCGTTTCGTCAAAAACAAAGAGGCGTTCGCGAAGGAATATCCGCTTCGTGCCGCCTATTTTGAAGCGTTTGAGGCACTGCAGAAAAGTGCGAAGATTCCGATGCGCGAAGTCCTCTCCAGTCCAATTGACCCGAAGCGAAAAGCCGCTTTCTTGGAGGAACAGGCTCCAGCGGGGATTTCGATCTTTGAACTCGAAGGCGTGCTCGCAAACCTCAAAACCGCCGAGGAGGAGCGCGACAAGGAGACCTCGAAGCGTTGGCATGCGAACTTCGACTACATCCAGGCCCGCTTGCAAGCGCGTCTGATCTACCTGTTCGAGTACAGCTACACGCTAGGCCAAATTCGGGCCGACAATCTGCCTGAACTGGCACCGGGCCAATCCGGCTGGCGCATCGGTACGAGCAAGAAAATCACCGTCACGGAGCAAAAGGCCAAGGCGCTAAACAAGGCGACGACAAAACTCTGGAAACGCCTGCAAGACGAATACCCCGACACGCCCTACGCGATCCTCGCCGAACGTGAGAGCATCATCTCGCTAGGCCTGCAATGGCGCCCCAAGAGCGATTGAGCGGACGGGTGGACGGCAGCCGTTGCAGACAATCAACTACAACCACGGAGCGGTTAAGCCGGAACCAAAAACGAATCACGAAAGCCTGGTTTCCTGAGAGAATTGAATTGCCGTCAGCCACCTTGGCCTGTGAACGATTGCCAACTTCCCGATTACGTGTAGCCGCGAAACGGAACGCGGTTTGGTGGCCATGTCGATGCCTAATGTCGAGCACGCATTCTGTTTCGCGACGCAGCTTGCCGAAAATATCTTAGACGTCAGTTCTTAAGCCGTCCGCGTAGAGTCATGTGCAGATGGTTTTTGCCTGCGGTCTGCCAATCGCAGATGATGGCCTCGCTGCCAATACGCCAGTGGTAGTTGCCGCCGTCGAGATGGCCTTTGGTGATGGCTCCCCAGATAGCGAGGCGGAGATTCTCCGAGCCGCCATCGCGTTTGACGATATCATCGACAACCTTCCGGCGATCGGCGGCGAAAATGGCGAGGCGTTTTTCGAAGAGGCTGACGGCGAGCTTGCGGGCCTTTTCGTTCAAATCGCTTAGCTTGACGCCGGCCTTGCCCATGGCTGCTCCGGAACCTTGCGACGTGCCCTTGTTGGCCTCGGTGATCTTCTTGATCTCCTCGGGTGATAGCGCGGCAAAGAGGGCGAGGGCGATTTTCTCTTCTTCATGCCACAGCGTCTTGGCCGGGTTGCCGCCTAGTAAAAGCGGCCCAAATTCGTTGGTCTTCTCGCTGCCAAATTCTGCGAACACGAGAGTCAGATGGTGCATGCCGACGCGCCAGGCGAACGGCTTTTTGTCCGAAGGCTCGCCGAAAAATGTCAGATATCGGCTTCCTTCGGGCGTCTCTTTGGTGACTTCCAGGCAACGCTGAGCGCCATATTCCGAGGTCATCGACTTGATAACGTCAACGATCATCGCTTTTTGCTCAGCGGTGAGCTTGCTGTAGGGAATCCCGGGCCGTTTAGCGGCGGGAAAGACTTCCTTGTAGCGTTCCTTGTCGCTGAATTCAAGCACCGCTTGTTTCTTCTGTTCGTCATTGAGGCTGCGGAAGAGCTTGACCGCGCTCGCCCGCAATGCGTCGTCGCCAGCATCGGCGATTCGTGGCCGACCCATTAAAGCGACCGTCGCGATCGTAACCACGGTGAAGCCGAGCAATGTGGTCTTTCGCATTGGAATCCCCCGCCTAGAAAGTAAGTGCTGTTTCACCACATTATAGGGAAACGGCACGGAATGATTTGGTCGGCAAAACGAGGCGTTCACTTCGGTTTCGAAAGATCGATCACCGTTGTTGTCTGTCGTTCCACCTTCGTTGTTTGCGTGTTGGCGTAGACGCGCACGTCGACGCGCTGAGCGCGGGCCAGATCGACCTGCTCGGCAGCGAGATCGAATTCGAGTCGAGGCTCATCGCTCAGTTGCATGGGGACGCGGATCGTGAAAGTGCTGCCGCGGCCCAGTTCACTTTGCAACGTGACTTCGCCGTCGAGCAACTTGCACAGTTCGCGGACGATCGACAAACCAAGGCCCGTGCCTTCGTGTTCGCGTGTCATCGGGTTGCCCGATTGGCGGAACTTTTGAAACACGAGATCCTGCTCTTCCTTCGCAACGCCGACGCCGGTATCGATCACCTGAATGGTGAGATACTTCGTATCGGCCTCGGCCGTGAGCGTGACGCGACCGCCTTCGGGAGTGAACTTGATTGCGTTGGACAGGAGGTTTTGCAAAATCTGTTGCATCTTCGTCAGGTCCTGGCGAACCATGGGGATGTCCGGCTCGATTTGCCTGCGCAGGTCGATGTTTTTTTTCTCCGCGAGCGGTCGGAACATGTTGAGCAGGCTTTCGCAGATATCCTGGAAGCTGAATTGGTCGATACGCACTTGCATCTTGCCGGCCTCGATCTTCGCGAGGTCGAGCAGGTCGTTGACCAGCGCCAGCAGCTTTTGGCCGCCTGTTTGGATGTTCGCAACCCAACGGCGTTGTTTGTCGTTCAGCCCGTCGTTGGAAAGGAGAACATCGCTGAAGCCGAGAATGCTATTGAGCGGCGTGCGCAGTTCATGGCTCATGGTGGCGAGGAAGTCGCCTTTGAGTTTGTTTGACTCGAACAGTGCGAGATTCGTCCGCGCGAGTTCGTCAACTTTGCGATCCAAGTCGGCGTTCACTTTGCGCCACTGGTCCTGCATACTGACGAGATGGCGAAGCATGCGGTTGAAGGCGTGGCTCAAATCCTCGAACTCGTCGCCGGTCTGGATTTCGCTGCGGACGTTGAGTTCGCCCTGCGAGATGGCGTCGGAGACTTCTTTCAAGTGCGTCACCGGTTTGACGATGATATAGCGCACGATGATCCAGCTGCCGACCATGATGAGGATCGCCGTGCCGACAGCGGTGGTGATGAGGATGGCGCGGTTCCAGTGCACGCCTTCCTCGATGCTCTTCGTCGGCATGCGGATGCGCACCATGGCGAGCATGTCGTTTTTCGCGAGCGAGTCGTTGCCTTTTTTTTTCGCGATCGGCAGATGGCAGGCGAGGCACTCCTTGGCGGCGCGTATTGGCGCGTAGTAGATCAATACCTGATCGCTTGGCCGGAGCCGATAGTCTTCCGGTTTGCTCTCATCGCGGCGAAATTCCTTGGACAATTCGACCTCGTAACTGTCGTCGAAGTTGTCAGCGAGAAATTGATACTGATACTCCTTCCCAGGCCCTCGAAGGACGACGTGATCGAGACTCAACATCTGCTTATCGGGTGTTGCCTTTTCCAGTTCGCTCTTCACGAGCGTCAAATGTTGCTGAGCGAGAATCGGTGAGACGAGCAGTCGGCATGTCGTTACCGCCTGGTCGTAGGCGAGGTGCTCGGTTTGATAGGCGTACAGCCAAAAGCTGAGCGTGATCAGCGCGACGATGCCGCTGCCGAACAGAAATCGGCACTTACGTTCGAGGCTGGTTTCGCCGAGCAGTCGTTTGAAGGCGCGGTAGGACATTGAGGAGCCTTGGTTCTTCGACGCGTATTGGATCCGTTTAGCCGCTCGCCTTTGGCGAGCGCGATGATTCGTGGCGATGAATCACACGTCCGCAGTCACCGAAGGTGAGCGGCTAAACAACTTCAGTAGATTGTACCTGAATATTGATGATTGTGCCTACCCCCGTTTGGGTTGGCAGGTCGGACAATAATGCGTTGAGCGCCCGCCGAGCACGATTCGCTCGATCGGCGTCGCGCATTGGATGCATGGCTCGCCGGTTCGGCCATAGACGCAAAATTCGTCCTGGAAGCCGCCCTTCAGGCCCGATCCGCCGACGTAGTCGCGAATGCTCGATCCGCGTTTTTCGATGGCATGTGTCAAGACGGAGACGATCGCCCGACACAGGTTCGCCGCCTGATCGGCACGGACACGTTTGCCAATCGTTGTGGGATGCAACCCCGCTGCGAAAGTGGATTCGTCGGCGTAGATGTTGCCCACGCCGGCGATGACCGTTTGATCCAGCAGGATCGCCTTGAGGTTGCGGCTTGTCGCCCGCAGGAATGCATGGAACGCATTTGCTTCAAGGTCGAATGGTTCGGGGCCGAGCCGCATGGTCGCCAAATGGCCGTCGAGTGTCGCGCGATTGGGAAACAGCGCCGCGCTGCCGAATCGGCGAATGTCGCGGAAGCGAAGCTCGTTGCCATCGTCGAGATGGAACACGAGATGCGTGTGTGATGCGCGTGGCAAATCGGATGATGTGACTGTAAACTGCCCGGTCATGCCGAGATGCACGAGCAGCCACGGCTCGCCGAGATCGATGAGTATCCACTTGCCACGCCGACTAATGGCGTTGACCGATCGCCCGACGATCGAAGCGTTCCAGGCCCGCGACCATTTGCGGCGCAGCGGCTTCTTGCTAACCTCGATGCCAAGGATGCAACGCCCGACGAGCAGCGGACGTAGATCGCGAACGATGGTTTCGACTTCCGGCAATTCGGGCATGGCAGATTGTCCCCAAATGGCGAGCCGTGCTCCGTAAGGAGCCGGTTGAAGTACCCGCCAACCGGCTCCTTACGGAGCACGGCTCGCCAATGTGTCAGTTCTGAGCGCGCGGTGTATATTATCCTTGCGGGAACGCAAAACAACAACACCCCTCGACGAGTGAAGTCATGCTGTTTCTCAGTGAAGGTTCCAAGCAAACGATTATCGACGAATCGCACGGCAAGACGCTGGTCGCCAACCTGCTCGCGCAACTGCGTCAACGCGGACCATTGCGGCGTGTGCTGCTGCTGCCGCCCGATATGACGCGTATGCACTCATGGGCCGGCTTCCTGACCTGTGTGCTGTACGAGCAACTGCATCGCGAGGCGGAGGTCGTCATCCTTCCCGCCGTTGGCACGCACCTGCCGATGTCGGCCGAGGAACTGACACACATGTTCCCCGGTGTGCCTCACTTGGTGTTCCGCGCTCACGATTGGCGCAAGGGCGTGTCGGCGCTCGGCGAGGTTCCCGCTGCGTTCGTCAACGATGTTTCCGAAGGCAAGCTCGATTTTCCGATCCAGGTGGAAGTGAACCGTTTGCTTGTGGACCAGTCCTGGGACGCGATCATTTCCGTCGGCCAGCTGGTACCTCACGAAGTTATCGGCATCGCCAACCACGCGAAGAACGTGTTCGTCGGCGTTGGCGGCAGCGATCTTATCAACAAATCGCATTGGCTCGGAGCCGTCTATGGCATCGAGCGGATCATGGGCCGGGCGAATACACCGGTGCGTGCCGTGCTCGATTATGCGGCAAGCCATTTCGCGAAGCATCTGCCCATCGTTTATCTACTGACGGTCCGAGCGCGCGACACCGACGGCCAACTGGTTACGCGCGGCCTTTATGCAGGCGATGATCGCGCGTGCTTTGAAGTTGGTGCGGAATTGTGCCGGCAGGTGAATCTCGATCGACTTGAAAGGGCGCCGAAGAAGGTCGTTGTCTGGTTGGATCCGCTCGAATTCAAATCGACCTGGCTAGGTAACAAAGCAGTCTACCGCACGCGCATGGCGATTGCGGACGCTGGCGAACTGATCGTCCTCGCGCCGGGCGTGCGAACCTTCGGCGAGGACGCGACGATCGACACGCTCATCCGCCGTTTCGGCTACCGCGGCACGCCGACGACGCTGGCAGCGGTGCGCGAGCATCCCGAGCTATCCGCGAATCTGTCGGCGTCGGCACACCTCATCCACGGCTCGTCTGAGGGCCGATTCGCGATCATCTACTGCCCTGGTCATTTGACCCGCGCGGAGATCGAAGGCGTCGGCTTCCAGTGGGGCGATCTCGCGGCCATGTCGCGCAAGTACGATCCGCGGAAACTCCGCGACGGCTGGAACACGCTGCCCGATGGCGAGGAGGTCTATTACATCTCCAATCCCGCGCTCGGGTTATGGGGAACGAAAGAGCGGTTTGACGGCTAAATCTTCATATAGGCTGTCATTTATGGCGGGCTATATCTGAAAAACCAAATATGCCGACGCGCTCATGCGGCTTTCTTCCGGTCTTTCTTGCCGCTCGTTCCAAATCCGATGCGAGCGAGAATGATCGTGGTGAGATCCTCTTCGCCTTTTTCCTCGCGTTCCTTGCGGCGACGCGTGCGCCAGCGGTCGAGGAGAAACTGCATCCCAAAGCCGCACAAGGCGAGGCCACCGCAAATGCTAGTGGCAAGTAGCGAATTCTCATTCGTCCAGGTGACAGCATCAATCCTTTCGTAATAGGTGAACAGTGCCAAGGAGGCATAGATCAGCAGCGCACCGCCAGCCAGACTCGTGGATGCCATAAAGAACCAGCGAAACAAAAGCAGGCCGATCAGCCCGCAGATGAGAAACGTAATCAACGGCTGATTCACCGTTGGCAACGCAAGTTGCACGAGATAGACGCCGCCCAGACCCCCAGCGACGAACGTCACGACGCGAATCAGCGCCAGGGCCAGCACGCCCGCGGCGATGGCCAGCAGCACGGCGACGACGATTGGCTGTACGCGCCACGCCGGCGCTTCCATCAATCCGAATACACCCGCCAAGACTGTCGAACCGAGCACAATCCAGAATCGATGGCTCCACCAACCGAGCAGCCAAAGCATCAGCCCGATCGGAAACATCGTGAGGATCATGCCCAGCGACAGTCCGCACAAATCCGCCAGGATATCGGTAGCAATCAACAACATGCGTGCCCCAAGACCTCGTGCCGTGGTCTTCCCAGCATTCCCTGATACATCTCCCTCGTGCCGATGTCAAGACAGAAGAATGGGAATCGGCGCTCGGTGAATCGGTCGTGCGCGCATTGAAGTTGCGGGTTGTAGAAAGACTCAAATGCAATGAGAAATGAAGAACGAGGTATGAGAAATGAGGAATAAAGAAATAATGCAAGCAAATCTGGACCCGCGCGGTGATCGAACGCAATTAATAATTCCTCGTACTTAGTTCCTCATTGCATTTGCGTAGACAAATATCCACGTCTTTTGCGCACTTTCAGATTTGCCTAATCGGCACAATGGGTACGGCCCGCACAATCGCACCAGGAAATCGAAAAATTTGGTAGTTTCGCTCAAGAAATGATTGTCGCATTTATGCTGATTGCCCTACCTTTAAGTGTGCTATGCATTGTGTTTACGCGATGGATTCCGCGCAAGGCACCGGTTCGACGGAGTTTGTCCGTTGGAGCGGTTGCTCATGTGGCTGAACCGTGGCGAAAGCCGCCTTCTCGTTGCCGGCGCCGACGAGATCGACCCTTGGACGCGCCGTTTGGAAGGAGATGCCTTATGGCTCTTCGCATAAGTATGTTGGTGCTCGCGTTATCGGTGGTCGTGCTTGGTGGTTGCCGCACGCGCTCGAATTATCAACCCGCCTCGCGTTCACCGGCCGTGGTGGCAGTGACGCCGATTATCGCGCCGGTGCCTTGCCCAACGCCAGGCGTCATCGTTGCCCCCGCCCCGCCACCAGGCGTGATCGTGCGGCCATAATAACCCGAAGCAAGCCCGCAGGCGAGCGCAGCGAGCCTGCGTGGGTTGGGTGTACTTTGGCTTTCCCTCGCAGGCTCGCTGCGCTTGCCTGCGCGCTTGAACGTTCTTTTTTGAGGTTACAGTCATGTTACATTGCATACGGTCGATTGCGATTTTGATCGCGTTTGGCATGTGGACCCAGTCGGCGTCGGCAGAGCATTTGCGATTTCATTTCAAACCTGTGGATGCGTGCGGCACGATGACGCAGGTCGCCGCTGGGCCGGACGGTTCGCTTGGGGAGTTGCGGCGTGGCTTTGGATCGCGCCCGATGCCGTCGCCGTATTTGGTCAGGCCGAACCAAATGGTGACGTTTCGCCATCCGTACACCGGCCAACATGCAACCGTGCCGATCCGCCTGCCGCAAGGCGCTCCGCGTATGGAGCAAACGTCGGATCGAATCATCTACAACTATGGCGATTACGTCGTGGAAGCGCGGTTCCTGCCGAACGGATCGATCGACCTAATCTACAACAGCGGTTTCTTGAGGTCGCTACGATTTGACTAATGTTGATGTCGCCGAAAAAACACGAGCCGGGAGCGTCAGCGATGGTTTTCACCAGTCCCTTGCTTACGCTCCCGGCTCGTGTTTTTTCGGCGACGCCAATGTTGACGCGACCGAAAAAAGTACGAGCCGGAAGCGTAAGCGAGGGATTTCTCCAGACCGTCGCTTACGCTTCCGGCTCGTAAAGTGACTTTTGTCGGTCGCGTCAATGTTGGCACGTCCTCATTTTTTTGTGGAACGATCTCACGCAAAATCTTAGAATTGCAAAGAAAGATGGGCCTGATGTATTTGCGACCCAATTCATATTGTGTTGCCTTGCGTCTCTGCCCCTTTGCGTGAGGCTCTTCTTTCCACAGCTTTTGTCGAATGCTACAAGATTGACGCGGCCGACAAAAGTCCGATTTCCGAGGCTGAAGCGTAAGCGAGGCATTCAGGCAGCCTCGCTTACGCTTCAGCCTCGGAAATCGACTTTTGAGGGCGGCGTCAAGATTGAATGGACTAACCTATATGACGAACCGCTACAAGGTATTGGCGCTGCTACTCGTGCTGTTCCCGATGCAAACGGTTCTGGGACAGCCAAAAGGCCCGCAGCCGTGGTGGCCGGTGCAGCCGAAGCGGTTGCCGTTCGTTCATTCGCTGTTCACGGACGACATGGTGTTGCAACGCGACATGGCTGCGCCGATCTGGGGCTGGAGCGAGCCTGGCGATAAGATCGCCGTATCGGTCGATGGCAAACCGTCAGGCCAACCCGCTATCGCCGGCAAGGATGGCAAATGGCTCGCGAAGGTCGGGCCGTTCACTGCGGGAGGGCCGCACACCGTCGCGATTGCCGGCGGTAAACAACAATCGACGCTCAAGAATGTCCTGTTCGGCGACGTTTGGCTTTGCTCCGGGCAGTCTAACATGAATTGGCCCGTGCGTCTTTCGCTCAACGCAGTCGAGGAAGTCAAGCAGGCCGACCACCCGCAGATTCGTTCGTTCACCGTCAGCTTTTACCCATCGCTTGTGTCGATGAAACTACCGCCCGCCGCCCAATGGGAGGTTTGCAAACCGGAGTTTGCGAAGAACTTCACCGGCGTCGGCTACTTCTTTGCGCGGGAGATTCACAAGACGCAGAAGATACCGATCGGCATCATCCACAGTTCCGCGGGCGCGACCTATGGCGAAGTCTGGGTCAGCCCTGACGCTCTGCGCAAGCATATGCCGAACGACTTCAAGAAAGAGTTCGCCGCCCTCAAGGACGTCGCCGGCGAAAATGCGGAGACCTACGACTATTTCACGGCCATTGAGAAATGGACCGGCGTCGTCGATCCGCCGAGCGCTCGCTTGAAATATGCGTCGGACCTGGACCTCAAAACCGACGACTGGCGCGACATCGCCGTCCCCAAGCCCTGGCAAGACGCGGGCATCCCCGACTTCAACGGTCTCGTTTGGTTTCGCCATTGGATCGACGTGCCGAAAGATTGGGCTGGCAAAGACCTCAAGCTCAATCTCTCGGTCATCAACGACACCGATGTCGTTTGGTTCAACGGCATGCTCATCGGTTGCAAGCAGATCAAAGGCAGCCCGCGTAGCTACATCGTCGAGGGCAGCCTGGTCAAACCGGGCAAGAACCTGCTCGCCGCGCTGGTCGTGAACAGCGACGGGCCTGGCGGTTTTGTTTCCGCTCCCGCGAACATGACCGTCGTGCCCGTGGACGCCGGCAAGGAAAAGCCGATACGCCTGGCGGGGACGTGGAAGGCGAAAGCGACCGTTCCCAGCAAAGATATCGCCGTCGTGTTGCCGACTCTGAAGGTGGGCCACTATCAAACCATGTGCGGCATATATCAAGGCATGATCGCGCCGCTAGAACCGTCCGGCATCAAAGGCGCGTTGTGGTATCAGGGCGAGGCCAACGGGCCGCGCTGGCTGCAATATCGCCGACTGCTGCCGACGCTCATCACGGACTGGCGCGAGCGGTTCCCCTCGTCGGCGGACAAAGGAAACTTCCCCTTCCTGATTGTCGCGTTGCCGAACTATAATCCACTACAGCGGAAACCGATCGAGCCGGGCTGGGCCGAGATTCGCGAATCGCAATGGCGGACGGTACGCTCGGTTCCCAACACCGGTTTGGCGACGACAATCGACATCGGCGACGCCAACGACATCCACCCGCGCAACAAACAGGAGGTCGGCCGCCGGCTCGCGTTGACGGCACGCAATCTCGTTTACGGCGAGAAGCAATTGGTCTACTCGGGGCCGGAGTTTACGGAGATGAAGATCGAGCCGAAGAAGGACCGCGTTCGGCTCTACTTCAAACACGTCGGTGGCGGATTGATGCTCAAGCCGGGCGACAAGAAACTGACCGGTTTTGTCATCGCCGGGGCTGACAAGAATTTCGCCTTCGCCGACGCGGTGATCGATGGCGATACGATTGTTGTCTCCTCGCCCGAAGTGCCCGAACCCCGGCACGTCCGCTACGGCTGGGCCTGGAACCCGATCGTCAATCTGTACAACCGCGATGGCTTGCCGGCGATCACGTTTCGCACGGATGAGTAATGAAGGCGAATGACCATGAATAGACCAGGTTTTCATCCCGTCGTTCTTGTTGCGCTCGTCAGTGTGTCTGCGCCGTTTGCTGCTCGCGCTCAGGAGAAACCCGCATCGCCTGAGCAGGTGCGTTTCTTCGAGTCGAGCATTCGGCCACTTCTCATCGATCACTGCTGGAAATGCCACGGGCCGCAAAAGCAACGCGCGGACCTTCGGCTCGATTCACGTGCGAGCATTCTGAAAGGCGGCGAATCAGGCCCGGCGGTGGTTGTCGGGCTGCCCGAGAAGAGCCTGCTGATTCGTGCGATTCGCCATATCGACAGTGCACCGAAGATGCCAGACGGGAAGAAGCTGACCGACCGCGAGATCGCCGACCTGACGCGATGGGTGCAGATGGGCTTGCCGTTTCCCGAGACCGCGACGCTGGCGAAAGCGGATCCAAAAAATTGGTGGGCGTATCAGCGTGTCGTCAAGCCTGAGTTACCAAAGGTTCGCGATGGGGCATGGGTGCAATCGCCGCTCGATTCGTTTGTACTGGTGAAACTCGAATCTAAGGGCCTGAAGCCCGCGCCGCCTGCCGATCGCCGCACGCTGATCCGGCGAGCGACGTTTGACCTGATCGGCCTGCCGCCGATGCCGGATGAGATCGCCGCGTTTGTCAACGATCAATCGCCGAACGCCTTCGCCATAGTCGTCGATCGCTTGCTCGCGTCACCGCATTATGGCGAACGCTGGGGCCGGCATTGGCTGGATGTCGCGCGGTATGCCGACTCCAACGGGCTGGACGAGAACGTCGCCTTTGGCAACGCCTGGCGCTACCGGGATTACGTTGTGCGTGCGTTCAATGACGACTCGCCGTACGATCAATTCATCGTCGAGCAACTCGCCGGCGATTTGCTTGAGTCCAAGGATCTCGCCATTCGCCAGCGCCGATTGATCGCGACGGGGTTCCTGTCGCTTGGCCCAAAGGTGATTGCGGAGGTCGATGAGAAAAAGATGGAGATGGACATCGTGGACGAGCAGATCGACACGATGGGGCGAGCGCTTATGGGCTTGACGCTGGGCTGTGCGCGTTGCCACGATCACAAGTTCGACCCGATTTCGATCGTCGACTATTACGGCCTGGCTGGCATCTTCCGTAGCACGAAGACGATGGACCATTTCAAAAAGGTCGCCCGCTGGCATGAGCATCCGCTCGCATCGGCGAACGATCCCACGATAAAAGCCGCGCACGAGAACGAGATCGCGAAACAGAAGGCCGCCATCGAGGCGTTGATTCCCAAGGCCACGGACGACGCCGCGAAAGCCAAGCTGAAACGGCTTCGCAGCGATCTCGCGAAATTGGAGAAGGCGGGGCCGGAGATTCCGACGGCGATGGGCGTTGCCGACGCGGCTGTCATCGATACGCCGATCCATCCGCGTGGCAACCATCTCAAGCTCGGCAAAGTCGTGCCACGCCATGTGCCGGTGTTCCTGGCGAATGAACATACGCCAACGTTCGATACCAAGACCAGTGGCCGGCTCGAATTGGCACGTTGGCTCACGCAGCCGGACCATCCGCTCACGAGCCGGGTTATGGTCAACCGCATCTGGCGTTGGCATTTCGGCGACGGCATCGTGCGCTCCACCGACAACTTCGGCACGCTGGGCGGGTTGCCGAGCAATCAGCCACTCCTCGATTGGTTGGCGTCGCAGTTCGTTCTCCCCTCGCCCTCCGGGAGAGGGGCCGGGGGTAAGGGAGCGTGGTCGATCAAGGCGATGCATCGGCTCATCATGCTATCGAGCACGTACCAGATGAGCACCGATGCCGATGCGAAAACGCGCGATGCCGATCCCGAGAATCGCTTGCATGGCCGAGCGAACGTTCGGCGACTCGAAGCCGAGGCGATTCGCGATGCCATTCTCGCCGTCGGCGGAGTGCTCGACAAAAGCCAGGGCGGGTCGATGCTGCACATCAAGAATCGCGAGTATTTTTTCGATCACACGTCGAAAGACACGACGAACTACGACAGCCGACGGCGTTCGCTCTACCTGCCGGTGGTGCGAAATAATGTGTACGACGTGTTTCAACTGTTCGACTACCCCGACCCAGCCATCCCGAGCGGCGACCGGGCGACGACGACAGTGGCCCCGCAGGCGCTCTTCATGATGAACAGCGACTGGACGATGAAAATCTGCGACCACCTCGCCGAGACGCTGCTCAAGGAAGCCGACGACGCCAAACGCGTGCGCCAACTCTACGTCAAAGCCTATGGCCGTGAGGCGACGGACGCCGAGATCGCCAAGGCGATTGCCTTGGTCGGCGAGATCGACCGCGCGATGCAGAAGCGCGAACCGAATCTCGAACGTCGCCGCGTGTTGGCATGGTCATCGCTGTGCCAGGTCGTGATGTCGGCGAATGAGTTTGTGTATGTGCGGTGAGCAAGGGAGTAGGTCTTATGCGATTCCTAGTCACATGCGATAGCCCGTTCTCACTAGAGGATCTTACGGTTCGCATACGTGCGACGTCGAATTTCAGGTTCAATTGGCAGTTTTTTCAGTTCAGCGGCTTTGATCCTCGATCGCCCGATGGCGTACGCAAAATGCTTGAAGAAATCATCGCTGTACCGGACCTGCATCGATTTCTGAAGGATTCATTTAAATCCCATTACCATCCGGCCTTCAAGATATCACCCCTTCATCAGCATGCGAAGGTCGTAGCCGCATCTGGGGTGTTTGAGGATATCCTCGCTCGCGCGGCTAGCGACCGATTAGGAGCGTATTCGCCAAATCTGCGACCAGCGGATGCGAGGGAAATAGAAGAGATTGGCCAGCTATTCGGACAGCTCGATCCTTATTTTCCTTTCGAGCTTCAGGCTGGCAATACGCCGGGATGTGTCGGTTGCACTTACAGTCATATCTTTACAGACTGGTTTGATTGCGTGGCTTGGGATTGGACCCTCATCGCAACCTGGCCAATCTGGGAACTTATGTGGTTGGGTTGCCTGACGGATACGGATTAGCGAGGAAGAGAAGTGAAAGCTCGTTGCAATATTTAAGAAGGACAAAGTATGTCTGACTTTGATGTTTATTCCCGCCGCGACATGCTCCGCAAGAGCGCCGTCGGTTTCGGTTCGCTGGCCTTGGCGTCGCTTCTTGCCGAGGAATCGGCACGCGCGCAGCCGAATCGTGATCCGCTGGCACCGCGCGATTCGCATCATCCGGCTCGGGCGAAGCGCGTTATCTTTCTGTTCATGAAAGGCGGGCCGTCGCACGTTGACACGTTCGAGTATAAGCCGCTGTTGCAACGCGATCACGGCCAGCCGTATCCGTTTGAACGGCCGCGTGTCACGTTCGCTCGCACCGGCACGTTGCTCGCATCGCCCTGGCGCTTTCAGCGCTATGGCGCGAGCGGTTCGTGGGTGAGCACGCTGTTCCCCAACGTCGCACGCTGCGTGGACGACCTCTGCTTCGTTCATTCGCTGCACGGGACCAACGCGGCCCACGGCGGTGCAGTGCTTAAACTCCACACCGGCAGCGACAACTTCGTTCGGCCCAGCATCGGCTCATGGGTGACCTATGGCCTCGGCAGCGAAAATCGTAACCTGCCTGGCTTCGTCACCATCTGCCCGACGCTCGCGCACGGCGGCGTCAACAACTGGGGCTCGGCATTTCTTCCCGCGGCCTATCAGGGCACGCCGCTGGGCAACGCCAGCATTCCCGCCGACCAGGCCCGCGTGCGCTACATCCGCAACGATCGCCTGCCGCCGGAGGTGCAACGGCTGCAACTCGATCGCTTGCTGGAAATGAACCGCGAGTATCAAGCGAGCGCCGGGGCCGAGGCGTTGCTGGAGGCCCGCATCAATTCCTTCGAGCTTGCCTTCCGCATGCAGCGTGAGATGCCCGAAGTCGAAGACATCGTCAGTGAATCGCGGGCCACGCAGAATCTGTACGGCTTGAATGACCCGATCACTGCCAACTTCGGTCGGCAGTGTCTGATGGCGCGTCGCTTTGCCGAGCGCGGCGTGCGCTTCATTCAAGTCTCGCATAGCGATTCGCTTGTGCAATGGGATCAGCACGGCAACCTGCGTCAGGGGCACGAAGCGAAGGCCCGCGAAGTCGATCTGCCGATCGCCGGCCTGCTCACCGATCTGAAAACGCGCGGCATGCTCGACGACACGCTCGTCTGGTGGGGCGGCGAGTTTGGCCGCACGCCGACCGTCGAAGGCGGGGGCAACGATGGCCGCGATCACAATCCCGAAGGCTTCACCCATTGGCTGGCGGGCGGCGGCGTCAAACCCGGCTACCACCACGGCGCCACCGACGACTACGGCTGGCATGCCGAGCAAGACCGCGTTCACATGCACGACTTCCACGCCACCATCCTCCACCTCCTCGGCCTCGACCACGAACGCCTCACCTACCGCTACGGCGGCCGCGACTTCCGGCTCACCGATGTGCATGGCAACGTCGTCGATGCGCTGTTGGCATAGGAACGAATCAAATGGCGATCGTAGACGTTACTGTTTTCTACCTGGAGATGTTGAAGCCATCGAGTCGAATCGTGCCGGCTCCGCGCGACGGCTTGATGGTCGTGCACGCACGCCGGCCCAGCGTGGCGTATTATCGCTACTTGTACAACAGCGTCGGCAGCGATTATCATTGGTTGAGCCGAGCCCGACTGTCCGATTCCGAGTTGGCCGTGGTCCTGGCCAATCCGCACAACGAAGTGCACGTCCTCTATGTCGATGGCTCGCCGGCGGGGTTCGCCGAATTCGATCGGCCCGAGGCAAACAACATCGAGCTTGTGCAGTTCGGCTTGATGCCCGGGTTCATCGGCCAAGGGCTGGGCCGATACTTATTGCAGTGGACGATCGACAAGGCGTGGACCTATCAGCCGTGCCGCTTTTGGCTGCACACCTGCACGCTGGACCATCGATTTGCGTTGCACAACTACCAGTCAGCGGGGTTTGCGATTTTCAAGGAAGAGATGATTCAGCGCGAGATTCCCGTGGCGAGTTGATCGTTGTCGTTTCCCGATTTCGCCGCTTGCGGCTTAGCGCTCGCGCGGTGCCTTGCGAGCGCTAAGCCGCAAGCGGCAAAACGGTTTTACTTAGTTACTGCGGCTCACCAGATTCACCTGGCGGTGCTGTTGGCCGTTTACGTCGATTCGGCTGTGGTGCATGGGAACGTCGTCGGTGCCATGCAGGTACACATGCCAGCTTCCGGGAAGCAGGTCGATGTTGAATCGGCCGGCCGAGTTGGCGCTGACGTTGATGCGTTTTCCGCTGGAAGCATTGACGAACATGACCTTCGCGTTGGCCTTCGGGCTTTGGTCGTTGCTGACGACTTGGCCTTCGACCTGCGAGTTTCCGTTGACGGCGATGCGGTCGAAATTCACCGGCGGTTGCGGCGTGCTCGGCTGGTCCACCGGGATCGGGCTGCCCAGCTGGGGCTGCCAGGAGGTGCCCGGCGTCGGCGTGACCTTATTGATCGGCGGATAGAACTGGTCCCACATGTTCGACTTCGGTGCACTCGTCATGCCCGGCGTCTTCGTACCCGAAATCGCCGGCGGGGCATCCGGAGTGATGTTCGGCACGTTCGTCACCGGCGGCATCTGCGGCGGAATCGCGGCGCCGTGGGTCGCCATGATTGGCGCACCTTGCGTCGTGTTGCAGCAGGTCGTTTGCGGCTGCCAATAATATTCGAGTTTGTAGGCCTGAACCGGCACTTGCACGCAGCGCGATACCCAGCTTTCCACCGGGCACTTCTGCTCACGCAACTGATACGAAACCGATGGCACAGCCACCTGCGTGTAGTTGCAGTTGCACGGATCGTAGTAGGCGCTGTAGCGCACCGTCGTCACCGGTTCGTAGTAATAGCTGGTGCGGTAATTCGTGACCTTTTCCATCACCGTGCGATTTTCCATTGTCGTCACGGATTGATAATGGCTCTTGAGCGAGTAGCTTGTCTGGCACTTGTTACACGGATCGACCGGCGCCGACTGCGCCAAATAGACCGGCGCCGCTTGGGCGACGATCGGCGAAGAGTATACCACCGCCGGCGGAACGTAGTATTTCGCCTGGGTACGTTGACGATTGAACAGCGTCGGTTGGAACACGTTGTCCCATCCCGCGCTCGCCGGCAGCACCGTCGCCGACCAGATAACCGAGGCACAAACACCTGCAAGCATGATTCGCATGGCCCACGTCTCCTCTTAGAACTTGACCGAATAGTTTCGCGTGATCAAAATCCGTGGCGCACGTGAGCATTCTTGCCGGGTCATTCGGAAATGACAGCGCCGTCCTTACTATCAACCTAAGTCTACCTCAGAAAGATGCAAGGAAGCGCCGGGAGGATCCGCGAATTATTGAAATTCATATAGGTAAAAGATAGCACAATCGTTAAAGTCATGGCAACCCCCATAGCTTAACTTTTCGGAAAATGGGTAAAATAGTCCGTGGTTCGTGGTCAGAAGTCGGTGGGAAATACATGCTGACTCCGTGCATGCATGAAGAATGTTCTTGGCAACGGACTACGGACCACGGACGATTAAGGGAGTGAACATGCGTCGCGTAGCACTATCCATACTTACATGTGTGACCGTTCTTGCGCTGGCAGTCTGGCTCGGGCGAGCTAATCAGTTGGCAGGCGATGATTGGACACTTGTCGCACCGGGCGTGCTGCGTTCGCCGGGGCCGGTTGCTGGATATGCGATCCTCGCCGGCAACAAGGCGCTGCTGATCGACGCGCCGGTCCAAACCAGCGGCCTCGCTCGGCATGGCGTGAAGCAGATCGATCGTGTGTTGCTCACGCATTATCATCGCTCGGTTTGCTCCGCATTGGGCGAATTGCCGAAGGGCGTGAAGGTGTTCTCGCCGAAAGGTGCGAATGAATGGCTGGCGCCGAAAGCCGTCGAGAAATATTGGCGCGACTCGCTGCCCCTGCGCGGTTCGCGCACCGCTTATCTCGTCGTGCCGACCGGGTTCGACGGCGTCGATGATTCGCTGGTCGATGGCCAGGTGATCGCCTGGGAAGGTTGGACGATCACCGTGCGCGACACGCCAGGGCATGCGCTCTCGCATGTCGCCTTCTCGGCGAGTAAGGATAAGGGCGAGCGGGTCGTTTTCTGCGGCGGCGCGATCGCGGCCTCGGGCAAGCTCTGGGCGCCGTACACCACCGATTGGGACCACTGGACCGACAAGGGCCTGCAACCCACCGCGAAATCGTTGCGCGCGCTGCTCGCGGAGAAGGCCGACATCCTCTGCCCCGCGCATGGCGAGATCATCAAGAACACGCAGATCGCGCTTGCGAATACGCTCAAGACGGTTGAAGAGATCGGCTACCTCAAGAGCTTCGAACGCTTTACCAAGGAACGTCTCGGCAAAGCGCCCGAGTATCGTTTTCTCGCCAAGGAACAAGCGACCTCGAACGGGTCCAAACCCTGGACGCGCGTCTCCGATCATCTGTGGATCACCGGCAATACCTACGTGCTCAAATCGAAGGACGGCGCCTGCCTGATGCTCGATCCGTGGGACAAACGCAGTGCCGACCAGTTCGCGAAATTGCAAAAGGACGAGAAGCTCGGCACGCTCGAAGTCGTCATGTTTAGCCATGCCCATTTCGATCATTACGACGGCATCCACTATCTGCCCGAGCGCGAACGCATCCAGGTCTGGGCGCTCGATATCGTCGCCCGCCCGATTGCTGAGCCGTTCCTTTGGCGTGCCCCGTTCATCGATGCCCGGCCGGTAAAGTTCGATCGTAAGCCCAAGGATGGCGAATCGCTGACGTGGCGCGAGTATCGCTTCAAATTTCATCATCTGCCAGGCCAAAGCGAGTTCACGATGGGCGTCGAGACGATGATCGACGGCAAGCGCTGCTTCTTCACGGCTGACAACTTTTTCCACCAGGACATGTTCAGCGGTTCCGGCGGCTGGATGGGCCTGAACCGCAGCTTCCCGCCGCTCTACGCTGCAAGCGCGAAGAAGGTGCTCGATGCCGCCCCCGACTGGGTGCTTGCCGAGCATGGCGGGCCGTTCGAGTTCAACGCCGAGGATTTCCGCCGCCGCGTCGAATGGGGCCACGTCTCCGCCAAGGCCGCGGATGTGTTATGTCTGAGCAGTAACCATCAACAGGATTGGAACCCGCACAGCCTGCATTTCGAGCCGCTTATGCAGAAAGCCAAATCCGGCGCCAAGGTGCAGGGCGAACTCGTGATCGCTAACCTCACCAGCAAGAACAAAAAGCAACGGGTAACGCTCGAAGGGCGTGGCCTATTCGCCGATCAAACCTGGGACGTGGACGCCGCGCCCGGTTCGCATCGCCGCGCGGTGACGATGATGCTGCCCGCTGGCATTAGGCCAGGCCGGCACGTATTCGCGCTGCGTGCAACCGACGGCGTAACGCTTGATCCGAGCGATGCGTTTCTCGTGCTCGATGTGGAGCAATGAGACTGTCCGGTGTTGTCGTTTAGATTCAGGTTCACGCACATCCTCGATCATGAGGGGAAGGCCGTCTTCGAAGCCGATCTGGCTGTCGCACGGGCCTCGCCCGCGGCTCGTGGGAACACGAGTCGGCCTGAGCCTGTAGAGCTGCTTGGTGCCGTCTCGGTTATTTTACCAATAGGTAAAATTACTTAATAATGGACGCCGTTGCTTGAACCATCCCGGCGCAGAAGTTCGGGGCATCCTGCTGCAAGAAAATGAATCGGTTGCAGCAATTACGACATGCAAAAACGAAATGCAAAAGTCGCCGTGGACGGAACGTAGCTCGACCTTAAAGGGGCATAGAACGGTTCGGCGGTTATGTTCGACCGCCACGCATTAAAAAGCCGCGTCTCTTTAATCATCTTGTTCATTTTCGAATGGTCCCTTTTTCTCATACCTGTCAAGGAGGCAGGAACTTGGTCACTCCGGAAACACCACGCGCTTTTCCTGTCGCTCGCTGGTCTGCCAATCGGCACGCCCCTGGAGGATCAGGATCGCCCGCACGGGCGGCCTTCCCTCGGCGGAATGTTCTCTGGGCTCGTGGCGGCGGTTTTCTCGGGCAACTTCGCCAGAAGGCGGGCGAGCCCGCGCGAGACGCGCTCGGCGGGGTAGTTCGGCACGTTCATTTCCGCCATCGCCCAACTGAAAAAGTCCACCTCGTAAGGGCACGGGTCGTCCGAGGTCGCATCGACGCGCAGGTTCACGTACGCTGTCGTTACCTCAGGCGGGAGACTGTTGTACACTTCCTGGCTGATGTAAACGCGGGCAGACGGTACATTGCCCGAATACAGCGCTGCCGACAGGTACGAATCCCACCATTCGAAGAAGTTGAACACCGGCATGACGCCGAACAACACCAGCGCGACGCGGGCAACGAGACACCGCCGCGGCCAGAGGATGTGCCACACCTGCACCTGCCGCGTCCGGCCGAAAAGCACCACCACGAACACCATCATGGCCACGTTCCACGGCCAGACCACCGTGTTCCAGCCGTGGCCCCAGGGCCCCAGACTGAAGAGGACCAACAGGTGCATGAGCACGGCGCCGACCACGGCCAAACGCCTGAGCGGCCAAACGAACAGCCCCAGCCCGACGGCGCACTCCAGGTACGCCGCCTCCCAGCCGCGGTCGCGAAGGCACTCATGGCACTCCCCGGGCAAGTGCTTCAGCACCGGCTCCATCAGCCAGGGAAAGATGTCGGTGGCGAACAGCACGTTGATTTTTTGCACGCCGCTCCAGACGTATGTCCCGGCGACAATGATCCGGCAGGCGTTTAGACTGGCCTGGCCTCTTTCGGGGTCGTCGGGAGCGGGACCGAGGGCCAGGACGGCAAACATGACCAGGTATTGATAGAACCACGGTTGCCAGCGAGTCTGGTCCCAAAGGCTCCACACGCCGGCCAATATGACGAAGACCAGCATGGCCAGGCGAGGGCGAGACGCCACGACGAGGGCCCCCAGCGCGGCGACCAGTATGCCCAGTACGAGCCAGTCCCAAGGCGCCGGGATGGTCGGCAGTCCATCCCACACCGGCACGAACGGGTAACTACGCGCCGAAAGCCACAATCGCGGCGACAGCATCAGGCCGCACAACATCGCCGCGGCCAGCGTGTATTTCAAGAACTGCGAGCGCGACACGGGAATGTCCCTTTTCTGGCGATTTCACTTGCCTTCGAGCACCAGCAACACCGCGTCGTCCCGGAACATGCCCGTGTAGAAGGCTGCTCCGGGTCGTCCGGATTCGCCCGCACGAAACGAACCACCGAAACCTGTTTGGCCAGTGCCTTCAACACCTCTTCTTTGCTCAACGGTTTGCCGGTCTGGCTGTAGGCTTTCGCCTCTTTGCCCAAGGTGAGCGGCTTCTCCCTATCTCCCTTGCCAATGATCCGAATGCTTGGACACGACAACCGTATCACAACCTCACCGTTCACCTCGGCCGCCGTCGCCCGATTAGATGTCTGGTTTTGGGACTCGTTCTCACGGTGGATAAGCAGCTGATTATACTTCACGCGGTTTGGATTGCCGCAGCGGTGGCACAGGCATTCCTGTCTGTGTAAACTCCAAACACAGACAGGAATGTCTGTGCCACCGCTCAATAAATCGGATACAAGGTATAGTTGGTAGTAGGGAGTATTCAACCACGTCGAGATTCGGATGTCAAGTTCTTTCCCGATCAGTTTTTCGAGCGGCCAGGCGCGGCATCACCACCAGGAATCGCTTGCGATCATCCTGGGGCTTGCGGCTGGTTTTTTTCGTCATCGTAACGCGCCGACTGACGGCGTGTCAAAGTCGGCGGTGAGCCAATTCATTGTCTTTGGCCAAATAATCGGCATGCACTTGCCCCCCTCTCCCGGGCCTTCGTGGCCAATACGCGATAAAATCGCAAAAAAAAGGCCGAAAAAGTGCCAAAGCGCTTGGCCATCGGCTGATGGCCAAGCGGCGATTTCAGATTGTCGGCTCCGCTACTGCTGAGTCGTGCTGGACCTCGGTGGTTCCCTATCTTTTCCTTGTTTTTTCCACTACCGACCTGTACCTTCGGCGGACTTGTGATTAGAATCGTCGCCATGGACGAATTTCATCCACAGGACGATGTCTCCCTTTGCGAAAAGATCGCCAGCCTGGTGCGCGAGCGCGGCTGGAACATCGACGAATTCGCACGCCAGGCCGACCTCAATCGGCTCACGATCCGCGGCATTATCTTAGGCCCGGTTCGCCGCCTACATCACGCCACCGTGGCGGCGTGTGCTCGCGCACTTGGCGTAAGCGTGCATGACTTGCAAACGCAACCGCTCGATCGCTTACTGCCGCGCATGCGCCGCGCGCTACCTGATAACGAGTCGCTGCGAGTGCTCTACGAACGCGCGACCCAGCCGGAGCTCCTTGCGTGGCTCGAAGCGAATCGCAGTCGAGCCGAAAAGCTGACTACGGATGAAATCGACGAATTGCTATCGCTGCAAGGCACCGGCGGCCCGCTGACCGCGCTCGGCGTGGAGCATCATGTGGCCCAACTCGACCGCCGCCGCCTGTTGATCGAAAAAGCCATGGCGGTTACCAACACCGAATACGTGGACTTGCTTGAACAGTTCGTCGGGCTGCTCTACGAGAAGATTCAACCGTACCGTGATCGCGGCAAATAAACCGTTTCCCGCACTGGCGTTAACTCGGTAATTCATCGATTCCGTGTGACATAATCATGCCACGCATAGCCGTCGGGTAATTGCTCAATCGCGGCGAATTCAAAGTGCAGAATCCGCCGACGCTGCGTCGTATCATCAGCCGAACGATTGCTGCAATGGCTTACCAACGGTCGCATTAGCAACACATCGCCCCGCTCGCCCAGAATCGTCACCACGGGCCGATCCTCGACACCGCGATGCGAACTTGGCAATACCTTGAGCGGGCCGTTCGCGTCGGTCATCGGGTCGAGATGCACGCGAAGCGTCAGCATTTGTTCGAGAAGCCAACTCGGCGCCTCGACGTGTGGCACGCTCACTTTCGTAGTCGGTTTGGTGAACTCCACGCTTGGTAGACGATTATCACGCACCGCAATCGTGCGATCTCGATGCCAGGGCAGCGCCCAGGACTGTTCCGGTGGTTTGTCAAAGAACAGCACACGGACCAATCCGCAGGTGGGGCCAAGGATCGCCTCAACTTCCGCCCAAAGGGAGGCTATTCCCAGCAAATCTCGCAAAAACGTCGGAGCATTCTGCAAGAGATTTCGCGCACCGTATATCTCACCCGAATCAGTTCGTAGAACAGATTCGGTAGCGTCTTGGCGAAATATTTCATCGAGGTCGATAACAATTCGATCAACGACTTCACCGGACAAGATTCGGGGCAGTAGAACGTACCCGTCCACCACAAGTGATGCGATCCACAATAGTTGTGATGTGTTCATTTCATTACTCATGAGTGTCGACACCGCCCGGAATGATTGCCCGTATTGCACAGTTTAACAAAGCCGCCGCAGGTTTCTAGCGGGAATTCCACTTTTTTTTCATCTGCCCGTTGCCAGTTGACCTTCATCGCCTAGAATGAGTTTCCACCGTTTCATTGGAACGGAGTAGCTCTTTGACAATTAGGTAGCGGAAAGAGTTGTATCTTCACAAGAGACAACAAATTCTGGAGGATTGCGAAAGTGATCCGAAGGGAAGAGTTTTATCTTGTGTTAGCTAAGAGATTCTCTGTATGCGTCGTTGAGAAACGAAGATC
>SIAQ01000066.1 GCA_009697105.1 Gemmataceae bacterium | reverse complement strand
GGTAGGTGTCGCGAAGATGGTGGAGATTTTGCATCACCTTATTGTGGCAGGTTTTCCAAAAGAAGAAAAACGCATTCCGCCTCATTTTTTCCTGGGTCAATGCAAGGTCCGTGAGTAAAATTCACCCACACAATAACGCGAAGAGCCTATTTTAGTTCAACAGGCGGATTTTTTGCGATTGTCGCAACGCAATAGTAATGTCCGCATTTTGGTTGCATTAGAAATGTCCGCAACCATTTCCCTATTCCTTCTTCCTGAACCCTTTTCGCCATGGGTGATTCGTAGCTGGGCACCGCGGGCTTTTTTTGGTAGCATCGTCTTTGCCAGCGGGAGGATAGGGATCCGCATGAGTGCGACCTGCCGCGGCTCGCCCCTGACCTCGGTCCCTCGCTGTGGCGACTCTTCTTCTCATTCGGGGTGGATTAATTATGCCTGCATACCTCCGACTCGGCAGCATCCCCGCGAAACGGCATACCGCACATCGTCGCGACGGCGGGCATAAGGGCGAGGGCATCTTCTACGAAGAGGTCGTCACCACGGCGGGCTTTGGCCGGGCGTATTCCATCGTCTATCATCTTCGCCCACCAACGCGCGTGGCCAAGATTGAGGCAGCGGGCACCGCATCTGTCGATTTTCTCACCCAGCTGGCACTTCGGCATCATCACGTCAAAAGCGGCGCCATGCCGCGAATCGGCGATCCCATCACGGGCCGTGTGCCAATCATGGGCAACGACGATGTCGTTATCTCGCGCTGTCGGCCCGCGCTGGCGCAGGAGGAGCTTTTCCGCAACGTTTCCGCGGACGAAGTCATCTTCATCCCTCATGGCCACGGGACGCTGCACACGATGTTCGGCCCGCTGCCTTTTCGCCAGTACGATTACGTCGTCATCCCGCGCACGACGACGTATCGGCTCGTGTTCGAAGGAAACGCCGACCTGCTCATTGTTGAATCGATTGGCACGCTGACCATACCGCCGCACTATTTGAATCCCGATGGCCAACTTCGGCTTGGCGCGCCGTACAGCGAGCGCGACTTCCACGGGCCAACGCAGCTGCACACTGTGGACAAGGAGGAGCCAACGCCTGTACTCGTGAAAGACGGCTCTCGACTGACGCGGTATGTGTTGAGCCAACATCCGTTTGACGTGGTGGGGTGGGACGGGATGGTCTATCCGTTCACATTCAACGCGGACGATTTCGAGCCGATCACGGGGCGGATCCATCAACCACCGCCGGTGCATCAGACGTTCGATGCGCCGGGGTTTGTGCTGTGCACATTCGCGCCGCGGCTGCTCGATTCCGATCCGAACGCGATCAAGGTTCCATACGCCCATTCCAACGTGCAGGCCGACGAGGTGCTGTATTACGTGCGAGGCCGATTCGGCAGCCGGCGCGGCGTGGAGGAGGCGTCGTTCACGTTGCACCCTCGCGGCATCCCGCACGGGCCGCACCCGGGGACGATCGTGGCGAGCAAGGATGTGAAGTTCACCGACGAACTCGCAGTGATGCTCGATACGTTCAAACCGTTGCTACTGACGAAGCAAGGGTTGGAACTTGATGACGCGAGCTATCCGTATAGCTGGGTGGATGGGTAGAACCCGCCGTAAAAAACACGAATCATGAAAGGTCGAAAGTACGAAATCACGAAAATCGAGTGAGTTTATTTTTCGTGATTTCGTACTTTCGACCTTTCGTGATTCGCATTCTGGATGGTGGCATTGTTGACCTGAACTCACGGCTCGCGATACTTTTTCTTGGCGTGGTACAGGTCGCGGCGGGCGGTGGCGTCCTTGTTGTTGCTCCAACGCGGGTCGCGCAGCACTTCGTTTTGCAGACGCAACGCCTCGGCGAAGTTGCCCGTCTCGGCATAGGCGGCGGCGAGCGCGTCGAAAAACTCACGGCTCGGATTCGGCTCCATCAGCAGCGCTTGCTTCGCCAATTCGACGGCTTTCTTCCCATCGCGATATTTCGCCTCTTTACAAGTGGCCAGCATGCGAGCGCGGTTCAGGAGGACATGGGCGTTGTGCGGGTTCATGTTCTCGGCTACAGCGAAATCAGCAAGAGCGCGATTGAAGTTGCCCTTCAGAAAGAGCACTAAACCACGATTGTTCCAGCTCGCGGGCCGATGCGGCTCGCACAGACAGGCGTCCTCCAGATCACGGAGCGCTTGGTCGTAATCTTTACGCATCGCATGGGCGTAACCGCGATTGGCAAGCAGCGGGCCGGATCCGGGCCGGCGTTGGATCGCCTCGTTGAGATCGTCGATCGCCAGCATTTTGACGTATCCGTTCGCCAAATAGAACCCAGCACGTTGGTTCCATGAAAAAGGATCGTTGTAGGCATGATGAATCGTATCATTCATGTCGCGCAGCGCTTCGTTAAACTTACCTTGCAACTCATACGCATAGGCGCGTTTTTGGTAGAGGCCGGCTTCTTCGGGGGTCTTCTTCAGCTCATCTGTGAAATGATCGACGGCTTTGTCGGCGGGCATGAAGTCGGCCCTGCCCGCCCAGCCCACCTTCCCCAGCGAAGTGACGACGCGGACCTCGCTGCCTTTCTCTTCGAGCACACGATAGGTGATGCTGTCATTGAGGCGAGCGATGGTTTGCAGCTTGCCATCTTTGTCGAAATCTCGCAGGCCGATGCCGTGATACTTCGTGAACACGGTTTTGCCGACCCAGGAACCATCCTGAGCAAAGGAGAACGCTGGAACGAGCCAGGCAACAAGGAGGACACACGAACGCATGGGGCACCTCGGCATGCCAAGAAAAAGGAAGGATACCTATGCCCAGAGGTGAGGCACTCCTCAACTCTGGGATAATCCCAGCGCGATCCCAAGGGTTCCGAGTACCTCACCCTTGGGCTTACATCGGTACTGATTAATTCTTGCTCGGTATTGCGACGTTTTCAAAGCGGAACGGCACTGCGATGGCGTGGTTGCGCGTGCCAAACAAAACCAGGTCGCGCGGTTCACCTTGGCCGGGGTTTGGGCGGTAGACGATGGTGGCAGTGCGCGAGACGCCGGTGTTGCTGATGGAGGTGTTGTCGGCGGTGACGGCAAGGATTTGGAACTTTTGGCCAGTGGCGTCGACGAGATCGGGAAGGTCCTTGCGATTGCCCGAGCCGCCCATTTGAACGCCGTTGGGGCCGATGACGATGGCGCCGTTGATGACGACGTTGCCGCGAATGATAACGCCGCCGCCACCGTTGATGACGACGTTGTTTCCAAACGGGTTGGGAGTCAATCCGTTCATAGCGATGGTCGCTTCAAAATCGCCAGCGGGCGTTTTCTTGATGCTGACGACAGTCAAATCGCCGCCGTTGCTGCCGGACGCAGATTTGCCGGTCGCGTTGAGAATGTTGGGTAATTTCGCGATGAGTTCGTTTTGCAAATCGACGGTGACGGTCCATTGGCCGGCGAGTTCCTTGATGGCGTTGAGGGCGTCGCCGGGATTTTTGAATCGGAACTGAACTGAGTTGCGGCGTGGCAACACACCAGGTATCAAGCCGCCGGTCGTAATACCGTCGACAACTGCCTGATCCGGCATCGCTTCCAGCGTTCGGCCATTCCCATCCGCGATCTTGGCGAGCGCCGGCTTGCCCGCCACCATGCCATTGACGAGTCGCGGCTCAATGCCAGCCGTCAACTCGACGATCACATCCTGCGACTTCGGGTCCCGGCTTACACGGACTTCCGTCTTGACGGCACCTGCGAAATCGACTCGCGGTTGTTCCGTGGTTCGCGGCACAACGACAATTGGCCCGGCCGGTGCGACCTGGGTGTTCGGCGAATAAACACGGGCGATGCCGCCACGCATGACGCGGACGTTGCCAAATCTCGGATCGCCAAGGTCCTGTGGCAAACTGTCAGCACGCTCGACGAGGCCAGCGTCCTGGTTAATGCGATCCAGTACTTGCCAAAACGGCGCTTTGATATCGAGTGTCAGCTTCTTGTTCGCGAATTTGGTGGCATCGCCCTGAAACTGGATTGGGTAGCCGCTGACTTTCGCCAACTCCGCGATAGCCTGTGGCGGTGTGGCATCTTTGAGGACGAGATGTACTTTCTTCGGCGTAAGGATTTGTTTGGTAAGAAGTTGCAGCTCAAATCGGGAAATAACGTCATCGAGGCGGCGTAAGGCTTCCACATCCGTATCAATGCTGGCGCGGGCTTTGCGAAGGGTGTCGAGCGAATCGGCGCCGAGCGATTCCAGCCCCTTGCGAGCCGATTCGCGGGCCTGGTACAAGCCGCTGCCGAGCTTCTTCACGAGTGTTGCTACGCGTGCATCGTTGGCATCCGGTGTTTGTGCGAGCGCGAGAGTGGTCAGAAAAAGGAAGGCACCCACAGCGAACAACGTTGACCTTGCGAACATGACGATCTCTCCTGTCAGCGACGGAATGCAGATTATCCCTCAATTGGCCATTATCCACGATGCTGCGCGGAATGCAAGCGGGATTTCCGTTAAGCCGCTCGTCTTTGGCGAGCGCGAACAGGTGCCGCACGACACATAGGTCGCGCTCGCCAAAGGCGAGCGGCTTAACGGAACGCATCACGCCAAAATATCGTGCACCACACGGGCCGGCTGGTTGTCGGTCAGCGTTAATTCCTGGTTGTTGCGGCGGAAGACAAGTCGACGATGGTCGAGGCCGAACAGGTGCAGGATCGTCGCCTGGTAGTCGTAGTGATGGACGACATTGTGGACGGCGTTGTAGCCAAAATCGTCGGTAGCGCCGTAGGTCGTACCGCCTTTAATGCCGCCGCCGGCGAACCACATGCTGAAGCCGTAAGTGTTGTGATCGCGGCCAAAGCTGGAATTGGCGTTTTGGACGACGGGCAACCGGCCCATCTCGCCACCCCAGGCCACGAGCGTCGTGTCGAGCAAACCGCGAGCTTTCAAGTCATAGACGAGAGCGGCCGACGGTTGATCGATCTTCCGTGCTGAGCGAGGCAGGCTCGTGGCGATATTGCCATGATGGTCCCAAAATTGGTTGCCCGTGCACAGTTGCACGAAGCGCACACCGCGTTCGACGAGTCGGCGGGCGATGAGGCAGCGTTCGGCGAAATCGCGGCAGGCGGGGTCGTCGAAACCGTAAAGCCGTTTCGTCGCAGCCGATTCACGCGTGAGATCGAGCGCTTCGCTCGCCGCCGTCTGCATGCGTGCGGCCAGGGCATAGCTCGCCAACCGCGCTTCGAGTTCCGATTGGCCGGGATGCCGATCCAAATGTTCGCGATTGAGTTGTTCGAGGTAATTGAGAAACCGCCCCTGCGCTTCGCCTCGCATATGGGGCGCCGGGTCGAGATTCAGAATTCGCGGTTCGGTGTTGCGGACAACGGTTCCCTGGTAAATCGAGGGCAACCAGCCGTTCGACCAATTGTCGACGCCGACGACAGGCAGCGTGACATCCGGCAGCACCATGTACGCCGGCAGATTCTGCGATTCGTTGCCGAGACCATATGTCAGCCAGCTGCCGAGCACTGGACGACCGGCGAGGATTCGGCCCGTGTTCAGCGCGACGGCTGATTGCACATGGTTGTTGACCGCGGTGCGCATCGAGCGCACGACGCAGACATCGTCGATCACGCTGCCAAGGTGCGGCAGAAGCGTCGAGATTTCGGTGCCGGACTGCCCGTAGCGACGGAACGGCCACGGGCTTGGGAAGAGTTGATTGAGCACCTGCTTCGGACTGTCAAAACGCAATTCGCCAGGGTAGGGCTGACCGGCCCGCCGTTCAAGCTCCGGCTTTCGGTCCAGCAAATCGATGTGGCTCGGCCCGCCCTGCATGAACATCGAGATCATCGCCCGCGCCTTCGGCGGATGATGCGGCTGCCGCGGCGAAAGATCGAACGTGCGAGGCTCCAACTCCGGCCTCGTCGGGGCAGCGAGCAGGCCGTCCTGGTGCAGCAACCACGCCAGCGCAGCACCGCCCAGACCCATCGTGGACCCGGCCAGAAAATGACGACGCGAAAGGCAGTTGAGATTCATCGCTTATTTCCAAAAAAATGCAGGTGGGACGCAATCGTTTTATCCCACAACCTGTTCGTTAGCAAGTCGCGATACGTCGTTCGCACAACTTCCGTTTGACCTTTCCGGTGCTTCCTTTATGCTGTCTTGATCGTAATCCATCCTACCAAAGTCATCGGCACTCATCCCATGAACTCGCAATCCTTCAGCAACTTCGGCAAATGGATGGCCCTCACCGCGGCGCTCCTCGGTTGGCTATTCGACGGCCTCGAGATGGGCCTCTTCCCGCTCGTGCAACGCCCGGCATTGCGCGAACTGCTGGCGACGACCACTGCCGACGGCACGCTCATTCCCGTCAGCGAAGCCGAAGTCAATCGCTGGATCGGCATCATCACCGCGTTTTTCCTCATCGGGGCGGCGACCGGCGGCGTGCTCTTCGGTTGGTTGGGCGATCGCATTGGCCGGGTGCGCTCGATGATGCTCAGCGTCATCACCTACGCCCTCGTCAGCGCGATGTGCGGCTTCGCCAATGAAGCCTGGCAGGTCGGCGTCCTACGTTTTATCGCCGCGCTCGGCATGGGCGGGGAATGGTCGCTCGGCGTCGCTCTCATCAACGAGATTTGGCCCGCCCGCTCACGCGCTTTCTTGGCCGGGCTGATCGGCGCCGCTGCCAATGTCGGCTATCTCATCATCGCCCTCGCCGGGTTGGGCCTCATCAAGCAAGTCGGCCAGGTACGCGGGCTTCTCGAATCGATGAGCCTGCCCGGTCATTGGATCGAATCGCTGCTCGCCAACGATGGCTGGCGCTTTCTCATGATGCTCGGCGCGCTACCTGCACTCTTGACCTTCTTCATCCGCATGTTCGTGCCCGAATCGGAAAAGTGGCTGCACGAGAAAGAAAAAGGCGCCACGTCTTATTGGGCAACGCACGATCTCTTCAGCGTGCTCGGCGGGGCGGCGGCGGCCTGCGGCATCATCGCGCTCTGGGCTTTCGATGCCGTGCCGATCCCTCTGGCGATCATCGGTTCCGTCGTTGGCTTCGTCCTCGTGACGATCGGCTATATCTATCCGGTAATGCGCTATTTGCAACGCGTTCGGGCGGCGGCGGGAACAGGGCCAGTCACCGTCACCAACAATCCGCTCAAACTTATGCTCCTCGCTGCCTGCCTGAGCGGCATCGCATTGCTGGGAACCTGGGGCTCGACGCAACAGGCGCCGGCGATTGCCAACAAAATGGTCAGCGATGCGCGTACAGCCGAAGCGAAGGCCAAAGGCGTTGACGAAAAGCAACTCGACCCCGCACCACCCGCGGCAAGCTATACGCAACTTTCCACCGCCGCCGGCGCCGTCATCGGCACGATCCTGGCCGCGCTGATCGGCAATTGGCTGGGCCGACGTATCACCTATTTCCTTCTGTGCATCAGCTCGTTTGCGATCTTGCAACTGTTTTTGCTCACGATCCACGAGTTCGGCGATTTGTTTCTCGTCGTCGCATTTTTCGCCGGCGCGATCACCGCTTCGTTCTACGGCTGGCTGCCGCTGTATCTACCCGAACTGTTCCCGACCGCCATCCGCGCGACCGGGCAAGGCTTCGGCTTCAACTTCGGCCGGGTGATCGCCGCGATCGGCGTCTTGCAGCTGGGCAACCTGAGCACGGCGATCGGCGGCCTGCCGCAAGCGTGTGCGGCTCTGAGCTTCATCTATTTCGCCGGCATGGTCGTCATCTGGTTCGTGCCCGAAACAAAGGGCCAGCCGTTGCCGGATTGACTATGCCGCTTGCGGCTTAGCGCTCAAGAACAACCTTGCAAGGTCGAGCGCTATTAAACCCCCGCCGCCCGTCGGAGCGCCTCCAACAGCACCTCATTCGTCGGTCTATCCGCAGCATCACTGCTCACGTGCGCAAGGATGACGTTTCCTTCGCGATCCAGTACGAAATCGCCGCCCAGCTGGAGCAAATCGGCACCTTTCGCCGGTCGTCCAGGCAACCAACCGCGAAACATCAGTTTGACGTAGTGAGCAATCACCGATGGTCGCAAAAAGTCGGTCCACTTCGCTCGCCTCAGTGCGAACGCTTGATATGCCTTGCGATCCGGATCAGACACAACGGGAAACGGCTGCGGCAACTCCGCGAGAAACGCCTGCACCAGCGCCGGCGGCATGAAACTGACGACGAGCACTGCGGCACCAAGCTGCTCAATTGCCGGCATCCTCTTTTGCACCTCACCGAGATGCGCGCGACACGATATTCAACCGAGATGCCGCAGGAAGATCAGCAACAACGGCTTGCCACGGAAGTCGCCGAGCGCCGTTGGAGAGCCGTCAGGGTGTAAAAAAAGAAAGTTGTTCATTACGATTGACGCGACCGGCAAACATACGAGCCGGAAGCGTAATCGACGGACTGGAGAAATCCGTCGCTTACGCTTCCGGCTCGTATGTTTGTCGGTCGCGTCAAAAAAAACTCCTAAATATTTTCCGAAATAAGGTTGCAAATAAACCCTATTCTGATTTATAAGTATTTATGTGGAGTATTCGTTTTGGATTCATTTCCACCTTTTTAGTTGTCATGTTTTCTTTTTTAGGAGTCTGAAGATGAGTATGCAGAAAGTGTTGAAGGGGCGCAAGGGTTTCACCCTGATCGAGCTTCTGGTCGTCATCGCGATTATCGCGATCCTGATCGCGTTGCTCGTTCCCGCTGTGCAGAAGGTGCGTGAAGCCGCGGCTCGCACGCAATCGACTAACAACGTCAAGAACATCGTCCTGTCGTTCCAGGGATTCCACGACGCCAACAAACGCTTGCCGTTCAACGGCGTTTCCGGCAACGCGACGACAGCTGGCGTCGCCTATTTCGCCAATGCGACAGCTGCGACTTATCCAAGCGGTAGCTGGGGCTTCCAGATTACCCCGTACATGGACCAAACCCCGATCTTCACGAATGGTGCTACCGCTGCCACGACGGTAGCTGGTATTGCCGCCTACATGTGCCCCGGTCGCGGGCGGCCTTCCTACCTCGCGGGCGGCGCCGGGCCGGCATCCGGCATGTGGTGTGATTTCTTCTACAACGGTTACCTGAACAGCTCTGGTTTCGCCGCGTCCTCGCCGAACGGCGCTGACGTCAGGCGAACCATGGTTGGCATTTCCGACGGCTCGTCGAACACGATCTTTGCTGGCCACGGCAACATCGCGACCGGCTCTTGGTCTTCCTCCGCTCTCATCGCCAATCAGAGCAGTTCCCTCTTCACGGGCGGTCTCGTCACGACCTACCGCGGTGGCGGAGCGGGTTCGGCTAGCGTTGGTCCGGCCACCGTCCTCGCCCGCGATACGGCTGCGACCACAGGCAACACCTGGGGCAGCCCGTATGCCCAAGGCGCCTTGATGGGCATGGGCGACGGCACGGTCCGTATGTTCCCCTACTCCATTACTGGTAACCCGTTCGGTGCGTTCCTCACGCCGAACAACGGCGAAGTTTCGACCCTGCCCGATGCGTGATCGATTCTCGTTTGTGAATCATCTGCAAATTGACGGGCGGAACCTCATCGTGGTTCCGCCCGTTTTTTTATTTACTTCACGCGGCCAGAAATGGCGCATTGTTCGGCCCTCCCGGATACGTGATCGATCTTCGTTGGTGAATCAGGACGCGCCCCTCAAAAATCACAACACTCTCGTTCCCAGGCTCCCGCCTGGGAACGCACGACTCGCAAGGCTCCGCCTTGCTATAAGCTTGATTCCTGAATTTTGCTCAGGAATAGTCGAGGCAGAGCCTCGATGGTAGTGCGTTCCCAGGCAAGAGCCTGGGAACGAGGGAAATCATCTGCAAATTGACGGGCGGAACCTAATCGTGGTTCCGCCCGTTTTTTTGTCTCTGCCAGTGGTTAGAATAAAATTTCAAGTGATGCCACTGACCAAGAGACGAGCCGGAAGCGTGAGCGACGGTTTTAATCAGTCCGTCGCTCACGCTTCCGGCTCGTCTCTTGGTCAGTGGCGTCATTTGTGGCTAAATGCTATTTTCCGCCACATACCAGCGTATTTGGCGGGCCAGGCCGTGGAGGATTCGCACTTCCATCTCCGAAAGCTCGGCCTTGCCCAGCAGATGGCGCAGGGCGTGCATGAGTGACTCGGCTTTTTCGCCATAGAGGAAGTGGATTTCTTCCAATGCCGTTTGCAGATGGCGAACCATCGGGTCAAACATTTCAAGCGGCGCTCGGCGATACTCCTCCAGCGGCGTGTGTTCAACACCAGAGCACCAGGCTTTGCGTAACTCGTACAAGCAGATCGCAACCGATTGTGCCAGGTTCAGGGCGGCATGGGTCTCATCCGTGGGAATCTGAATCAGGGTTTGGCAGCGGGCCACGATTGCGTTGCTCAATCCGGTCGGCTCGGGTCCGAACACGATCGCCACCGGCTGATCGCGACGCAAAAACTCGGCAACGCGCGGCATGACGACATCGGGCGGCGCCACCGGTTGCCGACGAAACAATCCGCCTGCCTTGGCGGACGTGCCGACGACGAGCACGCAGTCAGCGATGGCGTCATCGAGCGTGGGCACGACGCGGGCGGCATCGAGGATCGCCTCGCCGTGGGTCGCCATGTGCCGGGCGTTGGCGTCATGGCGATTGGCGATCGGAGCAACGAGCACGAGATCGGCCAACCCGAAGTTGCCCATACAGCGAGCGACGGCGCCGAGGTTGCCCGCGGTGTGCGTTTCGATTAACACGATTCGAGCTTGACTCAACGACATCAACGCTACTCACTAGGGAGAACACAGCGCAACCCCGCCGCAACAAATACATAATCACGAAAATACGAAAGTACGAAAATACGAAAGAGGAACACTAAAGATTTTTTTCGTGATTTCATGTTTTCGTATTTTCGTGATTATGTATTTGTTACGGCTTGGCCTCGCTATGATCTCTGAGGTGAACCGTTCGGCTTAGATTTTCGCCGACAGGTTCCATTGTTTGCCGGCCATTTCGCTGATGGTTTGGCCGATGCTGAGCGACGCCGTCGCCGCCGGCGAGGGCGCGTTGAGCACATGGATCATGCGCTCGGCCTGGACGAAGCGGAAGTCGTCCACGAGGGCACCGCTTGGCTCCAACGCCTGGGCGCGGACGCCGGTCGTGAAGGGATGAATATCGGTGATCTTCAACTCCGGGATCAAACGTCTGAGCGAGTTGTAGAACACTCGCTTGCTGCACGAGCGAATCATCTCGCTCATGCCCGTGCGCCAATATTTCCACGCCATCCGCCAAAAGCCGGCGTAGCACATCCATTCCCACATATCGCGCGGCGACACCTGCCAACGGCTGTAACCCTCACGGCGAAACGCCAGTACGGCGTTCGGCCCGGCGTCGACTTCGCCATGCACCGTGCGCGTGAAGTGCACGCCGAGAAACGGAAATCGCGGGTCAGGCACGGGGTAGATCAGGTTGCGCACCAACCCGCGGCGATCGGGGTTCAACGCATAGTATTCGCCGCGGAACGGCACGACCATGATGCCCGGATCGAGGCCACACATGCGCGCGATGCGGTCGCATTGCAGACCGCCGCAGTTGATGAGCTGCTTGCACGCGAATTCGCCCGACGCGGTTTGCAACGTCAGCGCGTCCGGCTTAATCGCAACGCCGACGACGCGCGAAGCTGTGCGGATCGTGCCACCGGCTTGCGTGATTAGCTCAGCGTATTTACGCGCGACGTCTTTATAATCGACGATACCGGTCTCCGGAATATGCAGCCCTGCTATGGCGGCGACATGTGGCTCATACTCGCGAATTTCCGGGCCGGTCAGCTTGCGCATGCCGGTCAACCCGTTGGCGATACCTCGGCAATGCAGGTCTTCGAGCCGGGGGAGTTCGCTTTCCTCAACGGCGACGACGACTTTGCCGCAGCGCTCGTGCAAGATGCCATGCTCGGCACAGAAGCGATACATCGCCTCGCGGCCGATGGCGCAGTTGCGTGATTTCTCGGAGCCCGGTTTGTAATACAGGCCGGAGTGGATGACGCCGCTGTTATGCCCGGTTTGATGCTGCGCGACATCGGCCTCCGCTTCGAGGACGGTGAGCGAAAGCTTATAGTTGCGGACAAGGTGCAGCGCTGTCGCCAGGCCGACAATTCCGCCGCCGATGATGGTGACATCCGTGGTCATTTGGAACACTCAGGGGTCAGGAGTCGGGAGTCAGGGATCAGGGGTCAGGCGTCATGAGTTGGGTATGGAAATTTGCATGGCTGATTCCTGACTCCTGACTCCTGATCCCTGACTCCCGCGTTACTTCTTCACAAGCAAATCCCGATGCACTCGGGCGACATCCCACATGTAGTGGCCGATGCGGTGGTCGTTGGTGGCTTTGTTTAGGTGATCGAGTGCTTGCTTGGTGTCGCCGAGGAGGTCGTAGTAGATGCCGACGTAGAGATGGGCGTAGAAGAGCTGTCGGCTTAGGCGGACGGGATCGGGGTTTCCTGCCTTGGCGGCGGCGAGAACGTCGGCGGGTTTGAGGTCGCCTTTGTAGAGGTCGTACACCTGGCGCATCGGCACGCGGCGGTCGTCGCCGATCTTCAGCATCGCTTTGCGCGACTTCTCCATGCCGACTTTTCGCGTCATGCACATGAAACGCCAAACCGCGTTCTCGACATCGTTGCTGTCGAAGTCCTGGTAGCCTTCAAACTGCTTCGTGCCTTCGTCGAATTTGCCGGCGTAGTAATAGGAAATACCGCGCTGCCAATGGCTGATCTTGGCGCCGGGGTTGAGTGCGATGTACTGATCGAAGTCGGCAATCGATTCGCCGATCTTGCCTGCTTTGAAGTTAGCGCTGCCGCGATCCTGCCAGGCGCTGGCGAGGGTTTTATCGACAGCCAAGATGCGCGAGTAGTCGGCCACGACGTCGGCGTATTTGTCGAGGCGCTCGTAGATCGTCGCCCGCAGTGACAGCGCGACGAGGTTCTTCGGATCGTCGGCAATGGCCTTCGAGACGAGCTTGAGCGCGCCTGCGGAATCATCCTTGGCGAGCGCCTCACGTGCGGATTTCACGAGTTCCGCCGGTGTTTGGGCGGCCACAAACTCGCAATGGAACGCAAGAACGAATCCTACCAACAACGAGCGTTTCATCGATTAACCTCGGTCAAATTCCGTGAGGAGATTTCCAGCATTTATATCAATCGGTGGGGAAAAAGCTCACGCAAAGGCGCAGGGGCGCTAAGTGGAGTTGCCTGGAATTCTCAGCCTCGACTTTCTTGTATTTCTTTCTTGGCGTCTTTGCGCCTTTGCGTGAGATACGATTTTCCGCCTCAGCGCGGCGACGTGAATCGGCGTTGGGCGTCGCGCAGCTCCGGCGGCGGAGCGGCGAGCGACGGGTCGAGTGGCGTATCGTTGCCTTGCTGCGTCGGTGTCACTGCGCCGCCGGGGACGTTCGCCGTGCTGCCGCGAAGCTCTTTGGCGAGGGCGTCACGCAACAGCTTGGCGTTGAGCTGTTGCACCAAGGCGTCATAGGCGGTGGCGTTCTTCAGGTAGCGCTGCCAATCGGTGTCGGTCAGGCCGGCTTTCTTGAGGCGTTCGGGCGTGAGACGTTTGCGCCAATCGTCGAGTTGAAGTTGGCCAAGCCGGCGCGCGAATTCGCGATTGGCCGCCTTGACCTGGATGTCGTCGCGGATGCCGTCGGCCTTGGAGCCGGACCCGAACGGGTTCGGAGCGTTCTTGTCGACGGATCCAGTTTTGGGATCGCGTTTGTTCGATTTGAGCGTGTCATGGATCAAGTCTCGCACTTGTGGATCGTTGGCGTCGCGGGCAGCTTTAGCAATCGCTTGACCGGCGCGCTCGCCCGAGTCGTCCTGGTTCGGCAGCTGGTCGATCATCTTGGCGATATCGTCGAGCGTCGGGCCGTCCTTTTTCGCAGAGCCGTCTTCGCCTCGCGTGCTCCCGGGCGGCGGCTTGTCGGATGCCGGCTCGCCTTTCGGACCGCCGGCGTCGGGTGGCATTCCGCCTTTCGCTTGGGCATCAGGCGACAAACCCTTGGCCGTTTGGGTGTCCTTGTTGGGGACTTCGGGGCTGTGCTGTTCGATGCCCTTGGCCTGACCGTTAGCGCCGCCATCGCGAGCAGACGATGCTGGCATCCCATCGCCCTTGTCCTTGTTCGCACCAGGGTCGGCAGGCGGGTCTTTCGGGTCGCCCTTCGATTGCGGCGTTGGCGCGTCGGGTGACTGCGATGGTCCCGGCTTGGCCTGGGCGTTGTCGGGCTGCGAACTCTTGGCGGCGCCGCGATCGGATTGATCTTTTAGCGATTCCTTGATCTTTTGCTCGGCTTCGTTCTTCTCCTTCTCCAATGCATTCCTATCTTCCTGCTGCGATTTCGCATTTTCGCCGCCGCCGCCTGATTGCTGCTGCTTTTGTTTCTCGTCGCGCGCATGTTGGTCGTCCTGCTGCTTGTCGTGTTGCTTCTGTTGATCCTCCGCCTGTTTTCTTTTGCCAGTCTGCGTGCTCTCGTTCTTCGCCGGCGAGGTAAGCGCTATCCTGTATACAGGGCTTTTACCTACATTGCCGGCGGCGTTAGGGGTGTCGGCATTGTCAACGGCTTCGAGCCAATACTCGAGCACCGTGCCAGCCGGGAATTCGATGCGCGTGCCTTTGTCGTTGCGCAGATCGTCGAGAGCCAGGAAATCGCGATAGGCGAACCGATTCGGATAGGTTCCGTTGGCGAAGCGAAACGACTTCCCAGGCCGATATGCCTTTGGCGCCAGCGCTGATTTGTCAGGCCCCGAGGCCACGCGGACGTGCAATGCCATCGCTTTGATGCCATGATCGTCGCTCGCTTCGCCGACGAGGTCAAGCAAGCCGTTCGTCGGCAACGACACATCTTTGGCGGGCGATGTCAGCACGACGCGCGGCGATTCGTCGGCGTGGACATCGACCTCATAGGCGTCGCGGCCAGCGTTGTCCTCGCCATCGATGGTCTTGAAAGTGATACGAAGTTTTCCGGAGCGCTCGAGCGTCCATTGCGTGCGGAACGACTGACCATCGGTCACGATTCGCGTCGGCAGATTGAGCGTGAGGTTGTCGGATTGCAGTACGACGTCGGCACTTTTCATGGGCCGGCTCGATTCGCAGATCAGCTCGACCTCGGTTCCGCGCAGGCCTCGCACCGTCAGCTTGGGTTCCCTTTCGTTGGGAAAAACGATCACGCTCTTGCTGGCTCTGCGATACGCGCGCGGCTCGTAGCTGACTGTGAACCTTGTGACAAACGCCTTGACGCGAACACGAATGCGATACTCCGGCGTGCTGGCGTCGCCCGCCGTGACCGTATACGTGAAGCCGCCGCGAATCTTGTCGGCAGGAAACAGAAGCGACCAAACGCCATCGCTCGACGCTTGCAACGGAAGCACCAGCATATCGTCGGCTGGGTCGTAGCGGTAGCGCAACATCGGCGCACGATTGCCTCGCGAACTCGGCGTGCGGCCTTCGATCTTCACGGCAAACGCGATCGGTTGATCGGCGCGAACCTCGGCGTCGCCCGTCGTCGGCGTGAGCATCGTAATCTGCGTCCGCGATGTCGCCACCGGTGCAACGAATGGCACAAAGGCTCGCCCCATTGTCGGCGCGAAGGCGCGAGAGTTCAGCGCAAGCAAGACGAGCAGGCCGATCGTCGGAAGCGCCAACAACGCCAGCAACAGCTTGCTCAGCCGTGAACGTGTCATCGCCGAAACGTCCGCGTCCTCCCATTGTGCCGATGCGCGGCTGCTGAGATGCCTTTGGAACGCGGTTGGCAGTTCATCATCGTGAAGATCGAGCCAATTGATCAGGCCATTCTTCGCGTCGGGTAGGGCATCTTCCAACTGCTGGGCGACAAAATAGGGATTTATCGTGCGAATCGCGCAGCGAAGGGTCATAGCGGCCAATCCAATCACGACGATCAGGAAGACCAAATAACCCGTCCACCGCACTACGGCGACCCATGTGGCTGCCGACGTACCGACGACTTCCTCGAATACCCCGAACGCGAAGGCATAGCAAAGGACGAAAAGCAGCAAGCCGAGCAGATGCGCGACGATCTCAGTTCTACGCAGTCGCGCGGCAACATCGGCGAACTTGTGGTGCAGGTTCGCTTCGGATTTCATTCGCGTTGTCGCTTCGCTTGCCATATGGTGGAATTATACCACGAGTGTGGTCACAATTGCCATGGGCTGACATGGTATTTCGCTAGGCGAGGGGTGGCGGATACGGTAGATCAAGTGAGACGCATCTGCGAAGCGTCGTTAATGGGGACTTTCGCTATGGCCGACTTGACGCGTATTAGCATCTCGCTGGAGGAGAATCTGCTACAGCAGTTCGACAAACTCATCGAGCACAAGGGCTATGCCACGCGCAGCGAGGCGATTCGCGATTTGATCCGCGATCTGCTGATTCGCCAACAGGCCCGGCATGCCCACGGCGATCAAGTGGCCGTCGTCACCATGGTCTTCGATCATCATGCAAGGGAACTGGCAGCCAAGCTCATCGACAAGCAGCATCACCATCACAATCTCGTCGTGTCAAGCTTGCACGTCCATCTCGGCGAACGCCATTGTCTCGAAGTGTCGGTGTTGCGTGGCCCCGGTCATGAGGTGATGCATCTGGGCGATGAATTGCTCGCGACGAAAGGCGTACTTCATGGTGAGATTACGTTCACTGGCAGCGAAGGGGACTTGGAGAAATTGGGATGACCGTGCGGATTATTCCGACTCCGGCATATAGCCTGCCATTTATGGCGGGTTCACATCGTACCCGCCATAAATGGCGGGCTATTTATCGGAAATCGAGCGCGCAAAAAAAGACGGCGGCGAGGCAACCATGCTTCGCCGCCGTTCCGTAGGATGTGGTCAACTCAAACTTCTCATTCGGCAAGGGTGAGTAGGCATCCTGCCTAAGTGTTTTGGGTCGGACCACCCCTTGGCAACATTCCTATCATCGACTCAAACCCCGCGGAACTTTACGTAATTTCGTCAAAATAGTATGGTCGTGACGGATACACTTCACGCGGTTTGAATTGTCGCATCGGTGGCACAGACATTCCTGCCTGTGTAAACCCCAAGCACAGACAGGAATGTTTGTGCCACCCTTCCATAAATCGGACAAGTCTAGTGGTGCGAAAAGGCAGAGTTGACAGGTCCGTGGGGCCAGGCTTTCCACAGCCTGGCCAGGCTGAAAGCCTGGCCCCACGGACCTGTCAACTCAAATGGCCGTCGTAACACGAAATTTCCATGGACCGAAAAAGTGCACGCTACTTGCGTCGCCAAATGGCGTCATCGGCGATGCCAAGCTTCGTCAACGATGGTCGGATGGCATTCATGAACCGCTCCGCATCTAACGGATAACCTGCCGTCGGCGCGAGATCGGGGATTTGTGCTCGCCAATATTCGTTGAACTCGTGCATCAGCATCTCACGCGCATATTTACTCGCCATCGATGCCAGCGCGACGGGGAAATGCTCGACATCCGCCTTGGGCATGAACGTGATTCGCACCATACGATCCAAGCCCTCGACCCGGTAGACGCTTCGCAATCGTCCTTCTTCCTCGGCGATCACGAAGCCGTCGGAAAACGCCTCCTGAAGTACCGCCGCGTAGGTGTTGCGCCCGCCGTGCTTGTCGATGACGAAGTACGTCGGCTCTGGCGTCGACACGTCGAGAAACGCTCGCATCAGCTGCCCCATCGCCAGGCTTAGTACCGCGCCTTTGCTATGCCACTTATCCAGTATCCGATTGAATCGCGGCGCAGGCACAATGGCGGCCCGGCTGAATACCCAGTCCACGCCTGCTCCTTCGCAGGTCGCGCTCCATCGTTCCCGCGCGGCCTCCAAGTTCGCGGCGGCAACGTCGCATGGCATCGCCGTCGCGCCCGTGAACCAGGCCTCCTTCCGCAATTCCGCCAAATCGTCTCCCGCGTATTGTGTGACCCACGAGCCAAGCGACGTATCGGGACAGATGCATTGCACCACGCGCTCGAGGTCGTCGAACCCGCGGCTCGAGGAATATACCTGCTTCGAGTCGGCAACGATCAAGCGATCGTCGGCTTTGTCGCTCGCTCGCCGAACGCATGGCTTGAGCAACTCCCAGAGGTCGGCATCGACGTGATGCTCTGGCAGCCGACAGGCGACAAGTGTCATCACGAATGGGCCGAGATTCGGTCCGTAACCCGCTTCGTCGATACCGATCCGCCAAGGCATGGTGGTCATTCCGAATAAGATGTCGATTCCAGGTTTAGCCGCTCGCCTTTGGCGAGCGCGATCTCTGTGTACACGTTCGCGCTCGCCAAAGGCGAGCGGCTAAACGGAACTTGGGGTATTTCTACAAAAGGAACAAGGCATGCTCAAAGACAACATTTTTCAGAAGATCATCGACAAGCAAATCCCGGCCAAAATAGTACATGAAGACACGCAGTGCCTGGCGTTTCACGATGTCGGCCCGCAGGCGCCAACGCATGTGCTGATAATCCCGCGCAAAGTCATCCGCACGCACGCTGACCTGACGGATGCCGATCGAGAGTTGCTCGGGCATATGCATCTCATCGCAGTGAAGTTGGCAAAGGATTTGAAACTCGACGACGGCTATCGCATCGTCATCAACTGCCAGGATCGCGGCGGGCAGACCGTGCCTCATCTGCACATGCACTTGCTCGGCGGCCGGGATTTTCACTGGCCGCCGGGGTGAGCTGTGACGCAAGCCCAGTAGGTGAGGTACTCCGAACCTCTGGGATCCCAAGGGTTCGGCGTACCTCACCCTTGGGCTTACGTTGCCATTTCCGCAACCCGGAAGAAGGGCGCTAATTCATAATCGACCGCACGCCTTCGGTGTCGATTTTGCCCGTTTTCCGGTTGTAGAGCACCTTGGTGGAAGTCGCGACGGTGGATTGTTGGCCGTCCACCATCTGGAATAACCGGACGACGTTGCCATTCAGTCCTTCGAGGATGATGATGTCGTTCTTCTCATCGTACTTGAGGATGTCGGCGGTTCCCAGATATTTATCGGTGCGGAAGAAGACGTTCTGTTGAGCGATCATGGTCTGGGAAACGCGGTCGAGGTTCTGTTCGCCATCGACTTTCAGAATACCGCAGCGGAGGTAAAGGCTGTCTTTGGAAGGATTGTCGGGATCCAGCTTGGCGTTGATATCAATCGACGGGAAATGGAAGACTTCGACGCCGCCGTTGTCGCCAAAGAAAGTGGCGTTTCGCGTGGCGGCCTTGATGTTGGAGAAAGCCCGATCGCGAAACTGAATGCGGGTGAGCTTCCATACGCCCGAGGCATTCTTTTTCGGCTCGACCGGCGCCATCGGGATCGGGGCAGCCGTAAGATCGGTGGCGCTCATGCCGAGAAAGCGGACTTCGCCTGGCCCCGTAAAGTTCGTCGGGCCTGCCTGGTTGTCCATCGTCGCATCTCGAGCGATGATGATGTTGCGTTGTTTGAGATGTTTCACTGTGCCACTGACATCGACTTTGGCGTCGTCGATAAACACGTTGCGATCACACAGGATGCGGTCGATCTTGGCGGTTTCCTGGTCCTTCTTCTTTTCACCTTTATCACTCGCCTGTTTGAACGATACCTGGCGGTCGAGGATGACGGTCATATTTTGGCACTGCATCTTCGCGAAGGCGCCGACTTCATGCGCCATCACACCGCCGTAGAAATAGGCATGTCGGCCATCGAACGTCATGTTCTGATTCCAGTGAATACGGATGCGCGTGTTTTTCTTGGTCGTCTCGGACCCGTTAAGGTTCTTGTTCGAAGGCATCTCCATCGCCCCGGAACCATTGACGTCGACCTGATTGGTGGATTGATTCAGCGTGACGATTCGGCCCCAGAGGATCGAGTCGCCTATTTCGAGCTTGGCGAATTTCTCCTTGTCGCCATGAACGACGAGTGTATCGCCGCCCTCCAGATGACGAAGCGTCAGGAGTTGGCCTGTGATGTCGATGCCTTTTTCATTGGCCTTCTCGCCAACTTGAACGACACGGACGTTGCCTCGGCAATCCATCGCTTCGAGTTGTTTCTTCGATCCGAAATCGATGACGTGTGAGATGATCTCGTTGCCTTCGACTTCAATCGGTTTGCGTTTTTTCTGATCCTTCGCAACGCCGGACACGGGCTTGATCTTGCTGGAATCCTCCTTGGCAAAATCCGGGAGCGTCGCGCCGACGACGCCCTTGTTCGGGCGGCCGACTTGGTGTTTCACTTCGGCCGGCAACTGCGTTGCGACCTGATGGTCGAAGATGACGGTCAGCCGAGCGGCGCGCCGAATGATCGCCTCCGGCGAGACGGCGTGCACGCGATCATAAGCTTCGAGCTTGGTAAGCTGCTGGCGCGAATTGCCGAAGGCTTCGTTGCGCCGGTTCGTGCTTTCGCGGTTGTTGCGCAGCCAGAGCTGGATTTTCTCGGCTTCTAATTTTTGCGGTTGAATATCGTCGATGAAAGCGGCATCACCGATGACGGTGATCTCGTCGAAGACCTGGCCGGCGTCCTTCTTCTGCTCCACGACGAGCGTTTCCCGCCAGTGAACGTGCGTTGGATAGGCCGGTTTCTCGATGTTTTTGTGATCGAGCAGATCGATGGCGCCAGGGCCGTAGGCGACGACCTTTTGGCCCTCGCCGAGGCGGTTGGCGCCGAAGAGATGCAATTCGCGGCACTTCATTTGGTGTCCGTCTTTGAAGGATTTGACGGGTCGATTCGCATCGCCTTTCAGAATGGTCACGGGGCCACTGACGGCATCGCCGGCGCGGTAGATGAACTCGGTGCCGTAGGCCGCCAGGCGTTCGGTGTCGAGCGCGAGAACGACTTCGTTGCCCGGTCGGGCGATGGCCTTGGCCGACTCGATGTCCTTGTCGTTGCCCGCGTTCGCAAGGGCGGCGTTGCCGACGATCGTCTTGCGGCGGAATTGGAGTTCAAGGCGATCGCAGGTGAGTTGATCGCGCGACTCCTTTTTGTCCACGGATTGAATGCGATCGACGTGAACCTGGTCCGGTGCGATCGGTGGGGTCGCGGTGCCAGTGGCATTTCCCTCGGCCGGCGGCGGGCTTTCGAAGCGTGCGAATTCCTTGGTCAGATCGTAGGTGAACGAACCGCCGGTTCGGATATGGATGTGCGCCTTGCTGGCCGCTGCCGTTTCATCCGACACCGGTTGCGGCGCTGGCTTGGTGTTGGCAGCGCCGCCCAGGAAGCCAAGGCGAGAGTCTACCCAGAAATGCATCTCCACATCCGATCGAAGAACCAGCTTTTCCACATTGTGGCTATCGCCACTCACGGCATTTTGATTGACGAAAGTGCCTTTGGGACGCGGGGTGTTGTTCTCGCGTGCCAAATGCATGTCGAGGCCCTTGCCGCGGATGACGGTTGCTGGCTTCGTTTTGTAATCGGTAACGCAGACAACGCCCTGGGACCAAATCAGCTTTTGGCGATCTTCATAGAACAGCGGACCACCGGTGATAAGAATGTCTATGTCGTCGCTTTTCTCCGCCGACTTGCGATTGCTGCCAATCGTCACGCCCGGACGGCCGCCTTGCATCTCGACGGCGATGATCTTGCGGTTCGAGTTGGTCAGTTGGCTGAATTGTGTAATAGGCTGATCGAGCGTGACGATCGCGATATCACACTTGATCGTTGTGATCTCAGGATGCGCGCCGCGTGGCGTGCCTTTGTGGTACATGGCCACGCTGAACGGCGCCAGACGGATCGAGCCATTCTTCTTGTCGATGTTGAATTCCCCGGCGGAAAACGCGATGCCCTTGTCCGGCAGCCAAATACGCAACGGTCGGCGCATCTCTTCGCAGCCAGTGCCGAATCCTTTTTCCAGTCGCAGGTCGGCCTCGTTGCCGTTATCTCGATGCGGCGGAAGAATCTTGTGGCCTTCATGCCCTAGCATGATCCGAGGAAGCGGGGGCAGACCGTCGATATTGCCAAGAAATGCCGAATACAGCGCGAACGCCACCAGACAGGCGGTTAGCCCGGCAAGCAGAATCAGTACGCGTTTGGGTGTCCACACGGTTCGGATCCTTCTCGGCCGACTCTGAATGATTTTCAGAGCCGAAAGCGTTAGCAACGGAAGAAACCCACCGTCGCTCTGACGTTTCTCATGCGCGTCACACGTCTCGGTAGCGCGCCACAATCTCCTGCCAGCGGCCCTGGGCACGCAGAATCAACTCGATCACCTCACGCACCGCGCCACGCCCGCCACTGGCAATCGTCACATAATCGGCGTTTTCCTTCGCTTCGTCGCAAGCGTCCGCTACCGCCACCGCCAAACCACACGCGCGGAGCACCGGCATGTCCGGCAAGTCGTCGCCCATCGCACACACGCGATCCGCTGCGACGCTCAGCGATTGCAACATCTGCGTCAACGCGGCATGTTTGTTCTCCGCGCCCTGGATCACTGCCGCGATGTCCAGTTCCGCTGCTCGCCGATCGACGATTGGCGAACGCCGCCCGGTGATGATGCCTGCCTTCTTGCCAAGCCGCGTCCACAACTTTAGCCCTGATCCATCACGTACATGGAAGGCTTTGATCTCGGCGCCAGCATCGGTGTAGGTAATCGAGCCATCCGTCAGCACCCCATCGACATCCAGGATCAACAGGTCGATCTTCGCACATCGCGCGATCAAACCAGCCGATGTTGTCGCAAAGCGAGGCATCCGTGCACTCCAACTCTGCCGCTTGCGGCTTAGCGTTCGCATGGAATCTTCCGAGCGCTAAGCCGCAAGCGGACTAGATTACGTTACCCCGCCGCGCGCAAGTAGCTCTCGGCTTCTTCGCGCGACACCAAACCGATCAAGTCGGTAATGTCGATCATGCCTGCCGGATGCCCCGCCGCATCGACCACCGGCAACTCGCTGATCTTCCGGCGACGCAGCAACTCCACCGCATCGCTCAACCGCGTGCCTATCGGCACGGTGATCGGTCGCGGCGTCATCACCTCGCGGATCGGGCGGTCGAACGCATCGTCGCGGTGCTTCTCGAACAGACGCGCGAGATCGCTATCTGTGAAGACGCCGCTCAACACGCCCGCGTCATCGGTGAGCATGACCGCGCCGGTGCGTCGCCCGAGTCGGCGTTCCTGCGAGAAGACCTCGCGGATCGACTTGCGGTCGTCGGAAATCCGCACGTCGTTGCCCTGTCGCATGATCGCTTCGACTTTCAAAAGCTTGCGTCCCAGGCTGCCCGACGGATGGAAGCGTGCGAAGTCCTCGTGCGTAAATTCCCGCATGCGCATCAGCACGAACGCCAGCGCGTCGCCGACGGCGATCATCGCGGTCGTGCTCGTGCTCGGTGCCAGGCCAAGTGGGCAGACTTCTTCAAGTTGGCCGAGGATCAAAGCGACATCCGACGCCTTGGCGAGCGTGCTGTCCTCGTGGCCGGTAATCGAGACCAGAGCGAGAGCCATCTGACGAAAGGACGGCAGTAGCTTCAAGACCTCCTCGGTCTCGCCGCTGTAAGACAGGGCGACGATGACATCGTGATGATGGATCATGCCGAGATCGCCATGCATAGCGCGGGTGGCGTCGAGAACGTAGGCGCGCGTGCCGGTGGAGTTGAGCGTGCCGGCGATCTTTTGGCCAACGTCCGCCGACTTGCCTGTGCCTGTGATACAGACGCGGCCCGGACAACGATGAATGAGTTCGATGGTTTGCAGAAACGCGTCGTCGAGACCCTCGGCGACGTGCATGAGCGCCGCCGCTTCGCCTCGGATGATTTGCCGAGCGTAGTCCAGGCGATCGTCGACCAGTGGATTTGCGAGTTTCATGGGTGCATCCTTGCGAGGTGAGGGAGAGGCGTCCCTCATCCGCTCACGTTACAACGCTGCCGTGCGCTATCCGTCGTTTATAACGACCTGGCCAGGAAATACAACGGCAGGGGAGTTTCGCCCTTCTCCATCAATCGGCAAAAACCGGCAAGTTGGTGACAAAAACAGAAAACGGGAACCTTGCTGGCAAGTGGGGCAAGATGCGCGGGAAGTGGACACTTCAGATTTCAGATTTGCTCGGTTTAGCGTAGGCTGAATCACATGCCGCCGCCGTTCAAGAGCCTAACCCTGATTCAGATATTTTGCAAACAGGCTCTTCGATGAAAGGGGTCGCGGCCAGCTCCGCGCGACACGAGTCGCCGGAACTGTTACCCCCCAACAACCGCGACCCCAGGACGCATGAGGCCTGGTTAGAAAAAGTTATAACCGGGAACGACATCGGAGGCCAAACAAAAACGGCGAAAATTCGGAATAATTGTCGCTGACAGAACCCGCAAGCGACGGTGATGCGCCTCGTCGCTTGCACGTAATGAAGTTGCGATTATTCAATGCTGGGAACAGACCATGTCGCGGCAAACAGGCAAGATGCAACGATAAATAGTGAATGAAAAATGACGGATATCATCAACGGTATCCGATGCCCCTGCATGTTACTTCGTCATTTATCGTTTACCGTTTACTATTTATCGTTGCATCAGGGCCACGAGTTCGGCTAACCAGTTAGCGAGTCAGCGCTACCCCTTCGGCAGCGGCGCGCCGCCACCTGGCGGTGGCGCTGGCAGCGGCGGTGGAGCAGGCCCAGGCAGCGGGTTGCTGAACGGGGCCACAATGTGTGTCGGCTCCTCTTCAAAAATCGGCGTCGGGTTCAGCTCGCTCGAAAACTCGACGCGGAACCGCACGTCGCCTTCTTTCAACGCCTGGCACTCGAACAGGAACGTGATCTTTTGGCCCGGCTGCAAGTTTTCGACTCGGCCAAAGTTGATGAACTTGCCCGCGATCGCTTCCTTGGTCGGTCCCGAGGCGCGGATCGCCTTCATGAGGTCAGGCACGGTCGCCTTGACATCGATCTTGTTCGCCGGCGCCGATCCCGTATTGGTCAGCGTCATCTCGTAGATGACGGTCTTGCCGACTTCGACGGGATCGTTGCGGTCTTTCAGTTCCATCTTCAAGGCGGCGATGCCGTCGATCTGCAAGCGTGATGTCTGCTCCACGCGCACCCCGCCGTCGGCGCTGGCCAACGTCGTCTTCTCCGCGGCGAGGGTGGCCTTGAGGCATTCGCCCGTCAGCTCCAGCACGACTTCCTCGCCGGCGCGGATCGCGCCCAGATTCCAGGTCACTTCACCCGCAGCGTGTGTGCCGTTACGTGTAGCGGCGACGAAGCGCACCTCCGATGGCAGGCGGTCACGCACCACGACACCTGTCTGATCCGATTCGCCGTCGTTCTTGACGAATATCTTCCATTCCACAGGCCGACCGACGTAGCGCCGATTCGGGCCTTCGACACGCAACGAAACTTTCGGCTTCTGCACATTGACGATCGCCACGGCTTGCTGCTTCAGCCCCGCGCCACTGGCAGTCACACGAAGGCCGAGCGGGCCTTCGCGACTTGGCGTAAGCACGAGCGGCTCATCGCGCGTCTCTCCCGCCTTCAAGCCCGCGATCTTCTTCTCCAAAATATTCCGCTTCTGCGCGTCCGGCAGATTGAATGCCTGCGGGAACTCCAGACCGACATCGTACTCGGCAACGATCTGAATCTCATCGAGATCGCCCGTACCCGGATTGCTGAGCCGAATCGCGTAATTGATCGGCACGTTAATCAGGCCGGTCTTCGGCGCGATGATCTCTGCTTTCAAACCCGGCATAGTGACGAGCGTGTTGAACTCGCGCTGATCGTTCTGCCCTTCCGCGGTTCGCATCAACACGACGCTCTTGATCGGCCCGGCATTGCGCGTGCGGAAGGTCGTCTGCACGACATGCTGCTGACCGACGCCCAATGTCGGGAACGGGAACACGAGCCGGCCTTGTTGCGGTTCCGCTGGCGGGTTCGAGCTGACGAACTCCAGACCATCCGGGACCGGTAGCGTGAACTCGACCCATTGGCTGTCGATGCGGCCGTCGTTTTTCGCCGTCGTCGTATACGTGACGTTGGCACCGACCGCGGCGATAGCGGGGCCTTGATGATTGAGCGTGACATTCGGCGCAAGCCATTCGATCTCGGTTTCGCCTTTGACGATCGATACACCCGAACCGGTCGGCGTGCTGGGGTCTGGTGGACGGATCAGCTCGACGCTGATGCGGTTCGTGCCTGAGGTTGGCGCCAGCTGGCGGATGCGGACTTTGCCGAGGCCATTGAGATCGGTGACGGCAATCTCTTCCTGCGCCTGACTGGGCAGCAGAACGGCCGGCGGACCACCGACAATCTTGTAGCGAACACGATACTGTGCGAGCGGCTCGCGCGAGGTGAACTTTGCGACTTTCGTGACGAATTCATGCTCCGTGCCAAACTTCTTGACAGCGCGGCCGGGAAATTCCCAAACGGCATCGACCCAGCGAATGATGACAGTTTTCATGCGTTTGTCCCAGTTATGGATACCGGGAACGACGACTTGAATGTGGGTATCGCCTTCGACGGGCGAGCTGACGACGCACCAGCTTTGGCCAGGGCGAAGCATCACATCGTCGGCTTGATTGGCGTTACCTCGCTGCAGGCGATGTTCGTGATAGTTCGTGAAACTCCAAGCGCGATGCCCGACAATACCGCCGCGACCGTGATGAATGCCGCTTTCGTCCACTTGCACGATATTCCCGCCGGTGACGGCCCATTCGACCATGCGATTGCGGCGCGGCACGCCTTTTTCGTCGCGCACCGTGGCGAGGATGACGACCTGCGACCCGACTTGGCTGGTCGAACCTCCGATCGGCTCGACGTTCACGTCCACAGCCTTCGGATCGAAATTCTCGTAATAACTCGGCCCGACCGGCCTGGCATGCGGTTGCAACACCTGCCCGAACGGAACCCAGTGTGGAAAATAGCTAGGATTGGAACTGCCGGCAAAACAGCCGGCGACGCCGACGATCGACGCGGCGAAGGAAAGAACGAACAGACGTCGGCCCCATGCCGTCATCGTCATGAAACTCCGAGCGCGGGAATCGGCATACCGATTCCGCGGGTGGTCTAGGTCACAATGAGCCGAGGGATATACGCGATCTTTTGGATTACGCAAGAGCAGAATTTGCACAGTTCCAAGCCCAAAGGTGAGGTACGCCGAACCCCATTGGCGCCAACTTTAGCTCCGCCGCGACACGGTTGAATTTTCCTGACCCTACCGGATTGCGGGTGAGGGAAGGAGGGTAAAAACCGGGCTTCACTACGGTGGGCATTTTGCGCATTCTTCTGTTACCAAGCAGGAGGAATGAGCATGGATGCTCCGAAGCAAGCCCGGGTGTTGAATCGTAATCCGTCGGCCGATCCTTCGCAATCCCAACGTGGGGATAGGCAAATTGTCATGCCGATGAGCCGTGAGCAGTTCGACGAAAACTGGCACGATTCCGGCAAAATGCGCACAATAGTCGATCGCATCATGACCGAGGACCCGGAACTGTTCCCGCCCTGTTTGCTCAAAGGCTACGCCTTTCATGGCTTCGCTCGGCCATCGAAAAAGCTCGCCGGCATGCAGTTGCGAAAAATTCGGCCCAGCGGCGGCGCGGAAGCGTTTCACCTCAGGCCTTGCTTCACGACGAGCTACATGACCGGAACCACGGACGAACTCGAATATCCGCTGCTGTTGGCGTCGTTCGGCGTGCCGTGCTGGGTGTTGACACAAGGCTTTGGCCATAGCGACATGTACTGGCAGCGCTTGGTGGAACGTTTGGGCCGAAACAGTCTGGTCGGCACCACGGTGCGCGATCCGCAACGGCTACCCGAGCATCTCGCTGGCGACGAACACCATGTCGATTGGAACGGCGAGAAAGGCTATGTGGCCACCACGGCAGCGGAAGGTTGCATCCTCGGCGTTGGCTTGACCAAAGCCGCGGACGATGAGCATCTCACCGCCGCCTATGGCGATTTCGCGGCGGAGGCTCGCGACCTGAATCCGGAATACGCCCCGAAGACAGTCAACACCGATGGCTGGGCAGCCACGTAAAACGCGTTCAAGGCCTGTTTTTCGAGTATCGTGGTGATCCTCTGCTTTCTGCACGGGTTCCTGAAGATACGCGACCGTAGCCGCAAGAACCATGAATTGCATCACAACGTGTGGGAGGTATATCGGGCCAAGACGGCCGAGGAATTCCGCAGTCGCATGAAGGCGTTTCAAACGTGGTTCGAGTCGCAAACGTGGACGGCATCCGTGCGTGAGATGGCGGCCAAACTGTGGAAGCGGACAGAGGAATATGTGGTGGCCTACGATCACCCGGGGTGTCGGCGCACGAGCAATGCGGTGGATCGGCCGATGAACCGGATGCATCGGCTGCTATACGCGGGTCGGGGGCTACATGGCCACCAAGCCAATTCGCAGCGACGCCTGCGCGGCTGGGCGCTGCTGCCGAACTTCCGACCGTTCGCCAAGCGCAGTGGCAAAGTGCGCGAGCATCAAAGCCCCGCTCATCGTTTGAGCGGCAAGAGATACTGCGAGAGTTGGCTCGATAACTTACAAGTGTCGGCGTCGCTGATGGGCCGCCGCCAACCTTCACCCGCAATCCGGTAGGGTCAGAAATATTCAGGCGGCCTTGCGCGACAAGCTCGTTACCGAAAACCCCTTCGCCGAAGTTAAGGCCAGCACGCAAGTGAACAAGGAACGGCAATTCCACGTTGACCGCGAAACCATCTTCCGTGTCATTGACGCAGCCCCGAACGCCGAATGGCGGCTTATCATCGCGTTGTCCAGATTCGGCGGTTTGCGTTGTCCCTCGGAACATCTTGCCTTGCGATGGCAGGATATGGACTGGGAACGGAACCGATTCCGAGTGGACAGCCCGAAAACGGGCGAACGATGGATTCCGATGTTTCCGGAATTGCGGTCCCACCTCGAAGAAGCATTCGATCTGGCCGAGGAAGGAGCGGTCCACATCATTACCGGCTATCGCAGCGACAACGTGAACATGCGAATGCAACTGGCGCGGATCATCAGGCAAGCGGGCGTGAAGGTATGGCCGAAGCTCTTTCACAACCTACGGGCAAGCCGGGAAACTGAACTGGCGGCGACGTACCCGATTCACGTTGTCTGCCAATGCAGCGGCGATTGCGGCCAAGCACTACCTGACCGTGCGAGAAGAGGATTTCGAGAGGGAAACCCAAGGTGGCGCATATTCAGGCGCACTTGGGGCGCATTTTCAGGCGCAGCAAGCGTCCGCGACTGTCTGCACAGGTTCGCAAGAATCGACGGAAGTCCAAGGGGTTTGCGAAGGTATGCAGGCGAGTGCAACGCAGCGAAAAAAAACATCCGGAAGCGTGCAAGTCCCAGGGGGGCTAGGAACAATACGACGCTCCCGGAATGTTCGGCGCGTGAAAATCTAGAAAAAGAATCCTCTCAAGGGGTCACGCCTCATGTGTTAGCTGACATGGAGACACATGAAATTGGCGTATTCTAGTTCGCAACAAGTGGCTTGGCGACTAACCAAGGAAATGTTATTGCTTGTGCGATTAGAATCCCATCCTAACGGAAAGGACGCAGAGTTTGAACTCTACTTCCTCATATATTATGCTGAGAAGGCCTTCCTTGTCAAGCCGGAATTATCGGAAATGTCGCACCGCAATAGAAATGTCCCCATTTTCGTTGCATTAGAAATGTCCGCATACATTTCTCTATGCTTTCTTCTTGAACCCTTTTCGCCATGGGTGATTCGTGGCTGGGCGCCGTGGGCTTTTTTGGGTAGTCTCGCCCTTGCCA
>SIAQ01000186.1 GCA_009697105.1 Gemmataceae bacterium | reverse complement strand
CAAATTCGCCGAGATAATCGGCGAGTTGAGGACCAAGCGAAAGTATTTGATCGAGGGTCATCCGTAACTCCTTGCAAACGTCCGTGGTTTAAGGAGTTACAGTGTACCATAACTGACAGCTGCAATGCAAGTAGCGCTGTCGTATTAAGAAAGCGAATTCAATATGATGTGGCATCGATTGTTAGCCGTCGTTCTGCTCCTTCCCCTCTTCACGGGCGTTGGTTGTCAACGTGAAACGACCGGGAAACATCCCACGGGCGGCAAGCCCATCGTCGTATCGCGTACCTACCAGGGTTCGCGGCCGATCAAGGTCACGTGCACGATTGGCATGGTCGCGGACATCGTTCGCAACATTGGCGACGATCTCGTGAAGATCGAGCAAATGTTGGGTGAAGGCTCTGATCCGCATACGCACATAGTCACCAATGCCGACCTTATAATGCTCGACAATGCCGACATCATCTTCTATTCCGGCTTGCATCTGGAGGGAAAGATGACTGATACCCTCGAACGCCTGGCTAGCAAGAAGCCGACCTTCGCCGTCACCGAGTACCTCGACGCCAAGCAGCTGTTGCGGGATGAGCATGATCATCCTGATCCGCATGTTTGGTTCGATGTCGAGCTATGGAGCGATGTCGCGCGAATTACGGGCGAGGTGCTCGCGCTGTATGATCCAACCAACGCCGACACCTATAAGAAGAATACAGCCGCCTATCGCGCTGAATTGAGTAAGTTGCATGAGGAGACCAAGACGCAGATCGCGACGATCCCCCCCGACCAGCGTGTGTTGATTACCTCGCACGACGCCTTCCGCTATTTCGGTCGAGCCTATAAGATTGAAGTAAAGGGCGTGCAGGGCATCAGCACCGTAACCGAGGCCAGCCTGCGCGAGGTCAATCAACTCGTTGATTACATCGTGGCGCGGAAGGTGAAAGCCATCTTCGCGGAAAGCAGCGTCAATCAGCAAAACATGGAGTCGCTGCGCCAGGGCTGCAAAAGCCGCGGGCGCGACGTCGCCCTGGGCGGCGAGCTTTTCTCCGACGCGATGGGCAAAACCGGCGAGCCTGAGGGAACCTACGTCGGCATGATTCGGCACAACGTGGATACCATTGTGAAGGCGCTTCGGTAGGTAGGGGCTAACGGCTATGATCCTTCGAGCGGTTGGCATTATCGCGTTTCCGAGCCGCGACCGTCAGGGAGCGGCCGACAAGGCGCGCACGGTATCCTGACGGTCGTGGCTCGGAAAAACGATGGTCTCACCGGTCGAATTTATAGCTGATAGCCCGATGGCAAGGACTGTTCACTCATGCAATCCATGGCGAGCAAGATATCGATCCTTGACGTTCACGATGTCACCGTCGCGTATCATCGTAAACCGGTGCTGTGGGATGTCGATCTCACGCTTACCGAGCCATGCCTGCTTGGCATCATCGGTCCGAACGGGGCGGGCAAAAGCACACTGATCAAGGCGATTCTCGGACTCGTTCCACTCGTTAGCGGCTCCGTGCAGGTTTTCGGTCAGTCGGTCGCAAGCCAGCGCAAAAGCATCGGCTATGTTCCCCAGCGCGAAAGCGTCGATTGGGATTTTCCCGTTAATGTGCTCGATGTCGTCCTCATGGGCACCTATGGCAACCTCGGTTGGTTTCAACGGCCCGGCGCGACGGAGAAAGCGTGGGCGCGGCAATGTCTCGACATGGTCGGCCTGAGCGACTTCGCGGATCGCCAGATCGGCCAGCTCTCCGGCGGTCAGCAGCAACGCACCTTCTTGGCCCGCGCCCTTGCCCAACAAGCGGACGTTTACTTCATGGACGAGCCGTTCGCGGGTGTCGATGCCGCCACGGAGCAAGCGATCATCGTGCTCCTGCGCAAGCTGCGAGAACAAGGCAAGACGGTGCTGGTGGTGCATCACGATCTGCGGACGGCCCCGATCTATTTCGACCAAGTCGCCCTGCTCAATGTCCGCCTCGTTGCCGCCGGGCCAACGCAAAGTACGTTCACCGACGAGAATCTCCACAAGACTTACGGCGGCCGACTCGCGATCCTGGACAAACTGAGCCAAGCCGTCGAAGCGCAAACACGCACGCGGTAGGTCGTATCATTCATAATAAAAACTAACCACAGAGGCACAGAGTACACAGAGAAATCCAAGATAAGTAAATTACGGTATGCGTCATTATCCGGAATCAAAAAATCCCCGCCACTCTTGATCCCCATTGCATTTCTCTGTGATCTCTGTGCCTCTGTGGTTAAATTTCCTGGCTAACAGGTTCAACCCATGTTCGATTGGCTTCCGTACAACACGCTGGTCGTGCTGATCGGCGTCGCGCTGCTAGGGGCTTGCTCCGGCGTGATCGGCTGTTTCGCCGTGCTCGGCCGACGCGCACTCGTCGGCGACGCGCTGTCGCATGCGACGTTGCCGGGCGTTGGCGTCGCATATCTGCTTGCGGGCGGCAAACACTTTGCGTTTATGCTTGTCGGCGGCTTCGTATCCGGCCTGCTCGGCATCGGCGTGCTTGCCATTCTGAAACGCTTCACGCGCATCCGCGATGATGCGGCCATCGCCATCGTCCTCAGCACCTTCTATGGCGGCGGCATCGTGCTTGCCACGCTTATCCAGCAACTACCACGTGGCGGGCAGGCGGGTTGGGACACCTTCATCTACGGCCAATCCACGGGCATCGTCTGGGACGATGTGCAATGGATTCTGGCCTTGGTGCTGGCCACCTTGGTCGTCGTTGGCCTATTGTTCAAGGAATTCAAGCTGGTGGCGTTCGACTCCGCCTTCGCCCACGTTCAAGGCTGGCCAGACCGGGTCATCGATTTCGCGATGATGCTCCTACTGCTCGTCGTCGTCGTGACAGGATTGCCCGCGGTCGGCGTCCTGCTGATGGCGGCGATGCTCATCGTCCCCGCCTCGGCCGCTCGGTTCTGGACCTACCGCCTGTCCCACATGCTCTTCCTTGCCGCGGCGATTGGCTCGGGGTCGGGAGTCGCGGGTACGCTGTTGAGCAGCTTTGTCCCGCGGCCCACGCTGCCATTGGGGCCGTGCATTATCCTCTTTACTGCGTTGTCCTTCATAACATCGCTGCTCTTTGCGCCGGAGCGTGGCCTGCTCGCCCGGTTCTATGCGCGACGCCGGGACCGGATCGCCTTGCTGGCGGACCTTCGGGCCAGCAAGGAGACCCTATGAGCTATTTCGCTCTCACCGAACTCGAGATCCACCGCGCGATCCTGACGATCGCCGTTGCCGCGGTCTGCAGTGTCTCGTGCGCGCTGCTCGGCTGTTTCCTCTTGCTCAAGCGCATGAGCATGCTCGGCGACGCGATCGGCCATGGCGTGCTTCCCGGCATTGCGGTTGCGTTTCTGGTGACCGGGCAACTCACGAGCTTCTCGACGCTGCTCGGCGCAATGGCGTTCGGCGTCCTCACATCCGTGCTGTCCGAATCCCTGGCGGCGAGCAATGTCATTGCTGAGGATTCGAGCCTGGGCGTCGTATACACCTCGATGTTCGCACTCGGCGTGGTGTTGATATCCACGCTGGCACGCTATGTCGATCTTGACACCAATTGCGTTTTCATGGGGCATTTGGTTTTCGTGTCCTCGAACACCTTCGACGGCTTCGCCATCCTCGGTTTTGAAATCCCGAAAGCCTTTCCCACGATGCTCTTGACCCTCGTCCTGGCCGTCGGCTTTATCACGGTTTTCTGGAAGGAACTGAAGCTGGTCGCCTTTGATCCGAATTTGGCCCTGTCGATGGGCTATTCGCCGAAGCTCGTCAACTACCTGTTAACTGCGTTGATCGCCGGAACGACGGTATCCGCCTTTGAAGCCGTCGGCTTAATTCTTGTGCTCGCGGTCTTGATCGTGCCCGGTGCTTCCGCGCATTTGCTGACCGATCGCCTTGCGCCGATGTTGATCTGGTCGGCGGTCTTCGCGGTGTCGGCGTCGATCATTGGCTATTTCGCCGCAACGCGCTCGGCGTATGCACTGGATATATCAGGCATGATTGCCGTCGTGCTTGGCGTGCAGTTCGCTCTCGTCGTCCTCTTCGCACCGCGGCATGGCTTGATCGCGAAATGGTGGCGTAACCTGCTGCTGTCTGTGCGTATCGCCGAGGAAGAAATCTTGGCCACGCTCTTTCGCGCCGAGGAGGCCGGTGTCGCGGTCTATTCGCTGGCGTTGAAGGACCACGGGCTGTCGTCGTGGGTCATCGGCTACGCCCATCGCAAGCTCATCCAGGGCGGCCTACTGGCGACCAGCGAGATCGGTCTGCCGACGCTGACCGAGACCGGCAGACGCACCGCCCGAAATCTCGTGCGTTCGCATCGCTTGTGGGAATCCTATGCCGGCGCCGTGCTCGACGTCCCCGCCGATCATGTCCATTCAATCGCGGCCCGCATCGAACACTACATCGGCCCCGAGTTGCAGGATGAACTCGCCACCACCCTCGATCAACCGCCGAACGATCCGCATGGCAAATCGATTCCGCCGAAGTAGCGGCGAAAGCTATCAGCTTTCATCCATGCAGTTCAGGAAGATCGCTTCGCGAGTTTTTTTTGGCTGGAAGTTGATAGCTGATAGCTGATAGCTTGGTTCATACAATAGCCAAAACCAGAAATTGACCTAATTCGCGAGGAGACAAACCATGCAAGGCAACCCGCAAGTAATCGAGGCTCTCAACCGTGCGTTGACGATTGAGCTAACCGCCATCAATCAGTATTTCGTACAGGCCAAGATGTGCATGAACTGGGGCTACAAGCTCCTGGGCAAGAAGCACTACGAGGAATCGATGGGCGAGATGAAGCATGCCGAGAAGCTCATCGACCGCATCCTGTTTCTCGAAGGCGTTCCGGAAATCGCCCGCTATGACGTGATCCGTGTCGGCACGGACGTGAAGGAACAGTTCGAGAACGATCTCAAGCTCGAGACAGGCGGCGTCAAACAGTACAACGCAGCAATTGAACTGTGCACCAAACTCGGCGACAACGGCACGCGCGAACTGCTGGCGCCAATCCTCACCGAATCGGAAGGCCACGTCGATTGGCTGGAGACGCAGCTCTGCCTGATTGAAGCCGTCGGGCTGCAGAACTACCTCACCGAACAGATCGGTACCCACGACACGGGCGGACATTGATTGCGTGTTGTTTAGCGCGTCTCTGCTTTTCCGAGCCTGAGCGCCAGTGAAGGGCAACGCTTGGCCCTTCGCTGGCGCCTTAAGTTTTACCACAACTTTTTTTTCGTTTTGCGTTGGGCGGCGCGATAACCGTCGACCATGGCCTGAAGCTTCTGCCAGCCACGCCAGAGCGTGATCCAGCCGGGGAAACCATCGCACTTGCGATTTTGA
>SIAQ01000185.1 GCA_009697105.1 Gemmataceae bacterium | reverse complement strand
CCCAAGCCCTGAACCTTCTCGGCGTGCCGCAGGCTGAATAATCAAACCGCCCTGTTCAAGCTGCCATTCGGTATCAACCTCACCACGACGGTATACGGTGAGTGCGGGCAAAGGCCTCCGGAGGTCCGTAGCCCAACGGGTACCTACGACGATCATCATTATCGTATCGCGATCCATACTATCCTCTTTCGCTGACGCTTCGGGTTGGTGTGTCTGTCAACGATTCAGGCGATTCCTTTCGCCGGTTCGTTCGGTTCGAGCGGCTTGGTCGCATCCACGAAGAATGAGATGACACCGATAACTACGAATACGATTGCTGAGACGACAAAGACGGCGTTGTACCCTGTCCGCGCATCCTCTTTGGTGAATGTGCCGTCGAAATCGACGTAGGCTTTGAGCACGAAGCCAAGCACCATGGGCGAGACGGCGGCGCCGAGGTTGCCCCACATGTTGCCCCAACCCAACACTAACCCGACGTTGCGTTTGCCAACGTCGAGGTTGTAGGCCCAAATAGCAGGAAGCCCCATGTCGCTGAACACGGAAAAGAAGCAGAAGACCACGGTGATCTGCCAGGGATCGTTCAGATAAATTGCAATGATGAAAGCCGAGGCAGCGATGAAGCGTGTCGAGGCCAGCGGGATACATCGGCCCCAGTAGGCGCCGAAACGTGCCGTCATCCAGTCGGTCCAGGCGCCGCCGAAGATCATCATCGGCAGGCTAATGAGGAACGGCAGGCTCGACATCCAGCCGCGTTCGACTTCGGGAACCTCGTAGACGCGTTCGAGATACGTTGGCATCATGCTGCCGAGGAAGATCCAGCCGAAGTTCGTGCCGAACTGCACGAACGAACTCGCCCACATGCCGGAATTGCGTAGGATACGCCCCCAAAGCACGCCCGCGGGCAGAGGCGGCGCGGATGTCTCGTGGGTTTTCTCATGCGATTCGACGAGCTGCGCTTCAGCTTCGTTGGCCATGAAATGCTGACGCGGCGTATCACGATAAAAGAGAAAGAAGATGACCGCCAGGCCGACGCCGATCGCGCCATAGATGAGCAGCACCGGCTGCCAGCTATCGCCGCTGAGCTTGCGAATGCTGTCACGGTAGAGGACCTCGAGTACGAGTCGATTCCGCCGTTGAATTTCCTCTGTCGAGCGCGGTGCATCGGTCGGTTTGAGCAATTCGATCGCCTGTTTGCTGAGCTTGGGATGAAGCGGCACGAGATCGATTCCTGCAAAAAGATCCGCGTCGGCGAACCAGCGATTCAGGATCGTCACCAGGGATTGCTTCTCGCTGTCGGTCATCACTTCAGGCTTCCGGGCGATACGCTCGAGCAAGGCACGTTCACCCGCGGAAAGACTTTTCTGCAGGCGCGGCGCCAATTTTTGGACGATGTCCGGCAACTTCTTCCCTTCGTCGACCTGCAGCAATACGTCGCGGGCCAGTTTGCCTGGCGAGAGCATATCCCTCTCGCCCTCCACACGCGAGGAATGCGACACCGGCATGAACATCACCATGAGGTACGCCGTCACGACCGGCGCAATGGTTCCGCCGAGACGCCCGCCGATCGATACGAAGCCGCTCGCCAGGCCACGGCGTTCGTAGGGAATCCAACGCCGGATTAGGCCTGCGCAGGCGGGATAAGCACCGGCCTCGAATAGGCCGCAACCAAACCGAAAGAGCACGAGCATCCCGAAGCTATTGGCGAAACCCATAAAGCCCGTGAGGATCGACCAGATCGCCAGGTACGCCGCCAAGGTGACGCGGGTGCCGAACCGATCGCTTAACCAGCCGCAGGGTATTTGGCCAAAAGCGTACGTGTAAAAGAATGCGCCGAGAAGAAAGTTGGCGTGAAAGTCGGTCAAGCGAAGATTTTCGCGAATGTACGGCGTGACAAATCCAAGACAGAAGCGATCGAGATAAAGCAGCACCGCCACGCACACGGTCAGGCCAAGGATGATGTAACGAACATTCGTCGGCCTGGCTGCTGGGTCGGTGCTCATGGGGAATGTGCTCTCGTTCAGCGTGCGGGGGTAGCAATCGTGCAACGTGTGTTCTATTGTTACAAACGCGAATGGAGAATGGAAAGACGTGATACTTCGTGCGGTCCATTGAATCGTTCGCAAGATGCGTCAAGCGCCAGCGCACCATGCACCCGCGAGCGTCTGTTGCGTCGGTGTTGACGCTTGATCCACACTACAAATCTCGATGAAGATTATCCCATCGGCGGTCGCTTGGCGGGCAGACGCAACAATCTAAGGCTCGTCCATTCGTCGTCGCCGTCGTCATATTTGACATAGATGCGCTCGCCTTCGATGCGGTCAAGCGTGCCCGGGAAGAAATGCGGACCGCCCGCCCATCGGCATTCGACCTTCGCGCCTTGCTTAAGATCGAAGCGGTTGATGAGCTCCGGCGTCAACATCCGTTCGAGGCCATCGAGGTATTGCACGATGATGCGGATATCGTCCTCGATCATCACGATGTCGGCGGGGTAGATGCATTCATCGCTGTCGTAGGCGAGGACGCGATCGCCGTCTTGCAGCGTGAAGGCCCCGACGCCAACGGGGCAGCGCCAAAAACGAGCACGCGAGACACGCGTGTTCTGCTCCGCTTCGCCGTCCTCTAGTTCCACATCCAGGCGTTCGTCATCTGCATGCGTGACCGTGGCCGGGGTGTACAGCTTTTGCGGCTCCGTCTTGGGACGGATGAATATTTCCTCGCCCTCTTCGACATTGAGCGGCATGATCTGGTTATCTTGCACCACGCGCTGGTCGCCGTCGTCGAAGAGAATATGAATGCCGCGCTCGCCAAGGTTCAGCACAGTGCCGGGGTACCAGAAGTAATCCATCCAGCGGCCAAGGACACGATCACCGACTCGCCAGTTGCTGTCTTTGACGGCATCACCCAGGTCAAGCATCTGTTTGACTGGCACATTAGCGCTGGCCAACGCCTCGGGGCTGACCGGCGCGATGGGCCGTTGCACGCGAACCATGCTGACGCTCGTCCACTCCTCGTCGCCGTGGTCGTAGGACACGAGGATCGTTTCGCCCTTTTGCTGTTTGACCGTACCAGGAGCGAAGTTCGGCACCTGTTTATTTCGACAAAAGACGCGACTGCCGATGCGCACATCGGGCGAGATGACATGCGCGTAATGCACCCACCCGGCGTCGTTGTCGTCGAATACGACAAGGCAGCCGACTTCGGAGATTTCGCGTACCTGTCCCGGATAGAAGTAAGAATCTATCTTCTTGGCCAGCACGCGATCGCCGATTCGCCAGCTATTTGTCGATGCCGTCGCATTTTTTCGCTCGAACAACCAGTTCAAGAGGCCCATGCCTGTTCTCCCAAAAACTGTCCTGGTTGAAAAACCAACCTGATCATGATTATGTTATTATAACGCAAGAGTTTCAAAAACAAATGGGAGGCGAATCGATTGTTTGCCTCTTTCGCTTGCAGCCTAGCGCTCGGAGTATCCAATGCGTGCGCTAAGCGAACATAGCCTTGCCCAAGTAAATAAGGTCCTCAAACCATGACTCACCTGCTTCTCGTCGTTGCTTTCGCATTCGCACAAACCAAGGACGCTCCACGCATGGACAACCTACGCATCACGCCCAAGCAGGCTACTGCCTTCGCACAGCTGGCCCTCAAAGGCATTCAGCAAGAATACCCGAACAAGCCTGGCACGGTGCTCAACGGCAAGGCCGACGTCAAAAGCCCACGCGAGTTTCATCCCGCATTCTTCGGTTCCTTCGATTGGCATTCCTCCGTACACGGTCATTGGATGCTCGTTCGCCTGTTACGACTTCACCCCGACATCCCGGAACGCGACCGGATTCGCGCTGTTCTGAATCAACATCTGACCTCAAAGAACCTCCAGGCTGAGGCCGACTATTTCGCGCAACCCAATCGCCAATCGTTCGAACGCACCTATGGATGGGCCTGGCTGTTAAAACTCGCCGAGGAACTACATACCTGGGATGACGCCGATGCGAGGACGTGGGCGAAAAACCTTAAGCCGCTCTCTGACACGATGGTCGCCCGCTATGTCGCGTTTCTGCCCAAGCAAACCTATCCGATCCGCAGCGGCGTGCATCCGAACACCGCCTTCGGCCTGGCGTTTGCACTCGATTACGCGATCGCCACGGACCACAAGCAACTGCGTGACCTGATCGTCGCACGCAGCACCGCATATTATGGCAACGATCACGATGCGCCTTCGCGATGGGAGCCGGACGGCGCCGACTTCTTTTCGCCAAGTTTAATGGAAGCCGATTTGATGCGCCGTGTCCTCCCAGCAAATGCATTTGCGAAATGGCTCGACCGCTACCTGCCGAACCTGGCCAAGAGCGAGCCGAAAAGCCTGTTTACGCCGGCGACAGTGACGGACCGAAGCGACCCGCAGATCGTCCACCTGGATGGCTTAAACTTGAGCCGAGCGTGGTGCATGCTGGGCATCGCACGAGCCTTGGCCCAGGACGCACCCGCGCGAACCGCACTGCTGACAGCCGCCGAGCGCCACGCCGACGCCGCCCTGCGTCACGTCGCCAGCGGCGACTACGCCGGCGAACACTGGCTGGCATCCTTCGCGGTGTACCTGCTGACGGAACGCGGGCGGTGACCCCAGCGCCGGAAGTATCAGCGACGATTTGACGCCAATGTAACCATCGTAACCCACCGCTCCCGCACGGCTGCGGTCGCGCGCGTCATCACGCTGAGGCGGCGAGTTCCGAGTGGTCACGACCCTGCCACAACCGGCAGCTCAATTCGATTCAGGCACCACGACATCGTTGATTTCGCGGATTCGACGTAACATTATGCGGGGACAAAAGAAAAGAGCCGCTGACAATTGCTGTCAACGGCTCTTGCAAATCGGGGCGAGAGGATTCGAACCTCCGACCTCCTGAACCCCATTCACAAGCCCACGCTTCTCCAACTTGTCAAAGACGCTCGAATATTTCTAGGCAGGCAAAGGCTTTACGTCAAGTGCAGCGTGATGCTTCGAGTGTCCAAAAGTTGTCCAATTTGGCCCGTTTCGACCCAATCTGACCCAGAAAAAGTGGCGGAATAGTGGCAGAAATTTCGATGGCTTTGGAGGAAAAAATTTAGGCGCACTCACCCCCTCAACTCATTCCCCTGGCACCAGTGGCGCAAGGCGGGCCTACCCACCGAACTCGACAAAAACGTCATCAATACCGGCTCACCTGAGCCAATCCATTGCTTCGTCGAACTCAAAAGGGTCGCAGCCCGCTATCCATAGGTCGTCATTGAACTCCCCGAGTTGCGACAAGAACTTCATCTGCTCGCTGTTGAGGGTGGTCGTATTCACGGTGATTTTCATGGAGTTAAGAGAGCGGCCCGCCGCCGATTTTTTTCCCCGTGTGGCCCGTTTTTC